>NZ_BAAGPQ010000024.1:0-308939 GCF_054783995.1 Actinocorallia aurea
ACGGGAGACTGTGTGGGAGAGTAGGACACCGCCGCAATATCTGTGAGGAAAGGCCCCGAACTTCGGTTCGGGGCCTTTCCGCATTTCCGGAAGTCGGCTATGAGCAGGCGAAGACGGATTCCATCGGGAGGTCCGGGCAGGTTCGGCAGAGGAACAGGTTGAGTTCCCCCATGTCGCCGAGCATGATGCCGACCGGCTCCCGGTCGGTGCGCGTCGTGGCCTCCTCCCGCGGCTCCCAGGTCCGCCAGGACTCGCCGTCGAATTCGCCGCTGGCGATCGTCAGCAGGTACTCCATGGGATGTCCGGCCGCGCAGTCGGGGCGAAGGACGTCCTGGCATGAGGCCGGCCAGCCGCCCACCTTCCAGCCGGGCGCCGTCGACAGGTGGTAGTGGTAGCTCCACTCGTGGGAAGGGTCGTCCTTGATGCCTCTGACGCGGTCCTGCAGGTCGTCGGGGAGTTCGCTGTAGTCGGGGTACTCGCGCACCCTCTCCGGTGACAGGACGCATGGGACGGGCAGGTAGTCCTCCTCGGCCTGCTCCGTGCGTTCCGGCGGGGAGGTGATCGGGCCGGTCACCGCGGCGGCGTCGCGCCATCGCAGCGTGACGGCGGGCGCGTAGTCCTCCCGGTGGTCGTGAGGGCACCACAGCACCTGCAGGACGTCGGCGCCGTCGGGGAAGGGCAGCTCGGGAACGTCGGCGGCGAAGAGCTGGAGGACGGGGACGAGGGGCACGGGTCGGGTCGGCACGGGCGCGCTGAGCTCCTCGTGCCGGTCCAGGTCCGCGCAGTGCGGCCACGGCTCACCGGCGGGCCACAGGAGGGGGCCGCCCGCGGAGCTCTCATGGACCTCCGGCGTGCCCGGACGCGGATGAAGGCGGACCGTGGTCCGCGCGAGTTCTGCCAGCTCCGGGACCAGTTCCTCGACCGCGACGGGTGGGGGCGGCGTGGTCAGGCGCCGTCCGGTCGTACCGCTCATCAGGTGACTCCTTGATCGGATCTCTCCGGCGATCTCCGCCGGCCCGCCATCCTTGCGGCTCCGACCGACAGAACGGCCGGGGAGATCACGAATGCGGAGATCACGAATGACGAAGGCGCGCTCCCGCATCGCCTGCGGGAACGCGCCTTGTCGGTGCGGAATCTTCGCCGGTCAGGCCTCCAGGAGGATCTTCCAGGCCGGGTCGGTGGTGAGGACGGTGAGGCGCTGGGTGGCCCGGGAGACCGCCACGTAGAGGGTGCGCAGGCCGGTGGGGGACTGGGTGGCGACGGTCTCCGGGGAGACCAGGACCGCGGCGTCGAATTCGAGGCCCTTGGCCTCGAGGACGTCGAGGGTCTGGACGCGGTCGGGGACGTCCCAGGTCTCGCGGGGCCAGCCGAGCGGGAGGATCACGCCGATGGTGCCGTCGACCTGGCCCAGGAGGTCGATGACGGCGTCGCGCGCGGCGTGCAGGAGAGCGGGCTCGCCCAGGTGCTCGTGGAGGCCGATGACGGCGTCGTGGCCGCTCCGCCGGACGGCGCGGGCGGGGACCGCGTCGGGGACTGCCTTGGCGAGGACCCGGGTGGCCACCGAGGCGATCTCGACGGAGTTGCGGTAGTTCGTGGTGAGTTCGTAGGCGTGGTGGGGGCGGCGGGGGGTACGGGAGGCTCCCCCTCGGCGGTTCCGGCCGCCTCGGCGGCTCTGGGGGCCGCGGGAAGGGTCGCGGCCCGGCTGGCCGCCCCTGTCGTTCGGGTCGGCGATGCCGAGGGCCGCGGACATGGCCGAGCGGGACGCCTCAAGGTCCTCCCAGGCGGCCTGGGCGGGGTCCTCCACGACGGTCCAGGTGGCCTGGCGGCCGCGGCGGCCGAGCATGCGCCACTGCATCGGGGACAGGTCCTGGGCCTCGTCCACGACGACGTGTCCGAAGTCGGTGGCCTCCTCGGCCTCGTCGTCGACGCGCCGGGCCCGCTCGGACCGCTCGATGGACGTCGACAGCTCCCGGTACTCCGGCTCCCAGTCGGCGACCTCCTCGCCGGTGAGGATGTTGACGCCGTCGACGACGTACGGGTCGTCCTCGCGGACCTTGCCCACGGGGCGCGGCGGCCGGCCGAGGACGGCGTCGATCTCGTCGAGGAGGGCGACGTCCTGGTACGACCAGTCGTCCTCGCGCGCGAACGACGCGGCGAGGCGGCCGATCTGCGCGGGGGTGAGGTCGCGGCCGGCGGACGCGCGCAGCCGGTCGGGGTCGCCGAGGGAGCGCAGCACCTCGGCGGGGGTGCGGATGGGCCACCAGGCGGTGAGGAAGTCGCCGAACTGGTCGCGGGCGTTGGCGGTGAACTCGCCGCGCTTGATGCCGGGCGCGTCGATGAGGCCGCCGATCTCCACGAACCTGTCCCACAGGGCGTCGAGGAGGGTCTCGGCGACCTTGCGGCGCGCGGTGTTGACGCTGCCGGAGACACGCTGGTGGAGCTGGCGGCGGATCTTGTCGAGGCGGGGCCGGTCGAGCCGGACGACGACGCCGGCGTGCACGACCGTCAGGAGGTCGGGCGCGCCCGGCGGGTGGTCGCCGACGGCGCGGCGCATGATCCCGGCCATCGCGCCCGCGCCCTTGATGCGGCTGAGCTCGGGGGTGTCGTGCCGGGTCGCGGCGACGCCGGGGACGAGGTCGCCGAGGGAGCGCAGCGCGGCCGAGCCCTCGCCGAGGGACGGCAGGACGCGTTCGATGTAGGCGGTGAACCGCTGGTTGGGGCCGACGATGAGGACGCCGCGCCCGCCGAACCTGCGGCGGTGGTGGAAGAGCAGGTAGGCGACGCGGTGCAGCGCGACCGCGGTCTTGCCGGTGCCGGGCCCGCCCCGCACGATCACCGTGCCGTCGGCGGGCGCGCGGATGATGACGTCCTGCTCGCGCTGGATGGTGGCGACGATGTCGCGCATCGCGCCTTCGCGGGTGCGGGCGAGGGACGCGAGGAACGCGCCGTCGCCGACGACGGTGAGGCCGTCGGCGCTGCCGGGCTGCAGGAGGTCGTCCTCGATGTCGATGACGCGGTGGCCGCGCGAGTGCAGGACGCGGCGGCGGATGATGCCGCGCGGGTCCTCGGGGGTGGCCCGGTAGAACGCCTCGGCGGCGGGGGCGCGCCAGTCGACGACGAGGGACTCGTGGTCGCGGGTCCGGACGCCGACCCTGCCGATGTAGAGCGGACCGTTCCGCTCCCCGGCCTTGTCCTCTGCGTCCTCTGCGGCTTCGGCGGACGCGGCGGCGGCAGCGGCGGCCGAGGCCTCGGCGTCGAGGTCGAGCCTGCCGAACACGAGCCCGTCGTCGGCGACGTTGAGCGCCTGGGCGCGCAGGGACGCCTGGTAGACCATGGCGTCCCGGTCGACGAGGGAACTGCGCGTGCCGGCCTGGGACTGCCGGAAGCCCTCCCGGATCATGTGCTCGGCCTCGGCGCGCATCTCGTCGAGGCGGACGTAGGCGGCGTCGACCCGGGTCTGCTCTGCGGCGATCTCCGCGTCCTTGACCTGCCCGGCGACCGGCCCGGACGCGGCGGCGCCCCCGCCCACTTCGCTCATACCGCTCCTGTTGGACTGCCCGGCCTCCGGCCGGGCGATGATCGGGCGCTCGGGATCACGCCGTGTGATTCCTCCGAGTGCGGAGCACTCAAAGGGCATCCATGAAGCCTATGCGGTCGGCGGGGTGTTGGTGGAGGCCTGTCCGGCCGGGGTCTCCAGGGCGGCTTTGATCCCGGTGAGGGTGGCGCGCATGCCCGCGCGGTTGAGGGCGGCGCGGCGCTGCGGCGGGGTGCCGGTGAAGATCCGGCCGAGCAGGGCGACGAGCCCGGCGGTGCGGCTGCCGCGGCGCAGGTCCTGCCAGTACTCGGTGAGGCGGGTGCCGGACCCGACGGGCTCCAGCCGGTAGCCCCAGAGCGCGACCTCCATCCGGAAGGTGGTGACGCGGAAGGCGAAGACCCTGCCGGGGTCGTACACGGAGACCTCGCAGGAGGTGAACCAGACGAACGGGCCGCGCCGGTTGAACCCGACGAACCTGCTCCACTCCTCGACCGGCTCGTCGCGGACCCAGACCTTGAACACCTCCGGCGACCACCGGACGACCTGGCGCGGATCGGACACCGCGGCGAAGACCTCGTCGGGGGAGGCGTCGATCAGCACGCTCTCCTCGGCGACCCACTCGCGTTCGGCCTCAGCACCCATGGGGCGATCCTCCCGCACTACGGTGAATCCCGTGAACACCGACCACCCGCATCCCCGGGAGGTGCCCGGCGCCTGGACGGCCTGGCCGGACGCCGCGCCGGAACTCGCCGAGGCGCTGGACCCGGCGCCCCTGGACGTCGTGCGGCGCGCCGCGGAGGCCGCCGCCCGCTGGCACGGGGACCAGAAGAGGCCGACGGGCGAGCCCTACACGGTCCATCTGTTCGAGGCCCTGGAGGTGGCGTTCGCGGGGGCGGGCGAGCGTGATCCGGAGGTGCTGGCGGCCGTGCTGCTGCACGACGCGGTCGAGGACACCGCGGCGACGGTCGCGGACGTGGAGGACGCGTTCGGGCCGGTCGTCGCCGAGTACGTCGACTGGCTGACCAAGCCCCCGGCGGCGAGCAAGCGGGAGAAGCGGACGGGCAAGGTCGCCTACCTGCGGAGGTTGCGGGAGGCTCCGCCGCAGGTGATCGCGGTGAAGCTGGCGGACCGGGCGAGCAACGTGTCGACCCTGGACCGGATGCCGCTGGACTTCCAGCGCCGCTACTACGCGGAGACGGTCACCTATGTGATGCCGCTCGCGGAGGGCGTGCCGTTCTACCAGCCGTGGTTCGCCGCGTGGGCGCGGCGGTTCGCCCATCTGCGCTGACGGAGGCCGTGCCGGCGCCGTCGGCGGCGGCCTCCAGTGCGGCGAGGAAGGCCGGGGCGGCGTCCGCCCAGGCGAAGCGCCCGGCCGCGGCGCGGTGGCCGCGCAGGGCCATGTCGGCGCGCAGGGCGGCGTCCGCCCGCAGCCGTAGGACCGCCTGAACTGCCGCGGCAGGGTTCGGGACGATCAGGCCCGCGCCCGTCTCCTCCAGCAGGTAGGAGGCCGCGGGGTCGGGTCCGGCGATCACGGGGACGCCGTGCGCCAGGTACTCGAGGACGGGCGTGGGCACCTCGGCGCTGACGGGCCGGGCGGGCCGCAGCGGGCCGAGGGCCGCCGAGGCGCCGGAGATGATCCGCAGCGCCCTGTCGTTCGGCACGAACCCGTACCAGCGCAGGGCCCCTTCGCGGACGGCGTCGCGCAGGAGCGGCCGGACGTCCTCGTCGGCGGGCCCGATGAGTTCGACCGCGATGCCGTGCTCGGCGAGGCCCCGGGCCGTCTCGATGATCTCCGCGACGCCTGCGGGCCGGGTCAGCCTGCCGAGGCGGACGACCCGGGGGTCGTCCGGGGGCCGGGGCGGAGCGGCCGGGACGGGCGTCAGCGTCGGGAAGACGCCGCCGAGGACCGCGGGGACGCCGCGGGGGACGGCCCGGCGCAGTTCCGGGTCGTGCAGCAGGTAGAGGTCGGTGTGTTTCGCGCGCTCGGCCAGGGCCCTTCGGGCGTGCCGCAGCGTGGCGAACCTGTGTGCCCGCAGCGGGACGTCGACGGGGGTGATCTCCCGCCAGGGCGTGGCCCGGTGTGCCCGGAAAGGGGCGATGTACGTGACCTTGTGGCCGCCGTCGAGCAGCGCCCGGATCTGCCGGTGCAGAATCCGCGCGTCCTCGGGGTGGTGGCCGACGGTGCAGACGCAGACCCGCATGGGGCCGCCTCCCGATCTTCCGCGATCCGACGATCTTGCTTGCAGATCCGACGATGTTGCTTACATCGGAATCGTGACCAGGAAGCGTGTACGGAGAGTGAACGGCACAAAGAGTTCTGCGTACGGCTGGAAAAGACCGCGGCCCCGCCTCACTGATCGGGAGGCGGGGCCGCGGCCGTGCGATGCGTCGGTACGACTAGTCCAGGTATCCCCAGGCCTTGACGATGTCGAGGAGCTTGGGGTCGATGGTCTCGATCGTGGGCAGGGGCCGGGCGGCCTGGACCTTGCCGGACTTGATGTTGGCGCTCCAGTCGCCGAAGACCGGCTTGATGGGGCCGTGGTCCTGGGCGCCGTAGTCGACCATGCCGGCCTCCCAGGGCAGGCCCAGGTACTCGCAGATCCGCTTGGTCTCGCGCTCGGGGTCGGCGGTGAGGTCCTCGTACCTGACGGTGACGCCGTCGAGGTTCTGGCGGGCCTCTTCGACACCGGCGACGTAGTTGTAGGTCTCCTGGACCACCGCGTCGAGCTCGGCGCCCTTGCGGCGGTTCATGACCGACTCGACGACCGACTGGGGGTGCCGGAGCAGGAAGATGTACCGGGCCTTCGGCCAGGCGGTGTGGAAACGGCGCCACATCAGGGCGTTGGCCGGCGTCTTGTCGACGATGACCTGGGCCTTGCTGCGCTCCATCTCGTGGTGGAGGATCCGGTCCCACAGCAGGTGTTCGAGTTCCTTGCGGGTGAGGCCGAGGGCGCCCATGACGTCGTCGGAGAACTCACGGCTGGGCTCGACCTTGAGGGTGCGCAGGTGCAGCTCGTGCGGCGCGCGGATCTGCGAGTGGCTGTTGAGGATCACTCGCAGCAGGGTCGATCCCGACCGTTGGGAGGACAGGACGAAGACGGGGGATGGGACGAGGCGCTTGGCTCCGTTTCGGCGGGATGGGACCTCGACGCGCCGCTTGGGCTTGACGCCGGGCGGCCGGAGCGCCTCCGCGAGGTGTTCGGTACGGCGGCGGATTGCCCGCTTGACTGCGGTGCTGCGCTGTGCTTCCTGCATCCCTCATGTCCCGGGTCGTTGGCGGTTCGCACGAGACGATAGCGACGAACCTTGCCAATCTGGACTATTGTTGCTGAATATTAACTGAGAAACAGGCAACCTCAGGTCCATTATGGGGCTCGCCACGACTGCTTGATGTACCGAACGCCGCGGCTGACGATCGCTGGGTGGCTCTTGACGAGGTTTTTCTTCTCCCCGGGGTCCTTGCTGAGGTCGTACAGCTCATAGACCCACCTGCCGTTGGGCGCGCTGTACTCCCGGCCCGGCGCCCACCCGATGAGCTTCCAGTCGCCGAACCGCACGGCCGCCGAGCACTGCCTGCCCCGTCCGTGCTCCAGCGCCCGGTGGGTCTTGGTCGATCCGGCGTGCAGCCGGAGCCAGTACAGGTACTCGTGGGTCGGGGCCCCGCCGGCGCCGTTGAAGACCTTGCGCAGCGAGAGCCCGTCGTTCGCCGGGGCCTTGGCGCCCGCGTAGTCGGCCATCGTCGCCATGAGGTCGATGTGGGTCGTCTGGTGGGTCGTGCGCTTGCGGACGGTCTTGCTCAGCAGCTTGGGCGACCAGACGATGAACGGCACCCGGATGCCGCCCTCGTAGAGGTTGCGCTTGATGCCCTTGAACGGGCCTCCCGCGTTGAAGAAGGCGGGCTCCACGCCGTTCTCCTCGTGGGCGCCGTTGTCGCCCGTGAAGATCACGATGGTGTTCTCGTCGAGGCCGTGCCGCTTGAGCGTGTCGAGCAGGAGGCCGGTGTAGGAGTCGAGCCGGGTGATCTGGGCGGCGTGGGTCTTGTTCGCCGGGTTCCAGGGCTTGCTCCCGTAGGCGCCCAGGTCGCTGATCACCGACGGGGCGTGCGGCAGCGGCAGGGTGAGCAGGAGCAGGAACGGCTCGTCCTTGTTGTTCTCGATGAACTCCAGGGCCCGGTCCATGATCAGGTCGGGGCCGTACAGGGCGCCGTAGTCGTCGAAGTTGCCCGGCAGGCTGACCTTGTTGCGGTTGTTCCACAGGAAGCGCGGATAGTAGCTCTTGGCCGCGTGGTGGGTCATGTACCCGAAGAACTCGCCGAAGCCGCGCGCGTTGGGGTGGCTGCCCTCGTCCCCGGCGTTCCGTCCGAAACCCCACTTGCCGAACAGGCCGGTCTTGTAACCCACGGCCTGGAGCATGTCGCCGATGGTGATGGTCCCCGCCGGAATGGGCAGCTCACCCTCCTTCGGGGGGTTGCGCCGCACGGGGTTGTGCCCGGCGTGCAGGCCGGTCAGCATCGACGCGCGGGAGGGCGCGCAGACGGGTGCGGGCGCGTAGGCGTCGGTGAAGCGCAGACCCTCGTTCGCCATCTGGTCGAGGCGCGGCGTCTGGATCTTCGTCTGCCCGTAGGCGCCGAGCTGGCCCCAGCCGAGGTCGTCGGCGTTGATGATGACGAAGTTCGGCTTGCCGGCCACGGGTCCGCGCTGGGCGACGTCGCCCATGGGCTCTACTTCGGCGAGATCGCCGTGCGGTGAGCTGGGCGGCTGTTCGGGCGCGGCCAGGCGCTCTTTGGGCGCGGCGGACCCGTCGCTCTGCGAAGGCCAGACCGCGCAAGCGGCCGAGCCCGCGGCAAGAACGCCCGCGCCGAACAGGAAGCGACGCCTGTCAGTCAAGAGAAGACTCCTGGGGGAGAGTTGGGGGACCGGAGGCAGCTTAGCGAGATCGACGTCCGTAAAGATTGCTAATCGCTTCGGACAGCTCATGTTGGTCGTCCGTTCATGTGCGTCTGGGAAGGTTTGGGGTGACGTTCGGTCACACTGTGTTGGAACCTGACCAGTATTGATAGGTGGCGATGACGGATCTGGCCTGGGTCGAGTCACCACTCCAGTTGCTGTCGGTGCTGGAGGCTCGGCACGCGGGACTGCTCGGTCCGGTGACGGTGCGGGTCCGCACGGGTTCGCCCGCGCTCGCCGCGACCGCCGCGGAGGCGGCGCGGCTGGGACTGCCCTCGGGAACCGCGCTGGAAGACGCGACCCGCGCTTCGGCCGGCCGCCGGGCCTGGGCGCTCGGCGACGCGTTCTCCGGGCAGGCGCAGTCGGCGCTGCTGACCGGGCGCGCCCCCGGGCGCGTCGTGCTCGTCGACGACGGCCTGGCGACCCTGCATCTGCTCGGTCTCCTGTCCGGGCCGTGGCGGTCGCCGCTGATCCGGGCGCGGGCCAAGGCGGGGCTCGTGCGCCGCGGTCTCGGCGCACTCGCCGGGGCGCGGCTGCGCTCGCTCGCCGAGGCGGGCCGGGTGACGGTCTTCACGGCGCTGCCGGTCCCGTCCGCGGTCATGGCGCGGGCCAGCCGGGTCGGCATCTCGGTCGTCACGCACGACTTCCCGTACCTGCGCTCGCTGCCCGCCGACCCTGCCCCGCCCGAGCGGCTGGTGATGCTCGGCACCTCGCTCGTCGCCAACGGGCTGATCGACCGCGGCGCGTACGTGCGGTGGCTGAACGGGCGGGCCGCGGTGGAGCCGTTCGTCTACCACCCGCACCGGCGCGAGTGCCCGCAGGTGCTCGACACGCTGCGGCAGGACCCCCGGGTACGGGTGCACGAGTCGAAGCTGCCGGTCGAGATGAGCCTGCGCGGCCTGACCTCCTGGCACCGCGTGGTCAGCCTGCCGTCGACGGCCCTGTCGTCGCTGCGAGTCCTGCTGGGCGGGGCGGGACCGGCCATCGAGGGCGTCACCGTCCCGCACGAGTGGTGGACCGACGCGGCGGACCCGTCGCTGCGCACCCATCTCAGCCTTTTCACCGTGGGGCCGGAGTTCGCTTGAGGATCCTCGCCGTCGCCGATTCCGATTCCTATCTCAAGTGGGGCGCCGCGCTGCTGCGCGGGCTCCCGGGCGAGCACCGGCTCGTGGTGGTGCGCTCGCCGATCACGCCGTCGGCGCAGCAGCGGGCCGCCGCGGTGAGCGGGAGCGGCCTCGACGTCCCGCGGGTGGTGTCCGCCCGCGGGTACCGGGCGCTGCTGCGCCGCTTCGATCCGGACGCGGTGCTGCTCGCCTGCACCGGGCCGGTCGTGCGCGCGCTCGCGCCCGCGGTCTCGCGGGGCCGCCGCCGCGTCCTGGCGACAGGGCTGCCCGGTATCTCGATCCCGGCCACCCAGCGCGCTTGGGAGCTGCGGGCCTCCGCCGACCTCTTCGTGGTGCACAGCGGCCGGGAGGTCGAGGAGTTCGCCGCGATCGGCCGGTCGCTGGGGCTGCCCGGCAAGGTCGTCCGGACCACGCTGCCGTTCCTGGGCGGCCTGCCCGAGGCGGGCGCGCCCGATCGCGTCGTGTTCGCGACGCAGGCGAAGGTCCCGGTGCTGAGGTCGGAGCGGGAGGACGTGCTGCACGCGCTCGCCGCGCTGGCGCTCGCCCGGCCGGACCTCAGGGTCGTGGTGAAGCTGCGCGCGCTGCCGGGCGAGGAGCAGACGCACCGCGAGCTGCTGAACTACGCCGACCTGTGGCGGGACCTGCCCTATGACCAGGGCCTGCTGGAGTTCGACGCGGGCCCGATGCGCGCGCACCTGAAGTCGGCCGCCGGGTTCGTCACGGTCAGCTCGACGGCGGCGCTGGAGGCGATCGCCGCGGGGGTGCCGCTGCTCGTCCTGGAGGACTTCGGGGTCTCCGCCGAGATGATCAACCTGGTGTTCGAGGGCAGCGGGGTGCTCGGCACGCTCGACGAACTCGCGCGCGGCTCCTTCAAGAAGCCCGACCCGCGCTGGTGCCGGGAGAACTACTTCCATCCGGCAGACGAGGACGACTGGGCCGACTCCCTCGACGACCTCGTGGCCGCCGCGCCCGGACTGCCGCCGAGGCCGCGGGCCGCGGGCGGCCGCAAGGAGCGGCTGCGCGCCCGGCTGCGGGTGGAGCTGCCGCCTCCCGCCTACCTGGCGCTCATGCGCGTCCGCCGCGTGCTGAGCCGGGGCTGATCGGCGAGGCCCGCCACCCCTTCCAGCAGTTCCCTGCGCTCGGGTCCCCAGCCGTGCAGGACCGAGGCGAGGACGTCGGCGGGCAGCGCGCGCAGGGTCGTGGCCGCCCGCGCGCGCTGGGCGGCCCGCAGCTTCGGGGTGAGGCGGGCCTCCGCAGTGATCTGCCGGGCGATGATGGCGCAGTAGTTGCGGATCGCCTTGTAGCGCATCTCCGGGGGCTCGCCGTCGGCGTCGAGGTCGGCGAGGATCGTGTCGAACGCGTCGAAGAAGTGGAGCTGGCGGGCGTCGCCGATGCGGGTGAGCGAGGTCGTCGTCCCGCGCCGGTAGAAGACGCCGCGCAGGGAGACGACGGCGAAGTCGTCGGCGCGCCGGTAGAGCCGCCAGAACCAGGGCCGGTCCTCGGCGGTGTGCAGCCTCGGGTCGAACTCCAGCAGCGGCCCCAGTGAGCGCCGGTAGATCCCTGCCCAGGTGTAGGGGTAGTCGACCATCGACTTGTCGTGCTGGGGCAGGATCGCGGCGCGCGCCGGCAGCGGCTCGCCGAGCCGCGCCTCGGGCGGGACGCGCAGGATCCGCCGCGCGCCGCGCGCCTCGATGTGGTCGGTCATGACGAAGT
Source organism: Actinocorallia aurea (assembly GCF_054783995.1). NCBI lineage: Bacteria > Bacillati > Actinomycetota > Actinomycetes > Streptosporangiales > Thermomonosporaceae > Actinocorallia > Actinocorallia aurea. The sequence goes on from NZ_BAAGPQ010000024.1 coordinate 11,319, forward strand.
CGCAGCCCAGCGCCTCGATGGCGGCGACGAGTTCGGCGAGGTAGCCGGGCCGGATCCAGTCGTCTCCGTCCAGGAAGGTGACGTATGCGCCCGAGGCCTCGGCCAGTCCGGTGTTGCGGGCCGCCGACGGGCCGCCGGGCGTCTCGCGCGTCAGGACCTTCAGGCCGGGGACGCGGGCGCGGCGCAGCAGGTCCGCGGTGGCGTCGGCCGAGCCGTCGTCGACGACGAGGAACTCGAAGCCGGGGCGGGCGTTGGCCGACAGGGAGGCGAGGAGGTCCGGGACGTAGCGGGCCACATCACGGACAGGGCTGATCACCGAGAGGACGGGCATGGCGGGGGAGCGCTCCGAGGTGCAGGACCCGGCGCAGCCGCTGCGCCGTGCCGGGGGCGGGCAGGCCGAGCGCCGCGAGCCCGGAGGCAGGGAAGTACCCGTGCGCGGCGTCGGCTCCGGTGAGGTGCGCGACGGCCGCCGGGCGGAGTTCGGGGAGCTGGCCGGGCCGCAGCGTGTAGGAGAGGGCGTCGAGGAGTGGCTGGAGAGGAGGGCGGGCCGGGGGGACGAGCCGGCCGCCGCGGGTGAGCAGCGGGACGGTCAGGTGGGTGAGGGTCGCGGCGACCCGCTCGGAGGTGGGCACGAGGCGGCGGGTGCCGACCGCGGCGACGGTGGCGCCGCCGATCCGGGCGAGCGCGGTGAGCGTCGCCGAGGCGTGTCCGACGGCGAGGACGGGCCGCGCCGACCAGGGATCGGCGACGGTCCCGACGGCCAGGCCCAGCCGCCGCGCCTCGCGCAGGACCGCCCCGGGCACGGTCTCGCCCGCGCAGCGCAGCGAGGTGATGCCGCGGGCGGCGACGGCCCGCACCGCCGAGGCCAGCATGACCTGCTCGGCCTCGGCCGGGAGCACCCCGCGCGCCGCGAGGTCCTCGGGCAGCAGCAGGGCGCCCTTCGCGGCGGGCGCGGGCGCGTCCGGCGGGCCGAGCAGCGTCTGGAGGGGCGCCGCGGGCACCGGGGTGGAGACGAGGCCGTATTCGCGCAGCAGCAGCGGGGACAGCCCAGGGACGAGGTCGAGGTGGAGCAGCCGCGTGATCCGCGAGCCGACGCCGTCCGGCGGCCTGACCTCGGTCGGCCCGTAGGAGTCGAGGCCCGCCGCGCACACGGTGATGCGGGCCGCGGTGAGGACCGCGCCGAGCGTCGCCAGCGCGGCGGGCGCGTCGACGACGAGCCTGATCGGCCCCGCCAGCGACCAGCGCTGGGTCAGCCAGCGTTCCAGGACGGGCAGGTCCTGGGGGCGGGGCGTCCAGCCGAGGGGGCGCAGCGGGGCGAACTCGGCGTCCCAGTCGAGGACGTCGGTGAAGCGCGCGGCGACGGCGGGGCCGGGCGGGACGGACGCCAGCAGGATCCGGCGGGGCGCCGCGGGCAGCAGCCCGAGGTCGAGCGCCGCGGCGAACGCGGCGGCGCCGAGCCGGGTGGCCGCCGCGCACAGCAGGACCCGCCCGCGTACCGGGCCCGGAGGGTACGCGCCGGACACCGGCTCAGTCCCGACGCGGGTCGACCCGGCGCAGCGCGGCGACCGCGAGTTTGCGGCGGCGGCTCGCCCGGGGCAGCGCCGCGGAGACGAGCGCGCGCTCGGTGGCCGGAAGCCCGCCGGGCAGGCCCAGCGAGGTGAGGCGGCGCCGCTTGAAGTACCGCTGGACGTCCGGCCACTTGTCGGCCAGGTAGGCGGCGGCCGCGGAGCGCAGCTCGGGCCGGGTGCCCGCCTGCATGGCGTACGTGACCGCCGTGACCAGGGGTTCCAGGGCGGGGCCGGGGAACTCCGGTTCGGTGAGCGCGCCGTCCTCGCCGAGCGCCGGCACCGTCGCGTCGACGATGGTGACGGGCACGCGGTTGCTGTTCTCGTAGGGCGCGAGCCTGTCCAGCAGCTCGGCGGTGCCGACCGCCGCCGCGGGGACGCCGTAGTAGCGCGCCGCGGTGATCTGCGCCGTGGAGAAGCAGCCGACGATCAGTGCGGGCCGTACCGCCGCGCACCAGGCCTCGGCCGGTACGGGTTGGTCGACGACCAGGAGCCGCGCGCCGAGGCGCCTGGCCTCGTCCGCCAGGCGTTCGGTCGCACGGACCGGACTGGCCGGATGGGGCTTGAAGAGCACGGTCGTGTGCCCATGGGCCACGACTCCACGCAGCATCGCCACATGAAGGTCATCTTCCTCCTGCGCGGTCAGGATTTCCAGAGCGGCCAGGTACTGACCCACGACCAGTGGCGTGCCTTCGGGGACCGAGCCGCCGCCGGGCGCGGTCAGCGAGGGCCGGACGGCGTCGGTCAGCTCGTCCAGCACCTTGCGGAAGGCCGCGTCGGGGATGGTCGCCGAAGGCACCTCGTACTCGCGTAGCAGGTGCGGGACGAGCCCGGGCACCAGGTCGAGGTGCAGGAGCCGGTCGATCCGGCTGCCGACGCCGGACGGCAGGGCGCTGCGGGTCGGCCCGTAGGACATGAGCCCGTCGGAGTAGACGGTCACCGGCGCGTCGAAGAACAACGCGCACAGGGTCCGGGCGGGCGCGACCGCGACCGACTCGACGACCAGCTCGACGTCCTGCCCGGTGAGGCCCCACCTGTCGCGGAGCCACCGCTCGTACAGCGGCAGCTCCTCCTCGCGGGGCTGCCAGCCCGACGGGTGCAGCGGCGCGATCTCGGCGTTCCAGTCGATGAGCGCGTCGAAACGGTTCCCGATGGCCGCCCACCCGGGCTGCTCGGTGAGCCCGGGGGTGAGTTCGGGAATGGCCGCGTTGTTGCTCACGACGAGGACGCGCCTCGCGTGCCCGTCGCCGAGGAGCCCGGCGTCGAGGGCGGCGGCCAGGGTCAGGGCCCCGAACGGGGTCGAGGCCAGGAGGATCTGCGTAGCGCTCAAGCGTCGATGCCCAACAGGTCGGCGAACAGGTCACGGCGTTCCCCGCCGAGCCCCGGCAGGGCCTCGGCGAGCGAGTCGGGGGGGAACCCCTCGACGGTCTTGCGGGCGCGGCGGCGCAACTCCCGGCGCAGGGCCGGGGTGAGCCTGTCGCGTTCGGTCAGGTGGTGGGCGATCATCGCGCAGTACGTCCGCACGGCCTTGCGGCGCAGCTTCTCGGCCTCCGGATCGGACTCCAGCTCCGCCAGGACGAGGTCGAACGCGTCGAAGAAGTGCATCTGCCGGGCGTCGCCGATGCGGGTGAGCGACCCGGCGACCGCGCGCCGGTAGAAGACCCCCGCCAGGGAGGCGACGGCATAGCTCGACGCCTCCCTGTGCAGCCGCCAGATCCACGGCCGGTCCTCGGCGGTGTGCAGCCGGTCGTGGAACCGGAGCAGGTCGCCGAGGGAGCGCCGGTAGACGCCCGCCCACGCGTACGGGTAGTCGACCATCGACCTGTCGTGCACCGGCAGGATCGCCGCGCGCGGGTCGAGGACCTGCCCGCGGCGGCCCATCGGCGCCCGGTGCAGCACGTGCCGCCGCCCGGTCACCTGGATGTGGTCGACCCGGACGAAGTCGCACCCGAGCCCCTCGATCGTGTCGGCGAGCGCCGTGAAGTACCCGGGCGCGACCCAGTCGTCGCCGTCGAGGAACGTGACGTACTCGCCGCGCGCGGCGTCCAGCCCGGTGTTGCGGGCTCCACTCAGGCCCAGCGGGGACGGGTTGGTGAGCACGGTCAGGCCGGGCACCCCGGATTCGGCGAGCAGCCGCGGCGTGTCGTCGCGGCTGCCGTCGTCGACGGCGAGGAACTCGATGTCCGGGGCGGTGTTGCGGCGCAGGGTGAGCAGCATGTCCCCGACGTAGGCCTGGACGTCCCGCATGGGGATGACGACCGTCAGCCGGGGCGCGCCCGTCTTGCTCGCCGCCATCAGGCGGTGGTGCGCCGCAGCCGCTCGCGCGGCTCGGCCTCGCCGGGGAAGACCCGCTTGACGCCGTCGCCCAGAGCGCTCTCGATCACGCGGATGTCGCGGACGAGGTGCTGGAGGCCGGTCGGCTCCAGGGAGGCGGCGTGGTCGGAGCCCCACATGGTGCGGTCGAGGGTGATGTGCCGTTCGATCGCGCACGCGCCGAGGGTGACGGCCGCGAGGCTGATCTGGAGGCCGCGCTCGTGTCCGGAGTAGCCCACGGGGACACCGTAGCGCTCACGGAGCGTGGTGATGGTGCGCAGGTTCGCCTCTTCGGCGGGCAGCGGGTAGGTGGAGGTCGCGTGCAGGATGACCAGCTTCTCCGTGCCGAGGATCTCGACCGCCGCGTCGATCTCGGCGATTTCCGACATCCCGGTCGAGAGGATGATCGGCTTGCCGGTGGCGGCCAGCGCGCGCAGCAGCTCCCGGTCGGTGATCGACGCGGACGCCACCTTGTGCGTGACGACGTCGAACTCCTCAAGGAAGTCGACCGAAGGCACGTCCCAGGGGGAGGCGAACCACTGGAGGCCGCGCTCGCCGCAGTACTTGGCGATCTCGGCGTACTGCTCGTGGTCGAACTCGACCCGGTGCTTGTACTCCAGGTAGGTCATGTCGCCCCACGGGGTGGAGCGCATCTTCGACTGCTGGTCCAGCGGGACGCAGATCTCCGGGGTCCGCTTCTGGAACTTCACGGCGTTGCAGCCCGCGTTGGCGGCGACGTCGATGAGCTGCCGGCAGATGGACATGTCGCCGTTGTGGTTGATGCCGATCTCGCCGATGACGTAGACGGGCCGGCCGTCGCCGACGTGGAGGTCGCCTATGCGGACCGGGGTGCTGATGGGAGACATGCCGTTATTCCTCGCTCTGGGAAGTCTTGTGGGTGAGGACGAGGTCGCAGACCTCGCGGACCGCGCCCCCTCCGCCCGGACGGGTGAGCACCAGTCGGGCCGCCGCGAGGACGTCCGGGTGCGCGCCGGGCACCGCGACCGGCCAGCCCACGAGGGCCAGGCAGCCGAGGTCGTTCACGTCGTTGCCGACGTAGGCGACGCGGGCGGGGTCCCACCCGGCGTCGCGCAGGTATTTCTCGAGCACGGCCGCCTTGTCGGCGATGCCGTGCAGGACCGGGACGCCGAGTTTCTCGGCGCGGGCCCGGACCACGGGGTTGGTCTCGGTGGAGAGGATCAGGAACGGGACGCCTGCCTTCTTCAGCAGCGAGACCCCCATGCCGTCCTCGCGGGAGACGGTGACGGTCTCGGCGCCGTCCTGGCCGACGCCGGCCTTGTCGTCGGTGTGGACGCCGTCGAAGTCGGTGACGACCGCGTCGACGTCGAGGGGCTCAGGGCCGCCGGCCAGGGGGGCGAGGGCGCGGGCGACGGCGAGGTCGGCGTGGGAGTCGATCTCCACGGCGTGCTCGCGCGGCACGGGCTGGGCGGCGATGGTCCCGAAGAACCGGTGGCCGTGCTCCAGCAGCCCGGTGGTCCGCATCACGTAGAAGGCGCCGGTCTCGCGGTAGTGCGGGGCGCGGTCCTGGCGGCGGGGCCGGAACGCGGCGCTGTGGCCCACTCCGGCCAGTCCCTCGGGGCCTTCGGCCCACTGGAACTCGTGGCATTCCAGGGCCGAGAAGACGGTGTCGGCGGTCCCGTCGAGGACGCGCGTGATGGCGGCGTCGAGGTCGGCGGGGTCGAGGAACGGCGACGTGCACTGGATCAGGACGGTCGCCTCGGGCGTCTCGGGCAGGGCCGCGAGGGCGTGCAGAACGGCGGACTCCGAGGTCGCGGTGTCGCCGGAAAGCTCGTCGGGGCGGTCCACGACGCGGGCTCCGGCGGCCCGGGCGACCTCGGCGATCTCCCGGTCGTCGGTGGAGACCAGCACGGTCCCGACCGTCCGGGCGGCCTGGGCCGCGCGGATCGCCCGGGTGATCAGCGGGACGCCGCCGACCCGGGTGAGGTTCTTGCCGGGGACGCCCTTGGAGCCGCCCCGGGCCGGGATCACGCAGACCGCCCGTCCCGTTTCACGTCCGCTGTGGAGTCGCACACATCTTCCTGTCGTCGCCGCCCGGTGGTCGGGCAGAGGACTCCGACGCTAAGAGGCCGATGTGACGCGCTGTGAGCGCGGAGATGAACGACGAAAGACCGAGGTGTGGACACTCACGCGCCGGGTGCGTACCTTATGTTCGCCTTGACCGGGGCATGATCGTTTAGAGGGAGTTCCCTCGCCAAGGCTCCAGGGTCCGGCTAATGTGCATGTGCTCCCTTGTGACAGGAATTCTCGCGTGTCCCATCCCAAAGCCAGCGTCATCGTGCCGGTCTACAACTGCCGGACGAGCCTGGAGCGCTGCGTCGGATCCGTGTTCGCTCAGAGTCTGAGCGACCTGGAACTGATCTGCGTCGACGACGGTTCGACCGACGGCAGCCTCGACCTGCTCCGGCAGATCACCGACCCCCGCCTGACGGTGATCACCCAGCCCAACTCCGGCGGCCCCGGCGCCCCCCGCAACGCGGGCCTGGACCGGGCGACGGGGGAGTTCGTCCTGTTCCTGGACGCCGACGACTGGCTCGGGCCGCGCGCCCTCGAGCTCATGGTCGCCATGGCCGAGGACAACGACACCGACATCGTGATCGGCAAGTACGTCGGCGTCGGGCGCAAGGTCCCCGTCCGGCTGTTCCGCCAGACGGTCGAGCGCACGACGATCTACGACGACAGGCCCGACCTGTACGCCACCCTGGCGCCGCTCAAGCTGTTCCGGCGCGACCTCATCGGCGACATGCGCTTCCCCGAGGGCCTGCTGTCCCACGAGGACCAGGAGTTCACCGCGCTGGCCTACTTCAAGGCCAAGGCCGTCAGCGTGCTCGCCGACTACGACGCCTACTTCTGGGTGGAGCGCGAGGACGGCAGCAGCATCATGCAGCAGGGCGGCGCCGTCGACGACGCGTTCTTCCCGGTGATCGGCCGGGTGATGCGCCTGGTCGAGGAGCACACCGAGCCGGGCAACGCCCGCAACCGGATGCTGCGGCGGCACTTCCGCGAGGAGATCACCTCCCGCTTCGGCCGCGCCTACCTGGCCGCGTCGCCCGAGAGCCGGGCGGTCACCGAGGCATACGCCCGCGACCTGATGGAGCGGCACCTCGTCCCGGAGATCACCGAGGCGAGCGCCCCCTTCTTCCGCCAGTTGTCCTACTGCCTGCTCAACGGGCGTGCCGACCTGCTGCCCGAACTCGTCGCCTACCGGGTGGCCGTGGAGGCCGAGGAGGCCGTCCCGCCGCTCAAGGTCGTGGACGGGCGCGTCTACCAGGCCACGCCGGGCTTCGGCGAGCTCCCTGACCCCTGCTTCGACGTCTCCGACCGGATCCCGTTCCGGGTCGAGCTGACCCGGGCCGAGTGGGAAGGCTCGGGCCTCGTCCTGGAGGGCGACGTGGAGCTGCCTGGGGGCGCCCCGGCAGGGCTCTCGGTGGTGCTGCGCGACCGGAGCGACGATCCCGTCGAGTTCCTGTTCGCGGTGGCCTCGGAGAAGCCGTTCCGGGTCGTGCTGGACTTCGCCCGGACCACGCTCGCCAAGGGCCGCTGGGACCTCGTGGTGCGCGCCTCGCTGGACGGGGTGCCGGTGGCCGCCCGGCCGTCGCTGGGCGAGCTCGACGTGCCCGGCGACAGGTACGTGCCGGTCGCGGACGGCAAGCCCGTGGTCCGCGGGCACGTCACCGACTACGGCAACCTCAGCGTCGACGCCGGATGGCAGTCCAGGACGCCGGAGTGGCCGGTCTCGGCGCGGGTCGAGGGCGGCGTGCTGGCGGTCGCCGGGAGGATGCCGGCGTCCACCCCCGTCAAGATCGTGGCGAAGCTCCGCGGCGAGGACGACGTGATCGAGGCCCCGGCGCTCTTCAGCGGCGACTCCTTCACCGCGGCCCTGCCGCTCAAGCAGATGCGCGACGGCATCTGGCAGGTCGAGTTCGAGGTGGGCGGGATGCGCGGCGCGTTCCTGCCCGACGGGCTCGCCTCGGGCCGGGTCGGGCTGCGCAGGACCGGGCGGCCGTACCGGACGAACGGCGGGCGCCTCGCGGTGAGCCTCGCCCCGGCGCCGGTGCTGCCGCGGCTGCTCGCCAAGGCGGGACTGCGCGCCAAAGCCTGACTTTCGTGGACCCGACTTCCGAGGGCGGTCCGGGTTCGGGTCCGCGGAAGGGCGTCTGTGCATACCCTTAACGACATGTCCGCAAGATCCCGCTTGTTGGGGAACGTCGGGATCATTGCGGCACTGACCGCGGTGGGCCTCGGCCTGTTCGCCTGCCTGCTCGGCCCGTCGAACACGGTGCCCGAGAGCGGCGGCGGGTGGTCGCTCTCGGCCGATCCGAGTGCGGCCCTGATCGTCGCGCTGACCTTCGGCATGGTCGGCTTCGGCACGGTCGGCGTCTGCCTCTGCCTCCTGGCCCTGCGCCTGGGCTGGCTGCCCGCCCCACGGATGCTCCTGTACGGGGGCCTGCTGGCCGCTCTGGCCTTCGCGCTGGTTCCGGTGGGTGGATCCACCGATGTCCAGAGTTATGCCCTGTACGGACGAATCCTCCTGCTGGGCCATGATCCCTACCAGACGGTGCCGCAGCTCCTGATCGATCTGCGCGATCCCGTCGCGGCCTACGCCCCGCAGGCTTGGCGGCAGACCCCCTCGGTCTACGGGCCGGTCTCGAACGCGATGTTCGCCGGGGCCGCCTGGCTCGGCGGGACGTCCATGTTCGCCATCGTCTCGGTGCTCAAGCTCGCCGCGGCGGGCGCGTTCGCGGCGGTCGCGGTGCTGCTGCACCGGCTGGCCGAGGGCCCGGCGGCCAAGGTCAGGGCGCACGTCCTGTGGACCTGCAACCCGCTGATGCTCTGGGCCTGCGCGGCAGGGGCGCACAACGACGTCTTCGGCGCGGCGTTCATGGTCGCGGCCTTCGCCGTCTTCTTCAGGGCCTCCCAGCGCACCCCTGCGTGGGCGGCGGGCATGTACGCGGGCGCGCTGATCGGGCTCGCCGGCGGCGTCAAGGCCCCGTTCTTCATCGCCGGGCTGGGCCTGGCCTGGGTCGCGCGGCGCTCGGCGCCGACGCTGCTCGGGCTGCTCGGCGGGGTCGCGGCGACCGGGCTCGGCTGCTACCTGATGGCCGGGCCGCGGGCGTTCGAGATCCTCATGGAGAAGTCCTCGGACGCCTCGCCCACCAACCCGTGGCGGTATCTGCCGCGCTGGGGGATCGACACCACCCACTCCCAGATGGCCCAGCTCGGCTACCTCTGCGCCGCGGTGATCGTCGCTGCGCTGCTGTGGAAGCTGACCCCTGCGGCCACCCGGCAGGGGCAGGCCGCGCGGGTCGCGTTCGCGGTGTGCGCCGCGGTGCTCATCGCCTCGCCCGTCCAGCATCCCTGGTACGACCCGCTGATCTTCCCGCTGCTGGCGCTGGCCCCGCGCACCAGGATCGACGGCCTGATGCAGATCCGGCTCGCCGTCGGCTCCCTGGGCTTCCTGCCGGGCGTGCCGCAGTTCCGCGGGAACCCGTGGCCGGACCCGATGCCGTTCGTGCGCGACCCGGTGAACAACTGGTGGACGTCCGCCGCGCTGGGAATGATCATGATCATTGTCGTGATCATGATGATGATTCCGGAGCGAACTACCCGTAAGCGCACCGATGAAACGGATTCCCCAGGCGAAACAGGCGTTCTCGCCGCCGCCGGGAGATGACGGACCTCCCACACGGTGGGATGTCCCGGCATGGGGAATGGCTCACGTCGTACACTCCGCTGACCGAGCAATGACGGATAAGCGCATGACCAGTGAACTGCCACCGAAATATGTGAGAACTCCTGATGATCAGTGTCATCGTGCTCGTCTCGGGCGACGAGCCGGATACGCGTGAGAGCCTGGAGTCGCTGGCACGGCAGACGTACGCCGACTTCGAGGCCCTCGTCGTCCATGACGGCGCCCTCCCCGAAGGCGGACTGCCCGACGAGCGATTCAAGGCGCTGGCCGGATCCGGCCTGAGCCGGGGGGCCGCGCGGGAGCTGGGCGTGAGCTCGGCCCGAGGCGAGTACCTGTTCTTCGTCGACGAGGGGGACCGGACCCCCGCCGATGCGCTGGAACTCCTGCACACCGCGCTCGCCGGGTCCCACGCGGACTTCGCGGCCGGCAACGTCGGCGTCATCACCGAGACCGGCGGGGTCCGCAGGTCCTGGCTGCACAAGGGACCCTTCGCATCGCGCAAACACGCGACGTCCCTCCGCAAGAATCCCGGCCTGCTCAACGACAGGCTGGTGACGGGCAACCTCTTCCGCCGGACGTTCTGGGACGCCGCCGGGCTGCGGTTCCCCGACGCCGACCGCCTCCCCGACCTCGCCCCCGCGGTGCTCGCCTACCAGCTCGCCCAAGCGGTCGAGGTGCTCCCCGAGTTCGCCGTCGAACGCCGCGCCCCCCTCCAGGCGGGCCCCACCACCGACCCGAATGACGCCGCCAGCGCCTTCGCCGCGGTCGCCGCCATCCGCGGCGCACTCGACGGCCGCTGGAAGGCCGCCGACCGCCGTGCCCTTGAGCTGTCCCTGCTCGACCGCGAACTGCGGGTCTTCCTCGACGCGCTCCCCGACGCCGAACCCCAGGACCGCGCCCGGACCGTCGAGCTGGCCGCCGAGTTCGCCGAGACCGTCGAGCCCCGGATCTTCCAGGAACTGGGCACGCTCAGCCGGCTGAAATGGCATCTGGCGTCCCGGCGCCTCGTCACCGAACTGGTGAAGGTCGTCCGGTACGAGCGAGGCGGCACGAACCCGTCGATCGTGCGGGACGGGCTGCGGCGCTACGTCGTCTACCCCTACTGGAAGGACGACGCCCTCGCCATCCCCGCCGCCGTCTACCGGGCGGGCTCCGAGGTGCACCTGCGCGGCCGCGTCGAGGAGATCACCTGGCGCGGCGGGAAGATCGCCGTCTCCGCGCAGGCCGACATCGCCTCGGTGCCGATGCGGCGACGCTGGCGCTCCACCAAGGGCGTCACCCTCCGCCAGGGCAAGCGCAGGATCCGCGTGCGGGCCCGGCAGTCGCTGCGCCGCAAGGCCTGGCGCGGCCTGGAGTTCACCGTGGACCCGGCGCGGCTGCGGCGGCGCGGCGGCTGGAAGGACGGCGTCTGGCAGGTCCGGGCCTGGGTCTTCGCCGACGGCCTCCTGCGCGAAGGGCCCCTGCAGGCCGGATCGACCGGGTCCGGGCTCTACCCGCCGTACGGGTATGTGGCCGACGATGTCCGGATCGTCCCTGAAATGGTCGACAAGAAGCTGCGGCTGCGGGTCGAGACCGTCCAGGCGAAGATCACCGGACTGCGGTGGGACGGCGACGTGCTGGAGGTCACCGGGAGCGCGAAGGGCGCCGGGAAGGGCGCAGGCAAGGGCAAGAAGGGCGGCGGGCGGCTCACGCTCATCCGCCTCGACAAGTCCGTGTCCTTCCCCGTCGAGTTCACCGGGGCCGGCGGCAAGGGCGGGCGGGCCTTCACCGCCCGCATCCCCCTCGCCGAACTCCCCGAGGTGCGGCAGGACACCACCAAGCTCGACGACACCGTCGCCTGGCAGTTCCAACTGGACGGCGTCAAGGTCGTCCTGGCCGAGGAGAGCGAGCCGGAACGGCTCCTCACGGGCGAACGCGAGGCGATCGCCGGGCGCAACGGCTCCGGATACACCCAGCTCAGCCTGCGGACCGCCCGCTACCTGGTGGAACGGGCCGAACTCGACGCGAACGGCGTGCTCACGCTGCGCGGCGCCCACGCCGTCCACCGGGACGGCACCGTCGTCCTGCGGGCGCGCGGCCGCAAACAGGACCTCTCCTTCCCGATGCGGGCCGGCGAGACCGTCATCCCGCTCACCCGGATCACCTCACTCGCCGGCACCCTTCCGCTGCGTGCGGGCAAATGGGACGTCCTGTTCCACGTGGGCGACGCGCGGCCCCTCGCCGTCCGGCTCGCCGACGACGCGGTGCTGCCCGAGGCGGTCGAGGTCGGATACCGGCCCTACGCCGTGGAGAGCCAGGGCGGCAAGGTCGTGCTGGAGGTCGGCAACGACATCCTGCCCGAGGAGCAGGGTGCCTCCGCCAGGATGCGGCAGGAGGCCAGGCTCAAGGTCAAGGAGCAGGGGCTGCGCGACGCCGTCCTGTTCAGCTGCTTCAACGGGCGGCTCTACGCCGACAGCAACAAGGCGATCCACGAGGAGCTGGTCCGCCGCGGCAGCACCCTGGAACAGCTCTGGGTCGTCGGCGACGGGCAGGTCGAACTCCCCCCGACGGCCAAGGCCGTTCGGCTCAACGGGCGCGACTGGCACGAGGCCGTCCACACCTCGCGGTACATCGTCACCAACCACCGGCTCGGCGACTGGTTCCGGCGGCACCCCGACCAGACCGTCCTGCAGACGTGGCACGGCACCCCGCTGAAGAAGATCGGCAGGGACGTCAAGGAAGTCCACTTCGCTTACGCGCCGGGCATGCAGAAGGCCCACGCGGCGACCGTCGGCGAGGCGAAGCTGCCGGAGTGGACGCACCTGGTGTCGCCCAACCCGTTCAGCACCGAGATCCTCCGGCGGGCGTTCAAGTACGAGGGCGAGATCATCGAGGCGGGCTACCCCCGCAACGACGTCCTGTACTCGCCCGACGCCGACGCCATCGCCGCGTCCGTCCGCGAGAAACTGGAGATCCCGGACGGCAAGAAGGTGGTGCTGTACGCGCCGACCTGGCGGGACGACCAGTTCTACGGGCAGGGCAGGTACAAGGCCGACTGGAACATCGACCTCGACGTGTTCGGCCGGGAACTCGGCGACGACCACGTGCTCGTCGCCCGGCTGCACCCGAACGTCGTCGACGGCGCCCCGGACGCCCCGTTCCTGCGGGACGCCTCCCTCTACCCCGACATCGCCGAGCTGTACCTGGCGGCCGACGTCATGGTGAGCGACTACAGCTCGGTGATGTTCGACTTCGCGAACCTCCGCCGACCCATGCTCTTCTACACCTACGACCTCTCCCACTACCGCGACAAGCTCCGCGGCTTCTACTTCGACTTCGAGTCCGAGGCCCCGGGCCCCCTCCTGGAGACCACCGACGCCCTCGTCGAAGCCCTGAAGAACCTGGACGTCGTGGCCGAGAAGTACAGCCCCGCCTACGACGCCTTCCACGCCCGCTTCTGCTCCCTGGAGGACGGCCACGCCGCCTCCCGCGTGGTGGACCGGGTCTTCGGCAAGGACTGACCCCCACAGCAGCGGCAAGGCCCGCCTCCCGGAAGGGAGACGGGCCTTGCCGCGTGAGGGCTACTTGCAGTTCGGGGCGGGGATGGGCCGGCCGAGGAACTGGGCGCGGGCCCGGTTGAAGTTGCAGACGTACTTGGCGTGGACCTTCTTGATGCTGGTCTTGCCGAGGTGCTTGATCTGGAGGATCGCCTCGTCGTCCTGGTGGAGGGAGCCCCAGGTCATGTTGGCGCTGCCGGTCCAGACGAACTTGCCGATCTTGGCGCCGAGCTTGCCGGAGATCAGGGTGTACTTGGAGTGCATGGGGTTCGGGCTGGTGTACTCGCCGAAGTCGTACACCTTGATGCCGGCGTTCCGCAGCGTCGGGATGACCGCGGTGCGGGTGCCGTCGGCCGGGTCGACGGTCGTCATGACCTCGACGATGCAGCCCTTGCGGACCAGGCCTGCCAGAGCGGTGACGACCTCGTCGCGCTTGCTGTTGAACGCGCCCGTGGCGATCCGGATGTGGCTCTTGGCGGTCTTGCCCTTCGGCGTCTTGTAGACGCACTTGACCTGGCGCAGCGTCTTGGCGACCGGGTCGTTGGTCTGCTTGGCCTTGGGGAAGAACTGGACGGCGGACTCGGGGCTGGCGATGACGCCGCCGCGCTTCTTCCAGTAGTTCGCGACGGGCTTGCGGGCCCACAGGTCGTTGAAGTACTGGTCGTAGGCGCGGTAGGTGCCCGCGGCGTTGGCGAGGACGACCGCGTCGTTCCAGTCGGTGGTGGTGCCGCCGGTCGCGTTGAGGTTCTGCGAGGTCTGCACGACGACGTTCGCGGTGCCGCGGGTGTTGCTGAAGAGGAAGAACTTCGTGTGGTTCAGCTTCTCGCCGATGCACGCCCGGGTCTCCGGGCAGGTGATCGCCTTGTCGCCGCCGATCGCGTCGCGGACCCGCTCGAAACCGGTCGGGGCGTAGTCGGGGCCCCAGCGCTTGAGGGAGAACTTGTCGGCGACGATCCGGACGTCGACGCCCCGCCGGTCGGCGGCGATGAGCGCGTCGGCGATGCCGTAGGCGTTGGAGAACCGGTAGACGCTGATCCGGATCTTGCTGCCGGAGCGGGCGCCCTTCACCAGTTTGGTGATGCGGTTCTCGATGTTGCGCGCGCCCTTGTCGGTCATCGGGTTGTTGAACACCACGTGCGACTTGACCCCGCCCGCCGCGGCAGCCTGCGCCGTCGGTAGCGCCACGACCGTCCCGGCCGCCGCCACCGTCGCCAGCACCCCGGCGAGCCCACGTCTGCGGGCCTTGCTCCTCAGCACCCCGAAACCTCCCCAGCCACGTACAAGAACATCAGCGCGTGACATTACCGGATCATCACGATGCTTTCTTGAGAAATTCGGACGTTGGCCACTTTTATTCGTCTGGAGTGAGCAACGAGGCCGTCCATCCCCTTCCGGTGAGGCCCCATCCGGCGGGGGTGAGCTTGCGGGGTCCGGCCGGGGTGAACCGCTTTCCGGCGTTGCGCAGCACGTAGATCCGGCCCTCGCCGGAGGCGGCGGCGACGAGTTCGGGGGAGCGGTCGCCGGAGAGGTCGACGAGCGCGACGGCGGAGCCGAACCGGTCGTCGGCGCGCGGCGTCGCGCCGAGCCCCTTCTGCCCCTGGTGGAAGGCCCGCGCCCGGTTCATCCGGATGCCGTTGCGGTCGGCGTACAGGACCACGACCCGCCCGGACGCGTTCGGCCCGCCTCCGGGCTGGCCGAGGACGAGGTCGTCGCGCCCGTCCCGGTCCACGTCGCCGACGGCGAGGGACGACTGCGGGTGCGCGACGAGCGGTCTGCCGGGGAAGCCGGTCTCCTCACCCGTGATGTAGCGCACGGTGTGCAGGAGGCCGCCGCTGTACCCCTGGAGGATCCGGACGGTGTCGCCCCCGTACAGGAGCGCGATGTCGTCCTGCCCGTCCTTGTTGAAGTCGCCGGTGGCGGCGCTGACCGGGGCCGTCCAGGTGACGTGGTGGTGCTCGCGGATCGGCGTGGCGAAGCCCTTGCGGCCGCCGCGGAGCAGGACGTCGGAGTCCGCCGCGCTCGCGAGGTAGAGGTCGTCGTATCCGTCGCCGGTGACGTCGGCGGCGACGGGCGTCACCGGCTGGGTGGCGGCGGGCAGTCGGGTGGTCGACGCGGGGGCGCCGCGCCTCACGTCGAGGAAGACGCGCGTCTCGGCCCCGGCGGTCGCGGCGAGGTCGGGCCGTCCGTTGCCGTCGAAGTCGCCCACGGCGAGGAGGCGCTGGATCCTGGGCGCCGTGTGCGGCACCCGAAGGTAGGCGCGCCTCTTGGACAGCCCCTTGGCGGACCCGTAGATGACGACCACGCCCTGGGAGGCGTTCCCGGTGGCCGCGAGGTCGGCGTACCCGTCGCGGTCGAAGTCCGCCGACACGGAGGTCTCCGCGGCCGATCCGCCGTCGCGGGTGGCCAGGTGCCGGACCTTCCCGTCGGCGTAGCGCACGGTCACGACGCCGAGTTGCGCGTGGCCCTTGCGCAGTTCGGGCGAGACGACGACGAGGTCGCGCCGCCCGTCACCGTCGAAGTCCCCGGCCTTCGCGGGGCGGGGGGCGGCCGAGGCGGCGCCGGCGGGCAGGACGGAGAGCGCGACGGGCAGGAGAGCGGCGCAGGAAAGGAAGCGAAGACGCACGGGAGCCTTCCTCGTCAGGGGAGAAGGCCGCCGCGGGAAAGACGGAACCCTTCCTCCCGGGGGTGTGCTGCGTGGGACGCTGACCCGGGAGGAAGGGTTCGGACTTTTTTCGCTATTTATGCTTTTCCGGTATCTACCGGACGGGCTTGGGAAGCTGCTGGCCCAGGTAGACGCGGCGGACGACGCGCTCGGCGGCGCTGCCGTTGTCCCACGGACAGTACTTGGCCCGGAACTCGACCCGGTCCTTGGCGGCCGAGCCGCCCCAGGCCGCGCCGGTCAGGAACGCCGAGGTGAGCTCCTCCTCGGTCTGCGCGAACACGCCGGGGGGCTGCTGCGACAGGTCGAAGTTGACGCCGCGGGTGCGCTTGTAGGTGTCCCAGTCGTTCGCGTAGATCACGATCGGCCGGTCCTCCAGGACCGCGTAGTCGAACATGATGGAGGAGTAGTCCGTGATGAGCGCGTCGGAGGCGATCATCAGCTCCTCGACGCTCGGGTAGGCCGAGACGTCGATGATCCGGTCCTCGGGCAGCCCGCGCTTCTTCGGCTTGTAGAAGTAGTGCGCGCGCAGCAGCAGGACGTAGTCCGGGCCGAGGGTCTTGGCGAACTGGACGAGGTCGAACTGCGGCACGAACCGCTTCATGTAGTCGCGGTGGGTCGGCGTGTAGAGGATCGCCTTCACACCCGGCTTGATGCCGAGCTGCTCGCGCAGCCGGGCCTTCTCGGCCTCGGTCGCCCGCACGAGGCGGTCGTTGCGCGGGTAGCCGGTCTCCAGCATCTCGTAGGAGCACGGGAAGCCGCGGTCCCACGCCTCGCTGGACAGCGGGTTGGACGACACCAGGTAGTCCCAGCGGTCCGCCCGCATGATCAGCTCGCGGAAGTCCATGTCCCCGGCCGAGACGGGGAACTCCATCTGGTCGAGGCCCATCTTCTTCAGCGGGGTGCCGTGCTGCGTCATCACGTGGACCTGGCCCTTGCGCTTGACCGGGTCGTCGGTGAAGTTCACGTTGTTGACGAAGTACTTGGCCCGCGCCATGAGGCGGGAGTGGGCGCGGCTGCCCGCGACCACGTACGGGATGCCCTCGGGCATGTCCTTGTGGGAGCCCTTGCGGACCACCCAGACGCCCTTGATGTTGGGCGCGAGCTCCCGCTGCTTCTCGTAGATCGCCGCGGGGTTGCAGGCGTAGCCCCGGTACCAGTACGCCGCGTAGACGGCGAGGTTCGGGTCGAGCGGCATGCGGAGCTGGCCGCGGTAGTACAGGCCCTTGGCCTTGCCCTTGGCGAAGTTGATCCCGCGCCGGGCCAGCCGCTTGGTCTTGCGCAGCTTCTGCTTGGCCGACAGGCGCTGCTCGTTGAGCCGCTTGGAGGTCGCGAACGCCCGGTAGTTGTTCTTCTCGATCAGCTTGTACTTGGCCGCGAGCTGGGCGTCCTCGGGCATGACGTGCGCCTTGGGACGGAAGGTGTTGTAGATCTTCGACATGCCGGCGAAGAACTTCGCGCGGTCCTCCGGCAGCACCCGGTCGCCGCGGCCGAGGATGATCAGGAGGTGCCAGATCGTCCTGTCGAACATCAGCGGACGGTACTGGTCGGTCTCGGGGTGCCGGTCCATGAACGCGAAGATGCGCTCGTACTGGGCGAAGGCGTCGAAGTGCTTCTTGCCGCCGGTGCGCGTGATCGCGCCGCGGCGGCGCTGGCGGTAGATGTAGACGACCTCGTCGAGGAGGCTGAGCTTGTCGGCCGCCATGAGGATCGGGTACGTGACGTTGATGTCCTCGTAGTAGCCGCCGCTGAACTTCAGGCCGAGGTCGACCAGGAACTCCCGGCGGATCGCCTTGTTCCAGGCCGTCATCATCAACTGCAGGACGCTGGGGCGGTCCTTCAGCGCGAAGACGTCGGGGGCCGGGGGCTCGCGGAACAGCTTGTTGATGACGCTGCGCTGCACTTTGCCGTGCCAGTACGAGCGCGCGTAGTCGAAGATGAGGACGTCGGGGCGGGTCTCGTGGAGTCGGTCGTAGACCGAGCCCATGGCCCCGTCGGCGGCGTAGTCGTCGCTGTCGAAGAACCAGACGTACTCGCCCGTCGCGAGCGAGAGGCCCACGTTGCGGGCCTCACCGAGGCCCACGTTCTGTTCGAGGTGGACGACGCGCAGCCGCGGGTCCCGCAGCGCGTACTCGTCCAGAATGGCGCCGCAGCCGTCCGGGGACTTGTCATCAATCGCGATCACTTCGAGGTCGGGGCACCCCGGGTAGAGGATCGAGTCGAGGCACTGGCGGAGGTAACCCTGGACGCCGTGCACGGGCACGATGACACTCAGGAACACGCTGCTCATTCCAGATGAATCCGTTTCCAGCAATGGAGGCTTGGCCGGCGGCAGGCCTGCCGCGAGTCTACCGAGGCGTCGACCATGCCCTGATGATCACGATCACGCGCGCGGCATCCGACGACTCTACAGACTTCCGGACAGCGTCAAGCTACGTTCATCTCGCCGATGGGTACCTGTAATAAGGGTGTTCTGTATCACTTTCGGGTGAAAGCCCAGCTTGCCCGGGGTTCTACCGCCCATCGGAACATCTTCTGGATCGGCGGCGTGCACAGCGCGGTGGCCAGAACCACGCAGAACACGACGGTCGCGGCGAGTCCCCAGGGCGTCTGGAAGACCTCGGCGCCGTCCCAGCCCTGGAACTGCGCGTACTTGATGACGAACCCGTGCAGCAGGTAGGAGAAGATCGTCGCCGCGCCGAGCGCGGTGAACCAGTGGCGCCGCCGCGGCACCACCGCGAGGAACGCGGCGACCAGGACGAGCGCGGCGGCCATCATCGCGAGGCGCATCGCGGTGCCGGTGATCCAGTCGACGTTGAAGGCCTTGTGCGCGTCGCGCCAGTAGAACCAGCGGTAGTCCACCCGGTCCTTGATGAGGAACGCCCCGGCGAGCCCCGCGGCGAGGACCGCGTAGCCGACGGGACGGGCCCCGGGCCGGCGGATCAGGTCGAAGTGCTCGGGGCGCAGGCACAGGCCCAGCACGTAGAACGGGGCGAGCCCGAAGACCCGGTGCATCTCCAGGTCGGTGGCCAGCGGCGCGGTGTAGGCCAGCAGGGAGATCCCCGTCGCGACGGCCAGCGGCCAGCGGATCTGCTGCCAGACCGGGGTGGACAGCCGCCACAGGAACAGGGCGAGCAGGAACCAGGTCAGGTAGATCGGGTCGAGGAGGCTGATCTCCAGGTGCTTCTTGTCGTTGAAGTGCCACTCGAACAGCGAGTAGGCGACCTCGAAGACGACGTAGGGCGCGCCGACCGCCGTCAGGAGGCGCTGGGCCTTGCGGCGGCTGAAGGAGAACGACCGCGAGAAGTATCCGGTGATCACGATGAACAGCGGCATGTGGAACAGGTACAGGAACGTGTAGACGCCCTCGGCGACGCCGTAGGCCCGCATCCCGGCCAGCGCGTGTCCGAGCACCACGAGGACGATCGCCAGGTATTTCGCGTTGTCGAAGAACGGATCGCGTGTCTTCGGCGCGGGAGGTGCCGGTGAGGTGGCCTGTCCCGGTACGGCGGTCTGCGTCAAGGTGAATCCCACATGAGAGCCTGCTGAAAGGTGCATGAGAACCTAGCAGCGCGGCGTCTCCGTGCGTGTCACCGAATTAACCCGGTATTAAGGGTCCGGGGTCAGGTCTTGGCGCAGATGTTGTCGTTGGCCTTGATCTCGCCGTCGAGCTTCTTGGGCAGCTTGGTCTTGGTGACCAGGCCCGTCCAGCCGGGGCCGAGGACCAGGTGGACGGTGCCGGGCGCGACCTTGTCCGACGCGGTCGGCGTGACGCCGGAGACCTGCTTGGCCAGCGTGTTGGCCGCGGCCTCCGCGCCCTCGCCGTACAGGATCTGGGTCTCGGTCGGCAGCTCCTTGGGGTTGCCGACGGACAGGACCTGGAACTCCTTGGCGGTGAGCGCCTCGCCGGTGCGGGCCGCGGCGCCCTCGATGCCGCTGCCGTTCAGGACCTTCACCTTGACCTCGGCGGCCGGGACCGTCGCCGCGGCCTTCTTGTTCAGGTCCTCGATCTCGTTGTCGTTGGCGATCTGCGAGAAGAAGGTGTTGGCGTTCGGCTGGGCGAGCGCGACCCGGTTGGGGTCGGGCGCGTAGGCCGTGTAGGGCACCGTCACGAAGCGGATCTTGTCGACCTTGACGCCCTTGAGCTTCGTGCCCAGGTCGGCCATGGCCGAGATGGAGAAGCCGCTGTCCACCTCGACGGTCTTGGTGACCGACTTCAGCAGGCCGTTCAGCTTCGCCGGGTTGGCCAGGACGCCCTGGCTGAGCGCCTTCTTGGCGACCGAGCCGAGGAACTGCTGCTGGCGTTTGACGCGGCTGAGGTCGGAGCCGTCGCCGAGGCCGTGCCTGGCCCGCACGTACGCCAGGGCGGTCTCGCCCTTGACGGTGTGCTTGCCCTTCTTCAGGGTGAGCTTGCTCTGCGGGTCGTCGACGTCGTTCGGCAGGCAGATCTGGACGCCGCCGATCGCGTCGACCACGCCCTTGAAGCCGGCGAAGTCGACGACGGCGGCGTGGTCGATGTGGATGTTGGTGATCGACTGGATGGTCTTCCAGGTGCACTCGACGCCGCCGATGGCGAACGCCGAGTTGATCATCGCGGTCTGCGGGGCGGAGGTGCCGCCGTCGGGGGTGTCGCAGGCGGGGATGTCGACCATGAGGTCGCGCGGGAAGCTGATGCCGGTGATCGCGCCGCCGCCTGGGGACAGGTGCATGAGGATCGTGGTGTCGGCGCGCGGCGTCTCGTTCGCCAGGCTCGCGCCGTACTTCACGTTGTCCTTGCCCTGCCGGGAGTCTGAGCCGAGCAGGAGGATGTTGACGGCTTCGTTGAGCTTCGGCACCGCGTTGGCGACCTTGTCGTCGATGTCGACGCGGGTGATCCGGTGGTCGAGGTACCTGACGTAGCCATAAGCGGAGATGCTGCCCATGACGAGGACACCGGACAGGGCGATGGAGGTCCAGCCGAGTGCCTTCCAGCCCTTGGAGACCCCCTTGTTCTCCAGGGTCTCCGGCTGCGGCGCCTTGGCGTCGTCGGCGTAGTCGAGATACAGGGGGCTGTTCATGGCTCCACGAGAGTAGGTCACGGAAGACGGCGCACGTTGGCGTACGACGTTTCCAGTCCGGCTACTGCGGTCACGCGCTCCGTTTCGATCCTGTGCGACACCAGATCATCGTCAAGGTTGCGACAAAGTATGACCGATCCTTCGGCGCTGAGAGGGGCCAGCAGGCCGGAGATCAGACTCCGCGCGTCGGTGAACGGGGCGGCCACCAGTACCCGATCATCCGCGTGAACCCTGTTTTCCAGGAGGAATGAGGCTATTTCGGTATCTAGCTGTGATGTGGTGAATGTGGCGTTCGTCACAGTCAGCTTGTCGCCGACGTGGACATACGGAGAGAAACGGTCTCCGTACCCTCTGACCTCCACCGCGTAGTCCGTCACCCACGCGGGCGCGTCCTTGAGCGGACCGCCCATCGCGTCGAGGGAGAGGCCGACGACCTCCTCGGGCCACTCCGGCGCGGAGGCCGGATCGTCGGTGACCCAGACGCCCTCCTCCTCGCGGACCGCGTCCCGGCCGAGGACGACCTCCTGGCCCGCCCACCACGAGGCGAAGATCCACACGACGGTCTGCCAGTGCAGCGGCAGGTCGACGACCACCCGGCCGCCCGGCTGCGCGTCAAGGCCCTCCACCAGCAGGTTCGCGGTCTTGGCGATCCAGTTGTCGAGGGTGCGGCGGGAGAACTCCAGCCGCTCGCCCGTGGCGTCGTCGTAGAACGTCACCAGCGGGCGCTGGGCCGAACCGCGCGTGAGATCCATGGCGGAAGGGTACCGAGGCCGGCGGGGAAGGACTGTCCCTCCTCGACCCGCTGTCGAAAGCCCGCCGCACGGCTCTCAGCCTCACGGCCATCACATGAGGCACCCGTTACCCTGCTGCACCGTGACAACCCGAGCGGTACCGCCCAGCGCGTTGGCGCGCCTCAGCGTCGCGCCCGCCCTGCTCGTGACCGCCTGGCTCGTCATCGGGCTTCCGCTGCTGCTGCTCGGCTCCTTCACGATCGGGCCCGCGCTGGCGCTGTTCCCGTTCGCCGCGGCGGCGGCGCTCATGGTGGGCCTGCGCGGCGCGGTCCGCGCGCCGGCCGCCAAAGAGGCGGCGCGTCCCTGGAGTTGGTGGCCGCCCGTCGGCGTCCTGCTGGTCACCGTGGTCTTTCTCGCGGTGCAGCTGAAGTTCAACTCCGAGCAGCTCATCGTCCGGCGCGACCCCGCCACCTACGCCCAGTTCGCGGCCTGGCTGAACGGCCACGGCTCGCTGCCGGTCTCGACCTCGCTGTGGGCGTTCGGCGGGCCGGACCCTGCCCTGCGGTTCGACAGCCCGGGCTTCTACGCCCAAGGCGACGAGGCGATCTACCCGCAGTTCATGGCCGGACTGCCGATCCTGCTGGCCCTGGGCGGCTGGATCGGCGGGACAAGCGCGCTGCTGGCCATCGCCCCCCTGCTCGGCGCCTGCGCGGTGCTCACCTTCGGCGGCCTCACCGCCCGGCTCGTCGGACCGCTCTGGGCGCCCGTGGGCGCGCTGGCGTTCGCGCTGTGCTGGCCGGTGATGTTCGTGTCCCGCGCCACCTACAGCGAGTCGGCGGCGCTGGTGCTGCTGCTCGGCGGCCTCTGCCTGCTGCACGACGTGCGCGACCTGCGCGAAGGCAGGGCGCGCGCCTTCCTCGCGGGCCTGGCTTTCGGGCTCGTGGTGCTGGTCCGGATCGACGGGCTGCGCGACATCCTCCCGGTGATCGTCTTCGCCGGGGTGCTCTTCGCTCGGCGCAGGCCCACCGGACTGCCGCTGGCCGCGGGCGTGGTCGTCGGCGCGGGCGCGGGGCTGGCCGAGGGCTACGTCCTGTCGGGGCCCTACCTCGACTACCTCAGCGGCTCACTGCTGCCACTGCTCGCGGTGGCCGCCGCGACCGTGCTCGGCACCGCCGCGATGGCGGCGCTGTGGCGGTGGCGGCCCGAGTCGTTCCGGCGCGGCGGCGACTGGGTCGCGCGCGGCAGGATCCCCGACGTCGCCGCGGCCCTGACCGTCCTGCTCATGATCGGCTTCGCGGTCCGGCCCTACGTGCAGACCGTGCGGCGGATCCCCGCCAACGCCGACGACGAGTTCAACTCCCAGTACATCGCCTACATCCAGGAGGCGATCGGCCTCCCCGTCGACGGCACCCGGCAGTACACCGAGCTGTCCCTGCACTGGGTCGCCTGGTACGTCGGAATCCCCGCCCTGATCCTCGCCACCGCCGGCGCGGCGCTGCTGCTGCGCCGGATGCTGCGCCGCGCGTCGCCCGAATGGGTGCTGCCGTACGGGCTGATCGCCCTCACGACAGTGGCGACCCTGCTGCGGCCCGGGATCACCCCCGACCACCCGTGGGCGTCGCGGCGGCTGGTCTCGGTCGTCATCCCGGGGCTGCTGCTGTTCGCGGTGTGGGCCCTGGCGTGGGCGACGCGCAGGGTCCGCCGCACCGGCTACGGCAGGGCCGTGACGTTCCTGTTCGCGCTCACCGGGACCGTGGCGCTGACGTTCCCCATCGGCGCGGCGTCGGCGGGCCTGGTGTTCAAGCCGGTCGACCAGGGCGAGCGCGCCGCGGTCCAGGCGCTGTGCCGGGAACTCGGCCAGGGCGTCACCGTGCTCATCGTCGAGCGGGTCACCGCCGACCGGTTCTCACCCGTGCTCCGCGACACCTGCGGCATCCCGACGGCCCGCGTCCACGGCGCGGCCAAGGCCGACGTGGACCGCGTCGCCGCCCGCGTCCTCGACCGGGAGCGCCGGGTCGTCGTGCTCGGCGCGAACTCCTCGGACGTGGCGGCCTACGGCGAACCCGTCCAGGTCGTCGACCTGCGCACCCGCCAGGACGGCCACGCGCTGGAGTCCCGGCCGCGCTCCACGTGGTCCCTGACCATCACCGTGTGGATGGCGGAGATCGTCGACGGATGAGCGCGGGCTCAGGCGTCGCTCGTGCCGCCGGCCTTGCAGATGTCGTCGGAGGCCTTGACCTCGTCGTCGACCTTGGGGATCGACGCGCCGGCCCCGCCCAGGCCCACGTAGTCGGCGCCGAGGTAGAGGTGGACGGTGCCCGCCTCAAGGGATGCGTCGAGCTTGGGGGTGACGTCGGGCAGCAGCTTGCCGAGCAGGGCCGCCGCGGCCTCGCCGCCGGTGCCGTAGGCGATGACCGTCTTCTTCAGGGCGCCGTTCTCGTAGCTGCCGGTGGAGCCGAGGGACGCCTGGTACTTCTTGGCGGTCAGGTCGGTGACGACCCGGCCCGCGAGCCCCTGCCGGTCGGTGCCGTTGTAGACCTTCACGACGACGTCCGCGGCCTTCACCTTCGGCGTGTCGGCCGCCGCGCCGTCGGCTCCGGCCTGCCCGCCCCCGTCGGCGGCCTCGGTCGCCTTCGGGGTCTTGGTGGTCCTCGGCACCTTGTTGTCGCGACGGATCGCGTCGAAGAGGTCCTGGGCGCTGTCCTGCCAGAACACGACGCCGGCCAGAGCGGGGTCGGACGCCCGCTCTGCCTCCGTGGCGTACCGCCAGGGCACGGTGACGAACTTGATGTTGTCGGGCCGCAGGCCCTTGACCTTGCCGGCGAGGTCGGTGATCTCGGTGGCGTTGAAGCCCTCGTCCGTCTTCAGTGACTTGGTGACCGCGTTGACGAAGGACAGCAGCTTGGGCGGGTCGGCGAGGATGCCCCTGTTCGTCACCTTCTGCACGATCGAGCTCATCAGCTGCTGCTGGCGCTGGATGCGGCCGAGGTCGGTGCCGTCGCCGAGCTTGTAGCGGGTGCGGGCCCAGCCGAGCGCCTGCTTGCCGTTGATCGTCTGCTTGCCGGCCTTGGGGATCACCAGCTGGGCCTTGGGGTCCTCGAAGGCGATCGGCGAGCAGATCTGGACGCCGCCGAGCGCGTTGACGATGTCCTTGAAGCCGGTGAAGTCGACCTTCACATAGTGGTCGATGCGGATCTGGGTGAGGCTCTCGATCGTCGCCCAGGTGCAATAGGCGCCCGCGTAGGCGAAGGCCGAGTTGATCTTGTCGGTACGGGCGCCGACGGCCTTGCCGTCCTTGTCCTTGCACTCGGGGATCGCCACCCAGGAGTCGCGCGGGAAGCTGATCGCGATGGCCTTCTCGCCGCCGGCCGACAGGTGCAGGACGATCGCGGTGTCGGAGCGCTCGCCTTCGGTGTGGCCGTAGTTCCCGTTCTTGCCGGCCCGGGTGTCGGAACCGAGGATGAGGATGTTGACGGAGCTGTCCAGCTTCTCCGGCCGCTTGTCGGGATCGAGGCTTCCGGGATCCTTCTCTCCCACGATGTTGTGCATGAACTTGTAGTAGAACCCGTAGGCCGTGAGGCTGCCGATGACCATGCAGGCCGCGAGCGCGATCGACACCCACTGGACGATCTTCCAGGCCTTGCTCGGCGGCTGTGCGTTCTCATAGGCGCCGCTGATCTCCGGAGTCTCCAGAAAGTCCAGCCCGTAGTCGATTCCGCCGCGCATGACCCCTGCCCGAGTCCGGAGTGTTGCAAGATTGTGCAGCAGTATGGCGGAACTGTGTAGTAGTTGGCGGGATGTCCGGTGTTGTTGTCCCGATTCCATGATCTTCGGTGTTTGTTTGTCCGGATTCCGGGGTGGTGACGCGGGGGTCTGTAGGCTTGGGCGCCGTGAGCCCCGAGCAGCAGCCTGTGCACGTCACCGTCGTCCTGCCCTGCTACAACGAGCAGGACCATGTGGTCGACGAGGTCGAACGCATCACCAAGGCCCTGGACGCGAGCGGCCAGACCTACGAGCTGCTCGCCTTCGACGACTGCTCCACCGACGAGACGCTGGCCCGCCTCCGCGAGGCCGAGCCGCGCTTCCCGCACCTGCGCGTCATCCCGTTCCACCACAACAGCGGGTCCGGCACGATCCGGCGGGTCGGCAGCCAGCAGGCACGGGGCGAGATCGTGGTGTGGACCGACGCCGACATGAGCTACCCCAACGAGCGGATTCCGGAACTCGTCGAGATCCTCGACACCGACCCGACCGTCGACCAGGTCGTCGGCGCGCGGCTGACCGAGGAGGGCTCGCACAAGGTGCTGCGGGTCCCCGCCAAGTGGGCCATCCGCAAGATCGCCGAGCGGCTGTCCGGGTCGCGGATCCCGGACCTGAACTCCGGGCTGCGCGCGTTCCGCAAGGAGGTCGCCCGGCCCTACCTGCGGCTGCTGCCGCCCGGGTTCTCCTGCGTCACCACGATCACCCTGGCGTTCCTGTGCAACCAGCACGGGGTGCGGTACCTGCCCATCGACTACGCCAAGCGCGCGGGCAAGTCCAAGTTCCACTTCACCAAGGACGCCTACCGCTACATCCTCCAGGTGCTGCGGATGATCATGTACTTCAACCCGCTCAAGGTGCTCATGCCGGTCGCGCTGTGGCTGCTCGGCCTCGCAGTCGTCAAGGGCGTGATCGACCAGTTCACGCACAACCTGCTCTACCTGTCGAACAACACGATGCTGATGTTCATGAGCGGGCTGCTCACCGTCTCCCTCGCGCTGCTCGCCGACCTCATCGTCCGCTCCCGCGGCGACGCCTAGGCCGCGCCGGATGCGGATCGCGCTCGTCGGCCCTGCCTTCCCCTACAAGGGCGGCGGAGCCCGGCACACCACGGAGCTGGCCCACCGCCTCGCGGCGGCAGGGCACGAGGTCGTCCTGGAGTCGTGGAAGGCGCAGTACCCGGGGTTCCTGTATCCGGGGCAGCAGACGATCGACGTGCCTGAGGGCGACGTTTTCCCGGCCACCTACCGGAGGCTGTCTTGGCGGCGTCCGGACGGGTGGTACCTGACGGGCAGACGGCTGCGCGCCTACGACCTCGTCGTGTTCGCCGTGCTCTCGTCGGTTCAGGTGCCGGCGTACCTCGGGATCCTGCAGGGGCTGGGACGCGCAGGGCGGCGCAAGGCCGTCGCGCTGTGCCACAACGTCCTGCCGCACGAGCCGAAGCCCTACGACAGGCCGCTCATGCGGGCGCTGCTCCGCCGCGTCGGCGGGGTCCTCACGCACACCCCCGCCCAGGCTGAGCTGGCGCGCGCGCTGACGGACGCGCCCGTCGCCGTCGCCGAACTGGCACCGCACCTGCCCGCACCACGCGGCGCGGAGACGGCCCGGCCCGCGGGCTCTCAAAGCGTTCGTGCACCGGGCCCGGAGAACACGACAGGGGGCGGCGGGCTGCTGTTCTTCGGCATCGTCCGGCCCTACAAGGGCCTGGACGTGCTGCTGCGGGCC
This sequence comes from Actinocorallia aurea, assembly GCF_054783995.1. NCBI lineage: Bacteria > Bacillati > Actinomycetota > Actinomycetes > Streptosporangiales > Thermomonosporaceae > Actinocorallia > Actinocorallia aurea. The sequence continues at coordinate 38,395 of NZ_BAAGPQ010000024.1, forward strand.
CTGCCGGACGGCGTCCGCCTCACGGTGGCGGGGGAGTTCTGGTCGGGCCTTGAGGAGACGCGGGAGCTCATCGCCTCCCTCGGCCTGTCCGCGAGGGTGGACCTCCGTCCGGGGTACCTCCCCGCGGAGGAGATACCGGGCCTGCTGCGCGCCGCCGACGCGCTGGTGCTGCCGTACCGTTCTGCGACGGCCTCGCAGAACGTCCTGATGGCCTTCGAGCACGGCGTCCCGGTCGTCGCGACCCGGGTCGGGGGGTTCCCCGGCCAGATCCGCGAAGGCGTCGACGGCGTGCTCGCCGACCCCGGGGACGCCGCGTCGCTGCGCGCGGCGATCGAGAAGCTGCTGGCCGACCCCGACGGGTTCCGGTCCAGGGTCACGCGCCCCGATCCCGAACCCGTCTGGGCGGCCTACCTCGCCGCGCTGACCTCGGCTGGCTGACCTCGGCTAGAGGTGCGGGTCGATCGCGCTGAGCAGGGCCCGCTTCGGCTTCGCCCCGACGATCTGGGCCACCACCTCGCCGCCCTTGTAGAGGTTCAGCGTCGGCGCGCTGAGGATCCCGTACGAGCGGGCCGTCTCGGTGGCCGCGTCGATGTCGACCTTCACGATCTTGAGCCTGCCGGCGTACTCGGCGGCGATCTGCTCCAGGACGGGGGCGATCATCTTGCAGGGCGGGCACCATTCGGCCCAGAAGTCGACGAGGACGGGAAGGTCGGCTTCCAGTACCTCGGCGGCGAAGTCGATGTCGGTCGCGGTGGACGTAGCGCTCACGAAGTCTCCTCAAGACGGTGATCGTCCTTGGAGACAAGGCCGCCGGGCGCCGGTTGATTCCCGTCCGCCGGGATCGCGTCCGCCTGGATTCCCTCGGGGGCCTTCTGGAGCCGTCCCACGCCCGCCCAGATCAGGTCCGCGAGCGTCAGCACGGCACGGGAGGCGAGGGCGAGGACGAGCGCGTCGGCCCGCCCCATGACGGGCCCGAGGGCGAGGACCAGGGCGGCCTCGCGCGCGCCCAGGCCGCCCGGCGCGAGGATCACCAGGAACCCCACCACGTACGCCAGCGCGTACGCGCCGCCCGCCAGCAGCAGTGACCCCGACGGCGCCAGCAGCCACAGGTGGACCGCGAAGAACACCCAGCCCAGGAGGGTCCAGCCGACCGCAGCGGCCATCGCCCGGGCCGGGACGGCGCTGTCCAGCAGTGGCCTCCGCACGATCCGCAGCGCCAGGTTCAGCGCGCGGGTGACGACCCAGGGGTGCAGGCACGCCAGCAGCACGGGGGTGAGCGCCACCGCCCACCAGTAGGTCGCGAGGGCGTCCGCCGAGGTCAGGGGCAGTGCCGCGGCGGCCGTGAGGCATCCCGTGGCGACGGTCGTGGCCATCGCCAGAATCGTCGCGCTGGCCGACGCGGTGCGCGCCACGCCGTAACCCCTGGCCAGTTCCACCTGGCCCACGAGCGCCCAGACGGACCCCGGCACGTACTTGCCGAGCTGGCCCAGGAACATGATCCTGGTGGTGGCGCGGACCGGCAGGGGGGCTCCGCACCCGGCGAGCAGGGCCCGCCAGCCCAGCATCCAGCAGCCGAGGCCGAGCAGGCCCGCGGCGAGGGCGCCGACCAGAGCAGGGGGCGACATCCGGGACAGGGCGTCGACGATCGACGGCCACTGCGACGCGATGCCGTACAGGCAGCACACCAGCGCCGTCAGAACGAAGATCGACTTGAGCCGGCGGGAGTTCACTCGGCCACCCTATGGGGGAGAAAGCTCCGAGTAGGCTCTGTGATCTGCTCTGGACGGCCGGGTCAGACGCTGTAAGAAAGGTGTGGCGTGGAAGCGATTCTCCTTGTCGGGGGTAAGGGCACGAGGCTGCGGCCGCTGACGATCTCCACCCCCAAGCCGCTGCTGCCCACCGCGGGCGTGCCCTTCCTGGCCCACCAGCTGGCCCGCGCGAGCGCGGCGGGGGTCACCCGGATCGTCTTCGCCACCTCATACCGGTCGGAGATGTTCGAGGCGGCCTTCGGCACCGAGGCGTACGGGCTCGAACTCGTCTACGTCGACGAGAGGCGCCCGCTCGGCACGGGAGGCGCGATCCGCAACGCGGCCCAGGCCCTCATCAGCAAGCCCGACGATCCGGTGCTCGTCCTCAACGGCGACATCCTGTCCGGCCACTCGATCCCCGAGCAGGTCCAGACGCACCTCGCCTCCGAAGCCGCGGTCACCCTCCACCTCACCGAGGTCGACGACCCGTCCCGCTTCGGCGTCGTCCCGACCGCCCCGGACGGCAGGGTCACCGCGTTCCTGGAGAAGACCAACAACCCGATGACGAACCGGATCAACGCCGGCTCCTACGTCTTCCGCCGCGAGGTCATCGACACGATCCCGTTCAACGAGGTCGTCTCGGTCGAACGCGAGACGTTCCCGGGGCTGATCGCGTCCGGCGAGACCGTCATGGGGTTCGTGGACGGGCACTACTGGCTGGACGTCGGCACGCCCTCGGCGTTCGTGCGCGGCTCGTGCGACCTCGTCACGGGGCTGCTGGAGTCGCCCGCGCTGCCCGGAAAGCCGGGTCCGATGCTGGCGCTGGAGGGCGCGCACGTGTCGCCGCGCGCGGTCGTCACCGCGGGCACGGTCGTGGGCTGCGACGCGACGATCGAGGCGGGCTCGACCGTCAGCGGCAGCGTCCTGTTCGACGAGGCGGTCGTCGCCAAGGGCGCGTGGGTGCGCAACTCGGTGCTGGGCCGGGGCGCGCGGGTCGCGTCGGGCGCGATGCTCGACGGGGCGATCCTGGGCGACGGCGCGGTCGTCGGCCCCGGCAACGAACTCGGCGACGGCCTGCGCCTGTGGCCGGGCATCGAGCTGCCGCCGACGGCGGTCCGCTTCTCCAGCGACGTGTAGTGCCCGTTCGCGTCTGGGAGGCGCCGTGGCCGGTAAGGCCGCGGCGCACCTTGGCGGTGTTCCGGCGCGGCCCGCACGACCCCGCCTACCGGGTGACGCCCGACGGCCGCGTCTGGCGCGCCTCGTACACGCCCGACGGCCCCGGCACGCTCGTGGTCGGCGCGTCGGGCGGACGGGCGGAGGCCGAGGCGTTCGGCCCTGGCGCGGACTGGCTGCTGGAGTCGCTGCCCGCGCTGCTCGGCGCCGAGGACGATCCGGACGCGCTCGTGCCCGTCGACGACGTGGTGCGGGACGCGGCCCGGCGCTTCCCCTTCCGGATCGCGAGGTCGAACCGGGTCTTCGAGGCGCTGGCCCCGGCCGTCCTGGAGCAGAAGGTGCCGGGCGCGGAGGCCTGGCGGGCGTGGGGGTACCTGCTGCGGCGGTTCGGGGAGCCCGCGCCGGGCGTGCCGGAGATGCGGGTGCCGCCGCCGCCGGAGGTGTGGCGGTCCATCCCGTCCTGGGAGTGGCACAGGGCGGGCGCGGAGGCGGCGCGGGCGCGGACCATCATCGGGGCGAGCCGGGTGCGGCTCGAAGGGCATCCCGAGCGGCTGCCGCTGCTGCCGGGCGTCGGCCCGTGGACGACGGCCGAGGTGCGCCAGCGCGCGCTGGGCGACCCGGACGCGGTGTCGGTCGGCGACTACAACCTGCCCGGCATCGTCGGCTGGGCGTTCCTCGGCCGCAAGGTGGACGACGCGGGCATGCTCGAACTCCTGGAGCCGTACCGGGGCCAGCGCTACCGCGTGTCGGTGCTGCTGCAGCTCGCCGGGTACTCCCCGCCGCGGCGCGGGCACCGCCTGAGCGTCCGGGACTATCGCCGGTTTTGAGGGACTTTCTTTAAGTTCGCATGACTTTTGGTTCTTGCGGGGGGTCTGCACTGTTCCCACTATGACGCTTGGCATAGAGTGCGGCCATGGAGAGCGCAGTGAGTGAATCCGGGCTGCGCCGCGCACTGGCGCGCGCCCGCGACGGCAAGACCCTGGACCAGGCCGAAGCCGCGGTCCTGCTCCACGCACGGGGCGAAAGCCTCGACGCGCTGCTGACCTACGCCGCCCGGACCCGCGACGCGGGACTGCGCGACGCGGGGCGTCCCGGCGTCATCACCTACAGCCGCAAGGTGTTCATCCCGCTGACGCGGCTGTGCCGCGACCGCTGTGGATACTGTACGTTCGCCACCGCTCCGCACAAGCTCCCGGCCCCGTTCCTCAGCCCCGACGAAGTCCTGGAGATCGCCAGGCAAGGGGCCGCCATGGGCTGCAAGGAAGCGCTGTTCACCCTCGGCGACCGCCCGGAGGACCGCTGGCACCAGGCCCGCGAGTGGCTCGACGAACAGGGCTACGACGACACGCTCTCGTACGTCCGCGCGATGGCCATCCGCGTCCTCGAGGAGACGGGCCTCCTTCCGCACCTCAACCCGGGTGTCCTGTCATGGCGCGACTTCCAGCGGCTCAAGCCCGTCGCGCCGTCCATGGGGATGATGCTGGAGACGACGGCCACCCGGCTGTTCACGGAGAAGGGCGGCCCGCACTACGGCTCGCCCGACAAGGACCCCGCAGTACGGCTGCGCGTCCTGGAGGACGCGGGGCGCTGCAACGTCCCGTTCACCACCGGCATCCTCATCGGCATCGGCGAGACCGTCGAGGAGCGCGCCGACGCGCTGTTCGCGATCCGCCGGACCATGCGCGAGTACGGGGCGATCCAAGAGGTCATCGTCCAGAACTTCCGCGCGAAGCCCGACACGGCCATGCGCGGGACACCGGACGCCGAGCTGGAGGAACTCGCCGCGACGATCGCGGTGGCCCGCCTCGTGCTGGGCCCGAAGGCGCGCATCCAGGCCCCGCCGAACCTCCTCGACGACGAGTACGCGCTGTTCGTGCGCGCCGGCATCGACGACTGGGGCGGCGTCTCGCCGCTGACTCCCGACCACGTCAACCCCGAGCGCCCGTGGCCGCAGATCGAGGAACTCGCCGCGCGGACCGCCGCCGCCGGGTTCACGCTGCGCGAGCGCCTCACGATCTACCCGGAGTACGTGAAGAAGGGCGAGCCGTGGCTCGACCCGCGCCTCCTCGCGCACGTCCGGGCGCTGAGCACCCCCGACGGCCTCGCCGACGAGAACGCGGTCGTCGAAGGCCGCACCTGGCAGGAGCCCGACGGCGGCTTCGCCGAGGCGGGCCGGACCGACCTGCACACCGCGATCGACACCGAAGGCCGCACCGCCGACCGCCGCGACGACTTCGACGAGGTCTACGGCGACTGGGACGCGCTCCGCGAGCGGGTGAAGGCGCCCGAGCGGTTCGACGCCGACGTGAAGGCGGCGCTCACCGCCGCCGAGGCGAACCCGGGCGGGCTGTCCGACACGCACGCCTTGGCCCTCCTGCACGCCGACGGGCCCGAACTCGCCGCCCTGGCGAAGATCGCCGACGACCTGCGCAAGGACGTCAACGGCGACGACGTCACCTACGTGGTGACGCGGAACATCAACTTCACCAACGTCTGCTACACCGGCTGCCGCTTCTGCGCCTTCGCCCAGCGCCGCACCGACGCCGACGCCTACAGCCTCTCCCTCTCCCAGGTCGGCGACCGCGTCGACCAGGCGTGGGAGGCGGGCGCGACCGAGATCTGCATGCAGGGCGGCATCCACCCGGACCTGCCTGGAACGGCCTATTTCGACCTCGCCCGCGAGGTGAAGAAGCGGCAGCCCGACATCCACCTCCACTCCTACAGTCCGATGGAAGTGGTGAACGGCGTCGCCCGTACGGACCTGTCCCTGCGGGAGTGGCTCATCGCCGCGAAGGAGGCGGGCGTCGACTCGCTGCCGGGCACGGCCGCCGAGATCCTCGACGACGACGTCCGCTGGGTCCTGACGAAGGGCAAACTCCCCACCTCGGCCTGGATCGACGTGGTGAAGACGGCCCATTCGGTGGGCCTGCCCACGACGTCGACGATGATGTACGGCCACGTGGACACCCCGGCCCACTGGGTCGCCCACCTGAAGCTCCTGCGCTCCATCCAGGAGGAGACGGGCGGCTTCACCGAGTTCGTCCTGCTGCCTTTCGTCCACCACAACGCCCCCATCTACCTGGCCGGCATCTCCCGTCCGGGCCCGACGGTCCGCGAGAACCGCGCCGTCCACGCCCTGGCCCGCATCCTGTTGCACGGCGCCATCGACAACATCCAGACCAGCTGGGTGAAACTCTCCGACGATCTCTGCACCGAGGTCCTCCAAGGCGGCGTCAACGACCTGGGCGGCACCCTCATGGAGGAGACCATCTCCCGCATGGCCGGCTCCGGAAACGGCAGCTTCAAGACCATCACCTCCCTGGAGGAGATCGCCGCCCGAGCAGGCCGCCCCGCCGTCCAACGCACCACCACCTACGGCCGCCCCACCCAGGAACGCCTCACCGCCGCCCGCAAAACCGACGGCGTAGGCCACTTCCTCCCCTTCGTCACCCGCTGACCAGAAAGGGCCTCGGCACCCCCGCCGAGATCCTCCCTCCTACGTCTTCGTCGTTTCGTCGCCTGACGTCAGGGCGTGCCACAGCTCAGGGACCAGGGCGCCGTGGCCGGCTGAAAGGACGTGCGCGTTTTGTAGGGGGATCCAGAAGCATTCGAAGCGGGTCGGCTCGGCGAGGCCGTCGTGGAGTTCGGCGCTGGGCCATCGAGGGGGGCGGGGGCCGGGGGCGCGCAGGTAGAAGAAGTGGCGGTGCTGGACCTCTTCCCGGAGTGGCGTTATGTCGTAGTTCGTCTGTCCCAGGGGGGAGATGAGGACCAGGCCCTGGAGGGAGGTCTCCTCGTGGGCCTCGCGGAGGGCCGCCGCCTGTGGGGGCTCGCCCGGGCGGACGGTGCCTCCGGGGACTTCGAGACCCACTCGCTCGTACGAGTGGTCCACGTGGCGGATGACGAGGAGCTCGTCGGCGTCGTTGAGTATGTAGGCCAGTGCCTTGAGGGTCGTTGCCTTCTGCGCCATGGGATGTCCTTCTCACGGAGATCGGTGGAAAAGGGCCAGGGCCGTCGGACCGGGGTCCGACGGCCCTGATCGGCCGGGGCTTGGGGGTCAGGACTTGTTGAAGGTGGCTTTGGCCCAGAGGTAGGAGAGGGCGGTGAGGGCGACGCACCAGCCGGTGGCGATGTAGGCGCTGTTGCCGATTTCGGTGCCGAGGAGGAGGCCTCGGGTGGTTTCCATGATGGGGGTGAAGGGCTGGTATTCGGCGAACCAGCGGAGGGCGGTGGGCATGGTGTCGGTCGGGACGAAGCCGCTGCCGAGGAAGGGGAGGAGCATGAGGAACATGGGGCTGCTGCCGGCGGATTCGGGGGTGGGGGAGGCGAGGCCGAGGGCGACGGCGATCCAGCTGATGGCGAAGGCGAAGAGGGTGAGCAGGCCGAGGGCGGCGAGCCATTCGATGGCGGTGGCGTTGGGGCGGAAGCCGAGGGCGGTGGCGATGGCGAGGAGGGCGGCCATGCTGAGGAGTTGCTGGATGACGCTGGCGGCGACGTGGCCGGTGAGGATGGAGGGGCGGGAGATGCGCATGGTCTTGAAGCGGGCGACGATGCCTTCGGTCATGTCGGTGGCGACCATGACGGCGGTTCCGGCGACGGCGGTGGCTGCGGCCATGAGGAGGATGCCGGGGACGATGTAGGCGATGTAGGCGGTGCGTCCGCCGCCGATGCCTTGGCCGAGGGTTCCGCCGAGGACGTAGACGAACAGGAACAGGATGATGATGGGGGTGATGACGAGCTGGATCGTCATGGCCGGGTAGCGGACCAGGCGCTTGAGCTGGCGGCGGACCATGGTCGAGTTGTCGCGGACAGCGAGGGTCAGGGCACTCATGGGGGGATCTCCCTAAAGGGGTTCAGGCGGAGGGGGGTTGGGGGTCAGGGCTGGGGGTGGCCGGTGAGGGTGAGGAAGACGTCGTCGAGGTCGGGGGTGTGGACGTTCATCTCGGCGACGTCGATGGCGTGGGTGTCGAGGGTGGCGAGGAGTTCGCGGACGGCTCGGACGCTGCCGTCGCTGGGGACCTGGAGGGTGAGGGTCTCGGGGTCGGGGATGCCGGCGGCCAGGAGGGTGCGGGCGTTGCCGAGCAGGTGCGCGTCGGTGAACTTGAGTTCGATGTGGCCGCCCGGGATGAGGCGCTTCAGTTCGTCGGCGGTGCCTTGGGCGATGAGCTTTCCGTGGTCGAGGAGCGCGATGTGGTCGGCGAGTTCGTCGGCCTCTTCGAGGTACTGGGTGGTGAGGAAGATGGTGGTGCCGCCTGTGACGAGGTCGCGGACGATCTGCCACATGCTGCGGCGGCTGCGGGGGTCGAGGCCGGTGGTGGGCTCGTCGAGGAAGATGAGGCGGGGGTCGCCGAGGAGGGTCATGGCGAGGTCGAGGCGGCGTTGCATGCCACCGGAGTAGGTGGAGGCGGGCTTGCGGGCTGCTTCGACGAGGTCGAACTGCTCCAGCAGGTCGGCGGTCTTGCGCTTTCCGTCCTTGCGGGACAGGTGGTGCAGGTCGGCCATGAGCAGGAGGTTCTCCTCGCCGGTGAGGAGTTTGTCGACGGCGGAGTACTGGCCGGTGACGCCGATGGCTCCGCGCACGTCGTCGGCCTGGCGGGCCAGGTCGAATCCGGCGACCCGCACCTGGCCGCCATCGGCCGGGATGAGGGTCGACAGGATCTGGACGGTGGTGGTCTTGCCCGCGCCGTTCGGGCCCAGCAGGGAGAAGATGGTGCCTTCGGGGACGTCGAGGTCGATGCCGTCCAGAACGGTCTTGTCGCCGTAGGACTTGCGCAGACCGGTCGCGGTGATGGCCGAGTTCGTCATGAGGGGTGCTCCGTGGGGGTCGAGGAGGGTCAGAGGCTGTAGGCGGCGATGTCGCCCTGCGAGGTGGTGGCGTGGATGTCGAGCGCGGGGGCGCCGTCGTTCTTGAGGCCGTTGCCGATCCGGCCGTAGGAGGTGCCGGCGTCCAGGGAGGCGGAGACCCCGGCGGCGGCGTGGACGGTGATGTCGCCGGACCGGGTGGTGAGGACGACCTTGCCGCTCATGGCCTCGGCGATCCGGATGTCGCCCCGCTCGGTGCTGATCTCGGCGGGGCCGGCGAGGCGGCCGATCTCGACGTCGCCGTCGGTCGCGGCGAGGCGGACGCTCGCGGCCTCGTCGACCTTGATCTGCCGGTACGCGCCTTCGAAGGCGACGTCGCCGGCCCGTCCGACGACGCGGAACTCGGCGGCCGACGCCCTGCCCTCGATCCGCGAGCCGGCGGGCAGCTGGACGGTGATCTCGACCGAGCCGGACGTACCGAGGAGCTGGTTCTTCTCGGCGGTCTCGATCCGCAGGACGCCGTCGGCGAACGCGACGCTGGTCTGCTCGGCGGCCTTCACGTCGCGGCCCTTGGCGGCGTCGGCGGGCAGGATCTCGACGACGGTGTCGGCCCGGTCGGCCGCGATGAAGCTGACGCGTCCGGCGGCGACGGCGAGGACCGCGGTGATCGGGGCGGGGGTCTGGAACTTCTGCATCGTGTGCTCCTCGGGTTTCTTCGAGCTTCTCGTTGTCGGCTACGTGTTGTTTCCGACATCGCAAAAGCTACGTTGCGTTCGCGAGTATGGCAACAGCTAAGTTGCGTATGGAACGAGTATTCGCAGGTAAATACGCGAATTTCAGTGCAATGGGCTTGCAGGCTAACGCAACACCCATCGGCGTTGCGTTGCAATGGGATGGAGGTTAACGCTCCGCCGGGCCGGGGACGCAGACTCCGCGGCGTCGGCCGGGGCAGACTGGGGGCATGTTGACGACGGTGGCGGTGGAGAACTATCGGTCGCTCAGAAGGCTCGTGCTGCCGCTGGGGCCGTTGACCTTGGTGACGGGCGGCAACGGAAGCGGGAAGTCGAGCCTGTACAAGGCGTTGCGGTTGCTGGGGGAGGCGGGGACGGGCGGCGCGGTGGGGGCGCTGGCGCGTGAGGGCGGGCTGCCTTCGGCGTTGTGGGCCGGGGAGCGGGGCGGCCGGGAGGGCTCGGTGAGCCTCAAGCTCGGCTTCGCGGGTGACGAGTGCGGTTACGCGCTCGATTTCGGGTATCCGATCGCGACGGCCGGAGCGCCGGGCGCGCCTTCGCTCTTCAACCTCGACCCGGAGATCAAGCGCGAGGTCGTCTGGCACGGGGAGCTGCTGAGGCCCGCGGCGCTGCTGTCCGACCGCGCCGGGCCCCGCGTGAAGATCCGGGGCGAGAACGGCAGGTGGGAGACCGTGCCGAAGGGGCTGCGGCCCTACGACAGCATGCTCGGCGAACTCGCCGGAAAAGCGCCCGAGCTGGTGCGGGTGCGGGAACTGCTGCGGTCGTGGCGGTTCTACGACCAGGTGCGCACCGACGCCGACGCGCCCGCCCGCGCCGCCCGCGTCGGCACCCGGACGCCCGTGCTCGCGGCCGATGGGTCGGACCTCGCCGCCGCGCTCCAGACGGTGCGGGAGACCGGCGACCACGAGGCCCTCGCCGACGCCGTGGACGCGGCCTTCCCCGGCAGCGCCGTCGAGATCGGCGTCGACGAGGACGGGCGCTTCCTCCTGCGGCTCCGCCAGCCCGGTCTGCGCCGCCCGCTGGGCGCCGCGGAACTCTCCGACGGCACCCTCCGCTACCTCCTCTGGTCGGCCGCCCTCCTCACTCCCCGCCCCCCGTCCCTCCTGGTCCTCAACGAACCCGAGTCGTCGCTGCACCCGTCCCTGCTGAAGCCCCTCGCAGCCCTCATCGCCACAGCCGCCCGCCGCACCCAGGTCCTCGTCGTCACCCACTCGGCCCCGCTCGCCAAGGCCCTCGCCGTCCGCCCTCACCGCGCCACCCTCGTCGAGCTCGTCAAGAACGACGAGGGCGCCACCGAGGTGGCGGGCCGCGAAGGCCCCCTGGACGAGCCGCCGTGGCACTGGCCCAAGCGCTGACGGATCGGCGACCCGCCGGACCAGGCATGATGGGGATCATGATGGGGCTGGGGACGGCGCGGCGGGACAGCCTGCTCGTGGCGTATCTGTTCACTGTGGTGATGGTGGCCACGACGCTGCCGACGCCGCTGTACGCGATCTATTCGGGCAGGTTGCAGCTGAATCCGCTGATGGTGACGGTGGTCTACGCCGTCTACGCGGTGGGGGTGCTGGGGACACTGCAGTTCCTCGGGCGGCTGTCCGACCATGTGGGGCGGCGGCCGGTGCTGCTGGCGGCGGTCGGGTTCTCGGCGGCGTCGGCCGTGGTGTTCGTGGCCACGAAGGGGCTGGCGGGGCTGTTCGTCGGACGGCTGGTCTCGGGGGTGTCGGCGGGGCTGGTGACGGGGGCGGCGACCGCCTACATCGCGGAGCTCGAAGCGCCGCTGAAGGAGCGGAGCAGGGCGGGCGTGATGGCGACCGTCGCGAACATGGGCGGGCTGGGGCTCGGGCCGCTGCTCGCGGGGGTGCTCGCCGACCACGCGCCGCATCCGCTGGACGTGCCGTACGTCGCGGGGGCGCTGCTGCTGCTCCCGGTGGTGCTGGTGTTCGTGTGGCGGCTGCCGGAGACGGTTTCGGTCCGGGACGGCTTCCGGGCCGGCATCGGGTTCCAGCGGATCGGCGTGCCGCCGGAGATCCGGGTGCCGTTCCTCGCCGCGGCGATCGCGGGTCTCGCGTCGTTCGCGCTGCTCGGATTCACGACGGCGCTGGCCGGCCAGGTGCTGTCGGAGGGGCTCGGGAACCGCAGCCACCAGACGGCCGGAGTGGTCGCGTTCCTGCTGTTCGCGGCGGCGGCGGCCGCGCAGGTCGCCGCAGGGCGGTTCATGCCGCGGACGGCGAGCCTGCTCGGCCTCGCGCTGATGACGGCGGGCGTCGTCGTGGTCGTCTCGGCGGTCGCCGCGGCTTCCCTGCCCGTGCTGATCGCGGGCGTGCTCGTCGGCGGCGTGGGCGTCGGCCTCGCGTTCCGCGCGGGCCTGTCGACGGTGACCGCGATCGCGCCCGAGGCCCGCCGCGGCGAGGTCATCTCGGCCTTCTTCATCGCCGCCTACGTCGGTCTGACGATCCCCGTCGTCGCCTCCGGCGTCCTGGTCACCCTGACGACCCTCCTCGACGCCGCGATCGCCCTCGCCGTCTTCATCGCCGTGCTCGCCGCCGCCTCGGCCGCCATCATCGTCCGGACGGGCCGCCCCGCCTAGGCGAGGTGCGCCCGGATCGCGCCGGAACCGTCGAGCCAGCCGTTCTTCGACGCGTGCGCGAGCATCGCCGCGAGGCCGTCGTTCCACTCGGGTGACGCGGCGAGGTCGCCGGCCAGGGCGCGCAGGGTGTCCGGGGTGACGAACGCGTGGGTGGCCTGCGCGATCCGGACGGAGAAGGCGGCGAAGTCGTCGGGTTCGTGCAGTTCCACGGCGGGCGGAACGGACGAGAGGTCCACGGTGAGGTACATGGGGGCCTTTTCGGGAGGAGGGCGGGCGTCCGGGTCCCGGACGCCCGGACCGCGGGGTCAGCCGTGGAACTTGGGCATGACGTCGGAGGCGAACAGCTCCATGGAGCGGACGACCTGCTCGTGGGGGAGGCCGCCCGGGTCGAAGACCGAGAGGTGGACGTCGGGGCGCAGGAGCTCCTCGACCTCCTGGAGGCGGTCGGCGACCTCGGCGGGGCTGCCGCAGACGGCGGGGCCGTCGATGAGGGCGGGGTAGTCGGCCTGCATCATCTTGCCGGTGAGGCTGTTGACCCACTCGACGTACTGGATGAGGTAGGGCTCCCAGTTGTCCTTGGCTGTCTGGCTCGTCTCCTCGACGTGCACGTAGGAGCAGCAGCCGACGAACGCGCGGTCGCCCCAGCCCTTCTCCTCCATGAGCCGCCGGTAGAGCGCGACGGGTTCGGCGTACTTCTGCGGGGCCATGAGGATGCTGGGCAGGAACAGCGGCATGCCCGCCTCGGCCGTCCGCTGCACGGAGCCGGGGCTGAAGCCGCTGCCGAGCCAGATGCGCGGCATGCGCGAGGGCCGCGGCTGGACGGTGACGTTCCGCAGCGGCGTGCGGAAGCGGCCCTCCCAGGTGACGGGCTGCTCGTCCGACCACAGCGCCTTGAGCAGGGCGAGCTTCTCGTCCATGTTGTCGCGGTCTTCGGCGGGGTCGTAGCCGAAGGCCCGGTAGTCCTTGGAGGAGATGCCTCGGCCGACGACCATCTCCAGGCGTCCGCCGGAGATGAGGTCGAGGGTCGCGAAGTCCTCGGCGACGCGCACCGGGTCGGCCATGGGCAGCAGGGTGACGGCGGGGGCGAGCCTGATGCGGCTGGTGCGCGAGGCGATCGCGGCGAGCACGACGCTCGGCGAGGAGACGATGTAGTCGTTGAAGTGGTGTTCCCCGACGGCGTACATGGTGAAGCCGAGTTCCTCGGCGCGCACGCCGGCCTCGACGATCGCCCGGTGCCGCGCGGCCTGCGAGACCTGCTCGCCGGTGCGCGGGTCGGGGAGGTGGTCTCCCAGGCTGAGGATGCCCAGTTCCATGTCTTTGCCCCAATCAGGGAGAGCTTGTAACATAACTGGAACTGATGTTAGTTTCAGTTTTAGGTCGGGTCAAGACAGGGAGAGAGGGGTACCGATGACGAACTCCACGGAGCTCCGCGCGGCGGCCGCCGGGCCGGGCGCCGGGATCGACGCGCGCCTGTTCCGCGATGTCATGGGCGGATTCGCGTCCGGCGTCGTGGTGGTCAGCGGCATGGTCGAGGGCGAACCCGTCGGGCTGACGTGCCAGTCGTTCACGTCCCTGTCGATCGACCCGCCGCTCATCGCGTTCTGCCCCGCCCTGTCCTCGGTGACGTGGGCGCGGATCCGTCCGTCGGGGGCGTTCTGCGTCAACGTCCTCGCCGCGGAGCAGCGCGACGTCAGCGGCCTGTTCGCGCAGCGGCGGGACGACAAGTTCGAACGGATCTCCTGGCGCGCGGGCGCGTCCGGCACGCCGCTCATCGACGGCGCCGCCGCGCACGTCGAGTGCGAGATCGCGGCGATCCACCCGGGCGGCGACCACGAGATCGTCGTCGGCCGCGTGACGGCTCTGACGGGTGACGCCGAGCGGATGCCGCTGCTCTACCACCGCGGCCGATACGGCGTCATCGCTCCGCACTTCGGGACCGCATCGGAGGGCTGAACCGGAGGGGGCCTCTGATTCGGCGGTGGCGAATCTCTTGTGGTGGACTTCACAGCGAGGTCTTGTCCTCGCCTGAAACTGAACCTAGTATCAGGAAAATCCGGAAGAGCACCCACCCCCTTCCTGGTACTGAGGAGACCCCCTTGCCCAGAAGCGTCCCCCACCCCGCCGTGGACATCGACGCGGCGGTCCGCCGCCACGCGGCCGCCCGCCCGGACGCCCCCGCGGCCGCCGGCGTCCGCACCCTGACCTGGCGGGAGCTCGACGAAGCCGCCGACAGGGCCGCCGCGCACCTCGCCGCCCAGGGCGTCGGCCCCGGCGACCGGGTGGGCTGGCTGGGCCAGAACGGCCCCGGCCACCCCGTCGTCCTGCTCGCCGCCTGGCGCCGCAGGGCCGCGCTGGTCCCGCTGAACTGGCGGCTGCCCGCCACCGGACTGCGCGACGTCGCCGCCGCGCTCGGGCTGAAGCACGTGGTCGCGGGCGGCGAGTCCGCCGCGGAGGCCGCGCAGGTCGGCGCCGCGTTCTCCGTCCTCGACCAGGCCGCCCCGTGCTGGCCGGACGTCGCCCCGATCGCCCCCCTCGAAGCGGACGGCGGCGACGAGGCGGTCATCTACTTCACGTCCGGATCGACCGGCGAGCCCAAGGGCGTCCCGCTGACCCGCGACGCGGTCGACGCGATGATGCCCTACGCCGACGTGCACAAGTTCGACGAGGAGTCCCGCGTCCTCATCGTCCCGCCGACGTTCCACGCCGCCGGCGCGTGCTGGACCCAGTACTGCCTCGGCATCGGCGCGACACTCCTGTACCCGGCTGACCCGAGCCCCGCCGGGCTCGTCCGCACCCTCGCCGAGCGCGCGGCGACCCACACGATCCTCGTGCCGACCCTGATCCGCATGATCGTCGACCAGCTCAAGGCCGAGCCCGTCCCGCTGCCCGCGCTGCGGCACATCGGCTACGGCGCCTCGCCCATCACCCCGACCCTCCTCGCCGAGGCGATGGAGACCCTCGACTCCGGCCTCTGCCAGGTCTACGGCATGACGGAGGCGGGCGGCGGCCTCTGCTTCCTCACCGAGGAGGACCACCTCCCCGGCGCCGACCCGGCCCGCCTCTCCTCGGCCGGACGGCCCGGCGCGGGCATCGACCTCGGCGTCCGCGACCTGCTGACGGGCGAGGAGGTCCCCCAGGGCACCGAGGGCGAACTGTGGTTCCGGGCTCCCTCGATGACCCTCGGCTACCTGGGCGCGGACCCGTCCCGGGGCGTCCTGGTCGACGGCTGGTTCAACAGCCGGGACATGGGATATGTCGACGAGGGCGGCTACGTCTTCGTCCGGGGCCGCTCCGACGACATGATCGTCACGGGCGGCGAGAACGTCCACCCGGGCGAGGTCGAGAACGTCATCGCCCGCGTCCCCGACGTCGCCGACGCCGCCGTCTACGGCGTCCCCGACCCGCACTGGGGGCAGAAGGTCTGCGCCGCCGTCGTCCTGCGCCCGGGCGGCACGGCGACCGCCGAGGCGATCCAGGACCACTGCCGGGCCCACCTGCCCGGCTACAAGATCCCCAAGCTCCTCCGCATCCTCCCCGACCTCCCGCGCACCGCCACCGGCAAGACCTCCCGCCCCCAGCTCGTCAAGGAGACCCTCGACGAGTCCTAGGCGGACCTGAGGAGGCCCCGCCCGTGGAGGGGCGGGGCCTCTTCGCGCGTTCTGCGGACGGGGCGGCTAGGCCTGCGGTGCGCGGTCGAAGAAGACCGTGCGATACCAGACCGTGGCGATGGCCTCGATGGCCTCTTCGTCGGTGGGGGAGGGGATGCCGGGTTCGCCGCCGCTGGCCAGCCAGGTCCAGCAGTACGAGTCGATCATTGCGGCGATCGCGGAGGCGACGAGGTCGGGGCGGGGGCCGTGGCGGTAGCCGGACTGCTCGGCGGCCCTGATGCCGGCCAGGACGGCGCGGACGCCCGCGCTGCGGACCTCGCGCCAGCGGGCGGCGAAGGACTCGTCGGTCATCGACATCTGGAACATGCCGATCATCTCGGCGAGGTACTCGCGGTAGGTGTTCCAGTAGACCCGGACCGCCGCGCGGATGCCCTCCTCCGGATCGTCGCTCTGCGCCTTCAGCGACTGGACGAGGACCTCGGTGGAGAACTGGTCGAGCAGCGCCTGGAGCAGCTCTTCCTTGTTCTCGTAGTAGTTGTAGAAGGACCCCGACGACTTCCCGGCCGCCTGCGCGATGTCGGAGATCTTGGCGTTGAAGTAGCCCTTCTCGGCGAAGACCCGGCGCGCGGCGTCGAGGAACGCAGCTTCGGTCCGCCTGCCCTTCGGGGTGGGTGGCATCGCCAAGGTCCTCCGTCTCCGTGGCGGGCGTGTCGCACCCGCGTCCAACGGGATCAGAGTTTAGGCCCGCCGCCCGGCAGGCCACACGCCCTTGACTGAAACTGAATTTAGCATCAGAATTTTTCCCGGGCCGCCCCCACGGACGGATCCGGCCCGTACCGAAGGGAAAGACGCGATGGCGATGATGAGCAGGGAGGCCTACCTGGCCTCGCTCGACGACGGCAGGCGGATCTTCGCCGAGGGCGAGGAGGTCAAGGACCTGTCCTCGCACCCCCAGTTCGTCCGAGCGATCGAGCTGGTGGCCAAGGGCTACGAGACCCACTACCGGCCCGGCGAGGACGCGGTCGGCCCCTACTTCGCCGTCCCGCGGAGCAAGGAGCAGCTCAAGGAGATCCTCGAAGAGCTCCTCGCCTGGGACATGGTCACCGTGACCACGTCCCAGGGCCTGCTCGCGCTGCTCACCGCCGCCGCCCGGATCCGTTCGGCCAGCGCCGCCTACGCCGACCGCATAGAGGCGTACTTCCAGTACTGCAAGGACAACGACCTGCGCTGCGTCCAGGCGATCACCGACGCCAAAGGCGACCGCCGCCTCTCCCCGAGCGGCCAAGACGACCCCGACGCCTACGTGCGCATCGTCGAGCGCCGCCCCGACGGCATCGTCCTGCGCGGTGCGAAGCTGCACATCTCCTCGGCGGCGGTCAGCCACGAGCTCGTGGTCATGCCGACCAAGAAGATGAAGCCGGGCGAAGAGGACTGGGCCGTCGCGTGCGCGATCCCGGTCGGGGCCCCGGGCGTCAAGATCGTGAACACCAGCTTCGCGCCGCGCGACCGCCACCAGGACTTCCCCGTCAGCTCCCGGCACAACATGCCCGAGGGCTTCGTCATCCTCGACGACGTGTTCGTGCCGAACGAGCGCGTGTTCCTCGCCGGCGAGGTCGAGCACTCCGCGACCTTCGCGCACTCCCTCGGGCTGTGGGAGCGCCTCGGCGCGACCGCCCACCTCGCCGAGTACGGCGACACCCTCGTCGGCCTCGCCCAGCTCATCGCCGAGGCCAACGGCACCGAGCGCGTCTCGCACGTCCGCGAGAAGATCGCCGAGATGGTGATCTACGCGACGCTCGTGCGCGCCGGCCTGGAGGCCGCGATCGCCAACGCCGAGGCGAGCCCCGAAGGCTGGTACTTCCCCAGCGAGCTGTTCACCAACGCGGCGAAGCACCACGGCGCCGCCGAGTTCAGCACGATGGTCCGGCACCTGCACGACATCGGCGGCGGCTCCATCGTCACCGCCCCGTCGATCTCCGACCTGGAGCACGCCGAGGTCGGGCCGTTCATCCACAAGTACATGGCCACCAAGGAGGGCATCGGCGGCGAGTACCGCACCCGCCTCTTCCACGCGATCCGCGACTTCACCGCCGACGCCTACGGCGGCTGGCAGCTCGTGACCATGCTCCAGTCCGGCGGCGGCCTGTACGCGCAGCGGCTCGTCGCGCGCAAGCACTACCCGATGGACACGGCCAAGAAGCTCGCGCTCAGGCTCGCCGGGCTCGCGGAGGCCTGAGCATGAGCGAGACCACCGACGGCCTCGAAGGGTTCCGCGCCGAGGCCGAGGCGTTCCTGCGGTCGATCGCGGGGGAGTTCGCCGGGACCGACACCGAGCGGGAGCGCCGGTCCTCCGACCGGATCGCGTCCGTCGAGGAGCTGGGCGAAGGACACGAGGCGCAGGTCGAGGTCGTTCGGCGGCTCCAGGCCCGGCTGTTCGACGCGGGGCTGGCCTGGCCGAGCGGCCCCGCCGACTGCGGCGGACGCGGCCTGCCGCGCGAAGCCGACGAGATCGTCGACGACCTGCTGGCCGAGCTGGGCTTCCCGTCCCGCGAGGTGCTGTTCGTCGGCCTGCACATCGTCGCGCCCGCCCTCGACCGGCACTCCGCCCCCGAGCTGCGGATCCCGCAGGTGCGGGCGCTGTACCGGGGCGACGCGATCGGCTGCCAGCTGTTCTCCGAGCCCGGCGCGGGCTCGGACCTCGCGGGCGCCGCCACCCGGGCCGTCCGCGACGGCGACGACTGGATCCTCACCGGCCAGAAGGTCTGGACGTCGATGGGGCACCTCGCCGACGTCGGCGAGGCCCTGGTCCGGACCGACCCGGACGCGCCCAAGCACGCGGGCATGACCATGTTCCTCGTGGACATGCGCGCCCCCGGCGTCACCGTCCGGCCGATCCGCCAGATGACGGGCGGCGCGGCGTTCAACGAGGTGTTCCTCGACGGCGTCCGGGTGCCCGACGCGCACCGGATCGGCGCGGTCGGGGAGGGCTGGAAGGTCGCGGGCACCAGTCTCGGCAGCGAGCGCAAGACCATGGTCGGCGACGACGGGCCGGTCAGCCCCTACGCGCTGGAGCGCCTCGCGACCCTGGTCGACAGGCTCGGCGCGGCCGACGACCCGGTGACTCGGCCGGAGATCGCCCGGACCGTCGCGGCGGTCGTCGCGATGAAGGCCGCGGCGGAACTGCCCGAAGGCGCGTGGGGACCGCTCGGCCCGGCGGCCGGATCGGTGCTGAAGATGCTGATGACGCGGGCCGTCGACAAGATGGCCGGGCTCGCCGGCGAGGTGCTCGGCGACCGCGCCTTCACCGACTCCGGCGAGACCGACACGCACGCGTGGGCGGAGTTCGTGCTCGGCGCGCCCGCACTGCACCTGGCGGGCGGCACCGACGAGATCCAGCTGAACATCATCGCCCAGCGCGGTCTCGGGCTGCCCCGGCCGCCCAGGCCCGCGGCGCAGCAGAGGAAGGCGTCATGAGCGAGGAACTGCTCAGCCAGGACGAGGTCAGGGCGGCCCTGCGCGGCTACCTCGCCGACACCGGCGGGCTCGACGAGGCCCGGCGGCTGCGCGACGCCCCCGTCGCCGACCCCGGCTACGACGCCGACCGCTGGAAGTCCCTCGCCGGGGACGTCGGCCTGGTGTCGATGGCGGCCCCGGAGTCCGCGGGCGGGCTCGGGCTCGGCCTCGCCCACCTGACGGCGGCGGCCGAGGAGGCCGGCGCGGTCCTGTACGCGGGGCCGCTGCGCGCCTCGGTCCTCGCGGCCTGGCTGCTCGGCCCGGCCGCCGCGGATTTCGAGGGGGTGCTGAGCGGAGCCGAGATCGTCGGGCTGCCGCAGGGGTTCGCGGCGCTGCGCCCAAGGCTCGTCCTCGAAGCGGACGGCACCCTGCGCGGCTCCGTCCCGGACGTCACCCACGGCATGACCGCCGACGTGCTGCTCGCCGTCGCCGACACCGGCCAGGGGCCGTGCGCGGTCCTGGCCCGGCTCGGCGAGGGCGCCGTGGACCGGACGCCCGCGGCGGCGACCGACCTGACGGCCCGGCCCGCCGCCCTGCGCCTGGACGGGGTCCCCGCGGTGCGGCTCACCGAGCCGGGCGACCGGGCCGCGCTCGGTCGGGCCGCCGACGCGGCGCGGCTGCTGCTGGCCGCCGAGCAGGTCGGCGGCGCCCAGGGCTGCCTGGACGGCGCCGTCGCGTACGCCGGGATCCGCACGCAGTTCGACCAGGTGATCGGCTCCTACCAGGCGATCCAGCACCGGTGCGCCGAGATCGCGATCGCGGTGTCGGCCGCGCGTGCCCTCGTCTGCACCGCGGCGGTCGCGCTCGACGCGGGCGAGGCCGAGACCGCCCACCAGCTCGTCCTGCTCGCCAAGGCCGAGGCCTCGGAGGCGTTCGAGGCGGCCGCGGCAGCCCTCATCCAGGTCAACGGAGGCATCGGGTTCACCTGGGAGCACGACGCCCACCTGTTCTTCAGGCGGGCCAAGGCGACGGCGGCCCTCGACGGCCGTCCCTCCCGCCTGCGCGACGAGGCGGTGGCGGCGGGCGCACTGGCGCTGCTCACCCGCTGACCCTCCGGCCGCTCGGCGGCGCGGACTCCGGTCCGCGCCCGCCGGGGCGCGGTTGTTGGGGATCTGGGAATCTGGGGATATATGGGGAAAAGCTGGGTTCCCCGAAGGGATTCCGCGGTCAGACCTCACCAGAAGGCCTGTCGAACACCGGAAGGCCTGTCGAATGCGGGGGGACCGGTATGCCCGAGAGCATGAAGGCGGAGTCCATGGGGCCCGTCGACGTCGCGGTGATCCTCTTCAGGGGGAGCCGGTTCAACGGGGACGTCGCGCCGTCGCTGCTGGAACTCCAGGACGCGGGGACCATCCGGATCCTCGACCTCGCGTTCGTGTCCAGAGCCGCCGACGGCTCCGTCGTCGCGACCGAGGTCGTCGACACCGAGTTCGCGGCGCGGTTCCTCGGCCTCACCAGCGAGCAGCTCGACCTGCTCAGCGAGGAGGACCTCGACAAGGTCGGCGAAGGACTCGATCCGGGCGACTCCGCGCTCGTGCTCGTCTGGGAGCACGCGTGGGCCAAGCGCATCAGCGACGCCGTACGCGCCTCGCACGGCGAGGTCAGGTCCTGGGAGCGCATTCCGCGCGACGTCGTGGCGACCGCGATGGCGGCGCTGAGCCAGAGCTAGAGGGGGCACCGCATGATCAGGGCAGGACGGCCCGGACTCCTGGGCACCATGGCGCGCACCGCGGTCATCACCGGCACGGCCACCGCGGTCTCCGGCCGCGTCCAGCGCAGGCAGGCGCGCCGAGATATGCAGGACATGCAGCAAACACAGGAGACGCCGCAGTACGCGCAGCCGATGCAGGCCCCGCAGGCCCAGCCCGCGCAGGCGGACGACCGCATCGAGCAGCTCCAGAAGCTCGCCGACCTCCAGGCGAGCGGCGTGCTCACGCCCGAGGAGTTCGCCGCGGAGAAGGCCCGCATCCTCGGGTCCTGAGACGCGTCCCCGCGCCCGGCCCGGCCCCGGACCCGCGGACGGGGACGGGGCCGGGGCCGGGCCGTGTGCCCGGGTTCAGCGCACTTCGAGGAAGGCGTCCGGGAGGCGCGGGGCGCGGGCGCGCGGCTCGGCCGCGGCGTGGCCGACGGCGACGGCGCCCATCGGGTCCCAGGAGTCCGGCAGGCCGAGGACCTCGCGGACGGTCGGGCGGCAGAACATCGTGCTGGACACCCAGCAGGACGCGAGATCCTCCGCGGTCAGGCCGACCAGGAGGTTCTGCACGGCCGCGCCGGTGGAGACCAGGAACATCTCCCGTTCGGCGGCGTTGCGGCGCGCGTCCGGGTAGAGGTGCTGGCCGGCCTCGGTGTCCAGGCAGGGGACGATCAGGTAGGGGGCGCGGCGCAGCACGTCGCCGCGCGCGAGCCGCCTGCCGATCGACTGCTCGGTGAAGCGGTCGGCCTCCAGGTCGGCGCGCCAGGCGTCGCGCATGGCGTCCAACAGCTTCACCCGGATCTCCGGGGACTCCAGCAGCACGAACCGCCACGGCGTCGTGTGGTGCGGGGCCGGCGCGGTGATCGCGGCGGCCACCGCGCGGCGCACCTTCTCGCCGTCGACCGGCGCGTCGGTGAACTCCCGGATCGTCCGGCGGGCGTACAGGAGCTCCGCGCCGCCCCAGCGGAACATGTCATCGGCTGAGCCGCGCACGATGGCGCGCGCGCCCGGCCCGTCGTCCTCGGTGACGAGATGGGCGAGGCCCCGGATCACCGCGACGGGCACGCCGTCGAGCTTGCCCTTGGCCAGTTCCGCGGCGGCGGCCAGCTCGTCGGCGATCGCGGTGACGGTCGCCTCCAGGAGGTTGCCGTGCGGGTCGGTGCGGCCGCGGAAGTCGTCGAGGGGCTCCAGGCCCGCCGCGCCGATCGCGACGTCCGTCTGCCCGGCCCGCCAGGGGCGGCCGAAGGTGTCGGAGATGAGGACCGCGACGCGCCGGGGAAGGGCCGCGCGCAGTGCGCGGGCGGAGGCGTCGGGGTCCTCGGGGAGCAGGAGCACGGTGCCGGGAGGGGTGTTGGAGGCGTCGACCCCGGCCGCGGCCATGACCAGGCCCTGCCGCGTCTCCACGATGCGGGTGCGGCCCCGGCGCGCGACGACGCGGACGGCCTCGGCGTCGATCGCGGCCTCCCTGTCGTCGGCCTTGACGATCCGGCCCTCGGCCTTGGAGACGATCTTGGACGTGACGACCAGGATGTCGCCGTCGCGCAGATCCGGCAGGGCCGCGGCGACGAGCGCGGCAAGATCGTCGCCGGGCCGCACCTCGGGGAGGCCCGCGACGCCGCTGATCTCGATGCTCATGCGCCCGCTCCGGCCAGTTCGACGGCGAGGTCCACGGCCGCGGAGGCCAGCTCCCGGGTCGCCTCCGGGTCGGACATCAGCAGCGGACGCGCGCGCACGGCGACGTCCTCAAGGCCCGGCGAGGTGAAGTGCGGGCCGTCCTCGGTGGCCACCAGCCAGCCGTTCAGCAGCGCGGGCCCGTAGAAGCCGGCGACGGCCGCGGCGGAGGTCTCCACCCCGATCGCGCTCAGGCAGGCGTCGGCCATGCCCCGCACGGGCGCGCCGCCGATGATCGGGGACACCCCGACCACGGTCTTGGCCTGCAACGCGTCCTTGATGCCGGGGATCGCGAGGATCGTCCCGATGCTCACCACGGGGTTCGACGGCGGGAGCAGCACGAAGTCGGCCTCCTCGATCGCCTTCAGGACGCCCGGGGCCGGCTTGGCCTCGTCGGCGCCGACCGGGGTGATCGCCAGGGCGGGGGAGGAGGCCCGCATCTTGACCCACCACTCCTGGAAGTGGATGGCCCGCTTGCCCCGCTCGTCCTCGATGACGACGTGGGTCTCGACCCGATCGTCGGTCATCGGGATCAGCCGCACGCCCGGCTGCCAGCGCGCGCAGAGCGCCTCGGTGACCTGCGACAGGGGGTAGCCGGCGTCCATCATCTGGGTGCGCACGATGTGCGTGGCGAAGTCGCGGTCGCCGAGGCCGAACCAGGTGGGTTCGACGCCGTACGCGGCGAGTTCCTCCTTCACCAGAAAGGCCTCGTCCGCACGGCCCCAGCCCTGCTCCTCATTGATGCCGCCGCCGAGGGTGTACATGACGGTGTCCAGATCGGGACAGACCTTGAGTCCGAACAGGTGGATATCGTCACCGGTGTTCCCGATGACCGTCACCTCGGCGTCCGGAGCCGCCGCCTTGAGTCCGCGCAGGAAGCGCGCCCCGCCTATCCCTCCGGCCAGAACCACGATTTTCACGGTTCAAGTCTTCCATCCCTGCGATACGCTACGCGCCCGGGATGAGCCGCCCAAATACCCATTTATGGAGTGATCCAGTGAACACCGAAGCGCTGCAGCGGCTGCGCGAACCGGCCGCTTACCTGCTGCTCGGAGCCGCCGCCCTGCAAGTCCTCGCAGGACTCATCTGGTTGTTCTCCGGGAGCGGATTCACCCAGAGCGCCTACGGCGAGACCTCCAGCTCAGGCAACTTCACGGGCCTGATCCTGTCGGTGCTCCTCGTCCTCGCCGTGCTGTTCGTCACGCGGCCCGCGCCGTCCGCCGCGGCCAAGAACGTGGTGACCGGCGCGCTGGCGATCGCGGGCATCGGACTTCTCCTGGGCGTCATCTCCCTGTTCTCGGGCCTCCTCGCGGAGTTCGCGACCGGCGGCGGCAAGGCCGCGGCGTTCTTCTACGGACTGAGCAAGCTCGCCATCTCCGGTGGCACCGCCTACTTCGTCTTCCTCAACTTCAAGACCTTCCAGCCGGTCCGTCCCGCTCCGGTGCCCGGCCAGGTCTACGGCCAGCAGCCCTACGCCGCCGACCCGTACGGCCAGCAGCAGTACGGCCAGCCGCAGTACGGCGTCCAGGACCCGTACGCGCAGCCCGCTCAGCCCGCGGCCCCCGGCCAGGACCCCTACACGCCGCAGCACTCGGCCCAGCCCGGCCAGGACCCCTACGCCCCGCCGCAGCCGCAGTACGGCCAGCCGGGCCAGTACGGGGCCCCGCAGGACCCCTACGGCCAGCAGCAGCCGCAGTACGGCCAGCAGCCCGCGCAGCCTCAGCCGCAGCAGCCGCAGGCCGACCCGGGCGGCTGGACCCGCCAGTTCGGCGACGACCAGCCGCAGCAGCCCCAGCAGAATGACCAGAACTGGTATCGCGGGGATCAAGGTCCGCAATAATCCCTCCCAGGAGCCCAGGGCTTCGCCCGGATAACCCATAGTTCACCCCACCTGTGGCCCCTACCGCTTGACGCACAGGGGACCACACACGTGTAATTTCACGTGTGTAGTTCTGACCGGGGGGCTCTACGGGGGCGGCTAGGAGGTGCGCGTGGGCGAGATCGTGATCCCGCTGGCGCACGGCACAGACGAAGGTGAAGAGTCGGGCTGGCAGGAGCGCGCCCTGTGCGCGCAGACCGATCCGGAAGCGTTCTTTCCGGAAAAGGGCGGCTCGACCCGCGAGGCCAAGAAGGTGTGCCGGGCTTGCGAGGTGCGTGCGGAATGTCTGGAGTACGCACTCCAGCACGACGAGCGATTCGGGATCTGGGGGGGCCTGTCGGAACGGGAGCGGCGCAAACTGAAGCGCGCCGCCGTCTAACGGACTGTGTCTATCAGCCCGATGGCCGGACGCTTGAGAACCCGGCTGCGCCGGGGCGTCCGCCCATCGGGCTGTGTCTATCGGCCCGGTGGCCGGACGCTTGAGAACCCGGCTGCGCCGGGGCGTCCGCCCATCGGGCTGTGTACATCGGCCCGGTGGCCGGGCCGTCGATCCGGCCGTGACTCGGGCGGCCTGCGACAATCCGCCCGGATCGTGTGCCGCGCCGGACGTGGATCGTCCCGGCGCTGACCGAGACCGGATGGTCACAGTAGAGTGAGCAGCCGCGTGGACCCCAGGTCCGCGCGGCTGTCGTCTTTCCCACCCACCCGAATGAGCAGCCTGTGGCGCCTGGACTCGACCGGCACGTGGTCACCGCCGTGCTCGTCATGCACGACGGCGCCCGCTGGCTACCCGACACGTTGAAAGCCGTGCTCAGCCAGACCCGCCGAATCCAGCGGCTGGTCATCGCCGACACCGGCAGCACCGACACCGGGCCCGCGATCGTCGCCGGCGTCGTCGGCCCCGGCAACCTGCTCACCCTCGACCGGGACGTCCCGTTCGCCTCCGCCGTCGCGGCCGCGCTGGAGACGCCCGCGGCCACCATGGAGGTCGACGTCGAGAACGCCGTCGAGTGGCTGTGGGTCCTGCACGACGACTCCACCCCCGCCCCCGACGCGCTCGAAAGCCTCCTCAGGCACGTCGACTCCGACCCCAACGTGGGCCTGGCCGGACCGAAACTGCGCGACTGGGACGACCGCCGCCTCCTCCTGGAACTCGGCGTCGCCCTCGACGGCCAGGGCCGCCGCTTCACCGGAGTGGAACGCGGCGAGTTCGACCAGGGCCAGCACGACGGCGTCCACGACGTCATGGCCGTCAGCTCCGCGGGCATGCTGGTGCGCCGCGACGTGTGGCGCCAGACCGGCGGCCTCGACCCCCGCTTCGGCCTGTTCCGCGACGACGTCGACTTCGGCTGGCGGGTCCACGCCGCGGGGCACCGGGTCGTCGCGGTCAGCGACGCGCTGGTCTACCACGCCGAGGCCGCCGCGCGCGGAGTGCGGGCCGCGCCCGTCGCGCCCCGCCGCCTCGACCGGCGCAACGCCATGTGGGCGCTGCTCGCCAACCTCCCCGCCCGCCGTGCCGCCGCGTCCTACCTGCGGCTGGTGTTCGGCTCGCTGCTGCGGATCGCGTTCCTGGCGCTGGGCAAGAAGCCGATGGCCCTGCGCGACGAACTCGACGCGCTCCGCGACGTCGTGACCGGACCCGGCACGCTGCGCAGGCTCCGGACGGGCCGCGCCACTGGAAGATCGCACGTCTACCGGTCGGTCCGCAGGTTCCAGCCCCAGTGGGTCACCCTGCGCAGGCTCACCGAACGCCTCGGCGTGCTCATCGCGCCGACCGAGTACGGCCTGGACGCGGTGGAGTCGGAAGAGGAGCACATCCCGCTGCGGGAGCGCGGCTTCGGCGTGGTCCGCCGGGTCCTCGCCCATCCCGGCGCGGTCGTCCTGCTCGTCCTGTCCTGCGTGGCCTTCCTCGCCGAACGCTCGCTGATCGCCGCGGGAGGACGGCTCGGCGGAGGCGCCCTCGTCCCCGCGTGGGGGAGCGCAGCCGACCTGTGGGCCACATACGCGGCGGGATGGCATCCCGTCGGCTTGGGCTCGGCCGACGCGTCGCCGCCTTACCTGGCGTTCTTGGCCGGGCTGTCGATCATCACCCTTGGACAGCCGTCCTTG
Source organism: Actinocorallia aurea (assembly GCF_054783995.1). Lineage (NCBI taxonomy): Bacteria > Bacillati > Actinomycetota > Actinomycetes > Streptosporangiales > Thermomonosporaceae > Actinocorallia > Actinocorallia aurea. The sequence goes on from NZ_BAAGPQ010000024.1 coordinate 64,924, forward strand.
GCCGTCACGGCTCTGCTCCTCGGCTGCGTGCCGCTCTCCGGGCTGACCGCCTACCTCACCGCTAAACGGCTCATCCCGACCAGCCTTCCCGCCGGGAAGCGGACCGCCCGCCTTCTGCGGCGCAGCCGGGTGCCGGCCGGCGCCATCCGGGTGTGGGCGGCGATCGCCTACGCGGTGCTGCCCGTCGTCAGCGGCGCGATCTCCGCCGGCCGGGTCGGCACCTGCGTCGTGTACGTGCTGCTGCCGTTCATCGGCCTCCTCGGCGCACGGGTCCTGCGGGAGCCGGGCGGCCGTGTGGACGCCAGGCAGGCGCGCCGGGCCGCGTGGGGGCTCGCGCTGCTCCTGACCATCGCCATGGCCTTCGTGCCTTTGACGTGGCTCCTCGTGCTCATCCTCGGCGGGCTGTCCTACGTCGGCTCCAAGGCCGTCAGCGGGATCGACCTGGCCATCGCGCTGGCCGTCCCGCCGCTGCTGCTCCTGCCGACGACGCTCCAGCTCCTCGCGCACCCGTCCCGGTTCCTGCTGGAGGCCGGGCTGCACCGGCCCGAACTCGTCGACCAGGGCCTGACCGGCCTGTCGATCCTCACCCTCGACCCGGGCGGGCCCGGCACCGACCTCGGCTGGGCGACGGCGGGGCTGCTGGCCCTCGCCGTCGCGGCACTGCCGCTGCGCAGCCGCCGCACCGCCGTCATGGGCGGCTGGATGCTCATCCTCTTCGGCTTCCTCGCCGCGATCGCGGTGTCGGCGGTCATCGTCACCGAGACGCCCGGCGAGGGCGCTCCCGGCTGGCCGGGCGTGCCCCTGGCGTTCGCCACCGGCGGCCTCATCCTCGCCGCCTGCGCGGGCCTGCAGCGGTCGGTGGAACTGGTCTCCACAGGCACCTGGAAGTACCGCTTCGGCGCTGCGGCGGCGGTCCTCATCGCGCTCTCCACGCCCGCGCTCGCCGCCCTCGCCTGGATCGGGATCGGCGTCGACGGGCCCGTCGGCAAGGCACCCGGCGCGACCCTGCCCGCGTTCATCACCGCGGTCAACGAGGAGACGCGCGCGCGGACCCTCGTGCTCTCCCACGACGGAGGCGCCGACATCTCCTACAGCCTGCTGCGGGGGCCTTCCCCAGAGGTCGGAGACGAGGAGTTCCAGGCGGAGGAGAAGGCCGCCGTCCGCCTTGACCGGCTGGTGGCCGACCTCACCGCGGGCCGGGGGACCGAAGGACTCAACCGGTACGGCGTGCAGTTCCTCTACCTGCGCTTCCCGGGGGACAAGCGGCCGGAGAACGGCGAAAGGCTGCTGCGCCGCCTCGACGGGCTTCCCGGGCTCGTCCGGATGAGCCGCAGCGACGACTTCGCCGTCTGGCGCCTCGCCGAACCCGGCGCCCGGCTGATGCTCTTGGACGGCGAAGGCGCGATCACCCCTCTGCGCTCCAGCCTTCCAGATGGCGAGACCGCCGCTCGGGTCGATCTTCCAGCCGGAGAGGCGGGCCGCAGGGTGCTGCTCGCCGAGCCCGCCGGAGGCTGGGCCGCGACCATGGCAGGGAAGGCCGCCAAGGCCGTCACCGTCGATGGGTGGGCCGCGGGATGGGACGTCCCGGAGAGCGGCGGGACCTTCGCGGTGGAGCGGAGCCAGAGGCTGTGGACGGCCTGGACGGCCGTCCAGGGGCTGGCGTTCCTCGTCGTGGTCGTGCTGGCGCTGCCGGGCGGCGAGGCCCCGGTGCGGGGCAGGCGGCGCGGACGCCGGGCGGAACCCGCCGCCGAGCCGGACGAGTCCGGTGCGTCGGCCGAAGGACAAGAGGACGGCGCGCGGGACTCCGCGGCGCCCGATGAGCCCGCCGAGTCCGCGGCGTCCGTGGGAGCAGAGCCGTGAGCCGTGCCAGAAAGCGCATCTCGCCCCTTTCGGGCGCCCTGGGTCGGCGTAGGGCGGCCGTCGAGGAGACGGCTCTGCCCGAGCCGGTGCCTTCCACGTCTGAGGAAGGCGCCGAACCCGTCGCTGAGGTCCCCGAACCGCGCGTGGGCACCCGCCGGGCCGCCCGCGCGGGCGCCCCGACGCGGCGACTCCCGCGGCGCCTGCCGCGGCGGCCCGCAGCGGGAGGCGCGCTCGACAAGGTCGTCGACGTGGCGACCGTCGTGGCGGGAAACCGGTACGGGGTGGCCGCCCTGATCCTCGTCGCCGTCGCCGCCCTCTACGGAGCCGCCGCGCTCACCCGTCCGGGGGCGCCGGCGGAACTCAAGGGCACGAGCGTGCCCATCACGACGGCGCTCGCCGCGTGCCCCACCGCCGAACAGACCGCCCGCCTCTCCGTCGTGTCGGGCGGCGAAGGCGAAGGCGCCGGCTCCGTCACTTCCCTCGACGGCAAGTCCGTGGCCGACCTGCCCGCGCCTTCCAAGCTGTACACCGGCGAGGCCAAGCGCGGGGCGGCCCTGGAGGTCCGGGCCGACGGCGCCGCCGCCGCGGGCCTGGAAGCCGCCCAGACCGTCGCCGGCAAGCGCTCCCTCGCCTCGGTGCCGTGCACCGCGCCCGCGACCGAGCACTGGTTCGTCACCCCCGGCCCCGGCGCCGGCGCACTCGACCTGCACGTCACCAACGTCGACGACGTGCCCGCCACGATCGACCTCGAAGCCGTGTCGGACGACGGCTCCCTCGACACCACCGACGGCAAGTCCCTCGACGTGCCCGCCCGCAGCACCCGGATCATCAAGATCGGCCAGAGTCTCGACGGCCTCGGCATGATCGCCGCCGACGTCCAGGTGCTCGCCCTGCGGGTGACCGCGACCGGCGGCCGGGTCGCCGCCGCCCTGCGCGCCGACGCCGGGGCCAAGGGCGCGGACTGGGCGACCGCCACCGCCGAACCCGCCACCCGGGTGATCGTGCCCGGCGTACCCGGCGGAAGCGGCAAGCGGACGCTCTACGTGGGAGCGCCCGGCAACCGGGACGCCAAAGTGCGGATCCGCGTGCTCACCGCCGACGGCCCCAGCGCGCCCGAAGGCCAGGAGACCCTCGACGTTCCCGCGCGGACCGTCATCCCCCTCGACCTCGAAGCCGCGCTCGGCGGACGGCCCGCCGCCATCGAACTCACCGCGAACCGCCAGATCCTCGCCGGATTCGCCGCCACGGGCTTCGAACTCGCCCTCGGCGCGGCCGGAACCCCCCTGGACGGCGGCACATCAGCCCTGGGAGCGGCCCCCGCCACCGCAGGCGCCGAAGGGGTGCGCAAGCCCCGCGAAGCCGCCACGCTGCTTCTCACGGCCCCCGACAAGGCCGCGAAGATCCAGATCACGCCCATGACGGCCGCAGGCCCCGGAACCGCCACCCGACTCGACATCCCCGCAGGCCGGACCATCGAGATACCCCTCGACACCCCGGCCGTCCGCGTGACACCCCTGCCGGGCTCCGGACCCGTCTACGGGACCCGAGTGCTCACCATCAAATCCGGGCAACGAGAACAACTCACCGTACGGACCCTCACTCCGGCACCCCTCGAAGCCGCCCTACCGCCCGTCTCGGACACCCTGACCGCCGTCATCCCCTGACCGCCGTCATCCCCTTACGGGGAAGCGGACTAATCGTCCTCAGGCTCGTCCACGTCATCCGGGTCCAACCCCAGCAACTGAGCCACCTCGTCCACCACCACGTCATGAATCAACCGGACGAGCTCCCGCTCACCCTTCCCGTCCTTGCCCGCCCGCGCCTCCAACGGCCGACGGAAGACCACCACACGCGGCACCCCGCCCACCGTCCGCGTCACCCCCAACCGCACCTCGGAGACCCCCACCTCCGCAGGCGGAATGTCCTCGACCGCGAACTCCACCCCCGCAAGCTGCTCCTGCCAAGGCGCGACGACCCGCTGCACCTCCTCGCGGACAAGATCATCGAACTTCTCCGCGCGTGTCAACGAAATGGGCACCTCAGGCGGCGCCAACGGCCCCCGCAGCCCCCGCCCATGCCGATCCCGCCGCCTCACGCTTGCAGTCTAGGCCAGCCCTCCGGCCCTGGGGGCCTACGGGGCAGCCCAGGGGGGCCCGATCACGTGAGCGGCCGCGCCTTCGGGCGCTCCCTGGGATCACCTCGTGTGTGGCCCCGCCTGGCGGGCTCCGCGGAACGCCCCGTAGGTGTCTGTGTCGGCGGCTCTATCGGGAGCGGTGGGGTGTGGGCCGCGGTCGGCGGCGCTCGGGGGGACCGGTGGTGGGCGGGTGTGGGCGGCGGCTGGTTCTGGGGTCGGGCGGTGGGGGTGGCTGGCGGTGGTCGGTGGGGGGAGGGGCGTGAGGGCGGCTGTTTGGGGGGTTGGGGGCTGGGGTGGGGAGGGGAAACGGGTGGGCCGAATTGTTCGCGTATTGGATGAAACGCGAGACACGATCACGCGGATACTGGCGATGCGGGCCGGAAAGGCGTACGTTCAGCCAACGTGAGCCCCGTCCGCATCTGCTCCCGCACCGCGTGCAAAGCGTCAGCTGTGTTCACGCTCACGTACGTCTACCGGGACTCCACCGCGGTGCTGGGCCCGCTCGCCGCGTACGTCGAGCCGCACTGCTACGACCTGTGCGCCGAACACGCCGACAGGCTGACCGCCCCCAAGAACTGGGAGCTGCTCAGGCTCCCCGCCGAAGAGGCCTCCGACCAGCGCACCAGCGACGACCTCGAAGCACTCGCCGACGCGGTCCGCGAAGCGGCCCGCCCCGCCCACCCCGGCACCGAACCCGTCGGCCAAGGCACCGAAGTGGGGCGCCGAGGCCACCTCAGAGTCCTCCGCTCCGACCAGCAGCCCTGACCCCGGCCCCTTCGTGGTCGAGCGGGCGAACGGCCCTCGGCGCGACCGCGTAACGGCGTTCGTCCCGCGTCCCGGTACGCTCGTAGTCCAGACGGAACGAGCCGGAGGGACACCCGACGTGGGCGATCTCGCCAAGATCTTCAAGGCCTATGACGTGCGGGGCGTGGTCCCCGACGAGTTCGACGAGGAGATCGCCGAGGCGACCGGCGCCGCGTTCATACGGGTGACCGGGGCGTCCCGGATCGTCACCGCGCACGACATGCGCGCCTCCTCGGTGCCCCTCGCCGCGGCCTTCGCCCGCGGCGCGACCGCCCAGGGCGCGGACGTCATCGAGGCGGGCCTGGGCTCGACGGACCTCCTGTACTACGCCAGCGGCAGCCTGGACCTGCCCGGTGTCATGTTCACCGCGAGCCACAACCCGGCCAAGTACAACGGGATGAAGATGTGCCTTTCGGGCGCCCGTCCCGTCGGACAGGACACCGGACTGCGCGAGATCCGCGATCTCGTCGCCGCGGGCGTCCCCGCCCACGACGGCCCCGTCGGCAAGGTCGAGCAGCGCGATCTCCTCGCCGGTTACGCCGCGCACCTGAAGACCCTCGTCGACGTGTCGGGCATCCGCCGGCTCAAGGTCGTCGTGGACGCCGGCAACGGCATGGGCGGCCACACCGTCCCCGCGGTCTTCGCCGACCTGCCCCTGGACGTCGTCCCGCTGTACTTCGAGCTGGACGGCGCCTTTCCCAACCACGAGGCGAACCCGATCGAGCCGGAGAACCTCCGCGACCTCCAGGCCGCGGTCCGCGCGCACGGCGCCGATCTCGGCCTGGCCTTCGACGGGGACGCCGACCGCTGCTTCGCCGTCGACGAGCGGGGCGAGATCGTCTCCCCGTCGGCGATCACCGCGCTGGTGGCCGAACGCGAGCTGGCGAAGTATCCGGGCGCGTCGATCGTGCACAACCTGATCACGTCGGCGGCCGTGCCGGAGATCATCGCCGAGAACGGCGGGGTCCCGGTGCGGACCCGGGTCGGGCACTCCTTCATCAAGAAGACGATGGCCGACGTCGGCGCGGTCTTCGGCGGAGAGCACTCCGCTCACTTCTACTTCCGGGACTTCTGGTTCGCCGACTCCGGGATGCTGGCCGCGCTGCACGTGCTGGCCGCGCTCGGCGAGCAGGACGGAACGCTTTCCTCCCTGCTGTCGTCTTACGACCGGTATGTCGCTTCCGGGGAGATCAACAGCGAGGTCGCCGACCAGGCGGCGGCGGTGGCCAGGGTGCGCGCGGTCTTCGCCGCCCGCGACGGCGTCACCGTCGACGAACTCGACGGCACCACGTTCACGGGCGACGGCTGGTGGTTCAACCTCCGCGCGTCCAACACCGAACCGCTGCTCCGACTCAACGCCGAGGCGGGAGACGGGCAGACCATGGCGGCGATCCGGGACGAGGTCCTGTCGATCGTTCGCACCGAGGAGGCAAAGTGAAGATCGACGCGTGGCTCCTGGAGATCCTCGCCTGCCCCAACTGCCGCGGCGCCCTGCGCGCCGAGGGCGGTGAGCTCGTCTGCACCGGCGAGTGCGGCAACGTCTACCCGGTGACGGACGAAGGCGTCCCGGTGCTGCTGGTGGACGAGGCGAGGGCGCCCCGGGCATGACCCGCGCGGGCGCGCTGGACGACGCGGACGCGCTGGAGGCGGCCGACAGGGGCGGGATGCTCCGGCTCGTGGCCTCCGGCGCCGCACAGATAAGGCAAGCCGCCGTTCTGGCTGAGGAAGCCGGCCTCGCCGAGGCGCTCCAAGGCGCGGGCCGCCCCCGGACCGTCGTCATCGCAGGTCCCGGGTCTGCGGGCGAGGTGGTCGCCGCGATCTGCGGCAACGGCTGCCCGGTGCCCGTGCTGTGCGTGGACGGCGGGGTGCTGCCCGGCTGGATCGGCGCCACCGACCTGGTCTGCGCGCTCGGCGATGAGGCCTTCGACCTGGCCGCCCAGGCCGTCCGGCGGGGCGCCGCGGTCGTCGGGGTCGGCCACGCCGACGCCCGGCTGCGGTCCCTGGCCACCCAGAACCGGCTCCTCTACCTACCGCTGGCGCCGCCCGCGGGACCCGTCCGGGCGCTGCTGTGGGCGCAGGTCGTCCCGCTGCTGCTGGTGCTGCGCGGGCTCGGGCTCGCCGCGGTGCCGGACGACGCGCTGGAGGCCGCCGCCGCCCGTCTCGAAGACGTCGCGCACCGCTGCCGTCCGGCGGGGGAGCCGTTCGTGAACCCGGCCAAGCAGCTCGCGCTGGAGCTGGCCGGCTCGCTGCCGATGCCGTGGGGCACCACCCCGCTGGAGAAGGCCGTCGCCCGTCGTCTGGCCGCCCAGCTGAGCGACAACGCCAAGGTGCCCGTCGCGCTTGCGCTCCCCGGCTCCCTGGACGCCGCGGCCCCCGACGCCGACGACTTCTTCCGCGACCGCACCGAGGACCCCGAGGCCGCCGTGCACCTGGTGCTCCTCTCCGAGGGGACCACCCCCGAAGGGGAGCCCGCGCCGGGCCGCTCGCCCGTCGGAGACACCGCATCGGCACGCGGAGTGACCGTTTCTGAGCTCGCGGGAGAGGGCCTTCACCCCCTGGAGCGTTCCGCCTCGCTGATCGGGTTGTGCGACTATGTGTCCGTTTACCTGGCGTTGGCGCTGGGAGTGGACCCGACACCCGTCCCCGCGCGTACCGAAATCGAAGCGAGGATCTACTAAATGTCAGCAGAAGGCGGAACCAAGGCGATCGTCGCGGCACTCGCGGCGAACCTGGGGATCGCGACGGCCAAGTTCGTGGCGTACGTGTTCACGAGTTCGTCGTCGATGCTGGCCGAGTCCATCCACTCGGTCGCCGACTCCGGCAACCAGGCCCTCCTGCTCGTCGGCAAGAAGCGCGCCACCCGCGCGCGCACGGCCGACCACCCCTTCGGTTACGGCCGCGAGCGGTACTTCTACGCGTTCATCGTCGCGCTCGTGCTGTTCACGGTCGGCGCGGTCTTCTCGATCTACGAGGGCGTCCACAAGCTGCAGGACCCGCACCCGGTGGAGTCCCCGCAGTGGGCGTTCGGCGTGCTGATCATCGCGATCGGCCTGGAGAGCTTCAGCTTCCGGACCGCGATCAAGGAGTCGAACGCGATCCGCGGCGAGCAGGGCTGGTGGTCCTTCATCCGCCGGGCCAAGGCGCCCGAACTGCCCGTCGTGCTGCTGGAGGACCTCGGCGCGCTCGTCGGCCTGATCCTCGCGCTGCTGGGCGTCGGCCTCGCCGTCATCACCGGCGACGGCGTCTGGGACGCGCTCGGCACCATCTCCATCGGCGTGCTGCTCGCGGTCATCGCGGTGATCCTCGCGTTCGAGACCAAGAGCCTCCTGCTCGGCGAGGGCGCGGGCGAGGCCGCCGACAAGCAGATCATCGCGGCGCTGGAATCGGTGCCCGAGGTCGACCGGGTGATCCACCTGCGCACCCAGTACCTCGGCCCCGAGGAACTGCTCGTCGCGGCCAAGATCGCGGTCGGCGGCGAGGACACCGCGGTGGAGATCGCCAGGGCCATCGACGCGGCCGAAGGCAAGGTGCGGGAGCTGATCCCCGTCGCACGGCTGATCTACCTGGAGCCCGACCTCGACAAGCACAAGCCGTCGCATTCCGGCGCGACCGCCGTCGGAAACGGATCTTCCGGAAACGGATCGTCCGGACAGTGATCGTCCGGACAGCGATCGGCGCCGGAGGCCTGAGGCCTTCCGACGCCGAGATCTGAGCGAAGCCCCCGCCCATCGGTTCCCCCGAATCCGGTGGGCGGAGGCTTTTCGGAGACCCCCATCTCCTGCTCACTGTGTCCAACGGTAGAAGCCGGGCATTCATTCCACGTCCCCCTGCGGGGCCGGATCCGGGTCATCCTCAAGGCGGACCGGCCCACCGGGGATCGCACCCTAAGGTGAGGCGAACAGGCGCAAACCCGGCGAGGATGGCAGCGTGAGCAGCGAGAAGACACTCGGGACGGGTGCGGCCGAACACGTGTGGCGGCTGTCCGGACGCGGCGTGGCCGCCGTCGGCCAGCTCCTGCTGTGGGTCCTGGAAGGCATCGGGCGGCTGCTGAAGCCGCTTCTGGACAAGGCCGTGGCCAAGATCCGCGGGCCGCAGCCCGCCGCGCCCGGCCCCGCCTACGGGCCGTACGGGACGATGATCGTGCCGCCCTCCGCGCCCGCCCCGCCCGCGCCGCGGTGGATCGCCGCCTGGCATCGGTTCTTCTCCTCCTGGGTGTACGCGCCCGTCACAGGGCTGCTGGTCACCTTGGCCGCCGTGTACGAGGCCGGCACCAACACCGACGACCTCTTCAGCGTCGAAGGGGCCTTCGCCGTCGCGGCCACGCTGCCGCTGGTCTGGCGGCGCGAGGTGCCCAAACCCGCCGCCGCGCTCGTGCTGGGCGCCGCCGCGGCCGCGCTGCTGTCCGGGCAGCCCTTCCTCGTCACGACCATGGCCGCGGCCCTCTGGATGCTCTACCTGCTCGCGCAGACCCTGCCGCGGGCCTCGGCGGGGGTGCTCGCGGTGACTTCGCTGGCGGTCGTCGGGGTCGTCTACCTCGCGGGCGAGGGCCTCGACGCGATCCCGTGGCCCGCAGGCGTCGCCGCGGTGATCGGCGCGATCGGGCTCGGTGACGCCCGCCGGACCGTCCAGGCGACGGAGGCCGAGGCGCGCGAGCAGCGCACCGAGACCCTCCAGGCGCTCGGCGACGCGCAGCGCGACCAGGCCGTCATGCGGGAGCGGGCCAGGATCGCGCGGGAGCTGCACGACGTCGTCGCGCACTCGGTGTCGATGATCGCGGTGCAGGCCGAGACCGCGCCGTACACGATGCCGTCGCTGTCGGAGGAGGCCAAGGACGGCTACGCGGAGATCGCGCACACGGCCCGTGAGGCGCTCGTGGAGATGCGGCGGCTGCTGGGCGTCCTGAGGTCCGACGCGCCCGCCGACGGGGAGGTGACCCCGCAGCCCCGGCTCGACAGGATCGGCGACCTACTGGACCAGCACCGGGGAGCCGGGGGAGCGGCCGCCCTCTCGGTGCGCGGGCCCGAACAGCCCTTGTCGGCCACCCTTGAGCTGTCCGCCTACCGGATCGTGCAGGAAGCCCTGACGAACGTGCGCAGGCACGCCCCCGGAGCGCCCGTCCAGATCGACCTCACCTACCACCCCGACAGGCTCGCCGTCCGCGTCCACAACGCCGCAGCCGGACCGGCGCAGACGCGCGTCGACGGGTTCCCGGTCCGCGCGACCGGCGGGCACGGGCTCATCGGCATGCAGGAGCGGGCCGCCATGCTCGGCGGCGACTTCCGCGCCGGGCCCGCCCCCGACGGCGGTTTCGACGTGTCCGCGGACCTGCCTTTCCGGACCTGATCGAGGATCTGTCGGCCCTGACCGGTGCCCCGGGACCGATCGGCTGGGACAATCGGGACAGCCCGGCGCGCGGGTGCCGGGTTCGCCGAGCGTCCACGAGCCGGGCCCGTGAGCACGGACCGGCAAGGGAGGCCTCATGATCCGGGTCGTCATCGCCGACGATCAGACGATCGTCCGCGCGGGGTTCGCCGCCCTGCTCGGCGCGCAGGAGGACATCACCGTCGTCGGCGAGGCCGCGGACGGCGTCGAGGCCGTCGACCTCGCACGGCGGCACCGCCCCGACGTCATGGTCATGGACGTCCGGATGCCCCGCATGGACGGCATCGAGGCCACCCGCCGCATCCTCGCCGAACCCGGCATGGAGGCCCTCCGCGTCCTCATCCTGACCACTTTCGACATCGACGAACACGTCTACGACGCGCTCTCGGCGGGCGCCTCAGGCTTCCTTCTCAAGGACGCCACGGCCGCCGACCTGGTGGCGGCGGTCCGCATCGTCGCGAGAGGCGACGCCCTCCTGGCCCCCCAGGTGACCGCCCGCCTGGTCCGCGAGTTCGCCCGCCAACACCGCACCCGCCTGTCCCCGCCCGCCGCCCTCGCCACCCTGACGGCCCGCGAGAACGAAGTCCTCATCCTCATGGCCGGCGGCCTCTCCAACGCCGAGATCGCCGCCCACCTCGTCGTCTCCGAACACACCGTAAAAACCCACGTAGCCCGGGTCTTCACCAAGCTGAGCCTCCGAGACCGAGCCCAAGCCGTCATGCTCGCCTACGAATCCGGCCTGGTAACCCCAGGCCAACCTTGATCGTCCATCCGAGCCCCCTTCTCCCGGGCTGGTGTTCTTGAAAACCCTCGCATACCATCGGTGGTATATATCCTTGAGGGTATGTTCGAGATTGCTCTGGAACCTGAGGTGGAGGACTGGCTGGCGACCCTGCCGTTCGGGCACTTCCAGCGAGTGATGGCCAAGGTCGACCGCTGCCTAGTGGAACGGGGAGGAATTCCCGATGGCAAGCACGTGAAATGCTTGCGGGCCGGCGTGAACGAGCTTCGGCTGGTCCTGGGCGAACGCTCATGGCGGATCACCTTCTGGAGGCCGGGGGGACTTCGCATCGTGCTGCTCACGGTGTTCGCGAAGACCACTAACGGACCGCAACACGACGACGTGGGCAGGGCGGTCAAGGCCATGAGGATCTGCCAAGCTGGGCATGACATGACCGTCACTCATGTTTTTGACAGGAGGTCGTGATGAGCGGACATGGGGCGTGGGAAACGCTCAAGGCCAAGCGGCTTCGGGGCGGTGAGGACGCGGAGCACCCCGCGTACACGCAGGCCGTTCGTGACATGGACCTCGGGGATCGGCTCCGGGAGATCCGCGTCGGCAGAAACCTCACTCAGGCCGAGGTGGCCCGAGACGCGGGGATCAGTCAGCCAGCGCTGTCCCGCATCGAACTCGGGGGCGGTGTGCCCACCCTCGACATGCTCGACCGGATCGGCAGGGCGATGGGCGTCCGCTTCGTCATCACCGTGGGCGACGCACAGGCCGAGGCCATTGAGCTGCTCGCGGGCTGAGCCGCCTCGCCGAGCAGGCCCCGAAGGGAAGCAGCCCCCGGCCCTGAAAGGGGCCGCTTCGGCCGGATGGCGGGCTTCCGCGCGTCAGGGGCGGGGGCGGAGGAGGCGTTGGGCCTTGGCCTGGTCGAAGTCGAGGGCTCGGACGGGGTGGGGCTTGAGGCGGCCCAGGCGTTCGCCGAGGTCCTGGACGCGGGCGCGGGCCTCGGGGTCGGCGAGGACGCGGAGGGCGAAGGCGAGTTCGGAGGGGCCGACGTCGTAGCGCTGCTCGACGGCCAGGCCGGTGGCGACGGCGCGGAGGTCGAGTTCGGTGAACTGGCGGTGGGACCTACCCGATCTTGGGGGGAGAAGTCCTAGTTTCTCCCGGTATCGCAGCATTCTCGGAGACGTGCCAAGGCGCTGTGCGGCCTCCGTGATCCTCATTCTGACAATTCTATGTCAGGTTCACCCTCTTCGGCGTGCCTCAGGGAGGTGAGCGGCCCTAGACTTCACAGCGGAGCTATCCAGAGGAGTCGTTGAAGATGGATTACAAGGTCGCCGACCTTTCGCTCGCGGCGTTCGGCCGCAAGGAGATCCGGCTCGCCGAGCACGAGATGCCCGGCCTGATGGCGGTACGCAAGGAGTACGCGGCCGCCCAGCCGCTGCGCGGCGCCAAGATCATGGGCTCGCTGCACATGACCATCCAGACCGCCGTGCTCATCGAGACCCTCGTCGCGCTCGGCGCCGACGTCCGCTGGGTGAGCTGCAACATCTTCTCCACCCAGGACCACGCCGCCGCGGCCGTCGTCGTCGGGCCCGAGGGCACCGTCGAGGAGCCCAAGGGCGTCCCGGTCTTCGCCTGGAAGGGCGAGACGCTGGAGGAGTACTGGTGGTGCACCGACCAGGCCCTGCGCTGGCCCGACGGCACCCCGCCGAACATGATCCTCGACGACGGCGGCGACGCCACCCTCCTCGTCCACAAGGGCGCCGAGTACGAGAAGGCCGGAGCCGTCCCCGCCGCCACGGAGGACGACCCGGAGGAGTGGCACATCATCGTCGACACCCTCAAGCGCACCATCGCCGAGTCTGACGGTCGCTGGACCGAGACGGCCGCCGCGATCAAGGGCGTCACCGAGGAGACGACCACCGGCGTCCACCGCCTGTACGAGATGCACAAGAACGGCGCGCTCGCCTTCCCGGCGATCAACGTCAACGACTCGGTCACCAAGTCGAAGTTCGACAACAAGTACGGCTGCCGCCACTCCGTCATCGACGGCCTCAACCGCGCCACCGACGTGCTCATCGGCGGCAAGGTCGCCCTCGTCGCGGGCTACGGCGACGTCGGCAAGGGTGTCGCCGAGGCGCTGAAGGGCCAGGGCGCCCGCGTCATCGTCACCGAGGTCGACCCGATCTGCGCGCTGCAGGCCGCGATGGACGGCTTCCAGGTCGCGATCCTGGACGACGTCGTCGGCATCGTCGACATCTTCGTGACGACCACCGGCAACTTCAACATCATCACCGCCGACCACATGGCGAAGATGAAGCACCAGGCGATCGTGTCCAACATCGGGCACTTCGACAACGAGATCGACATGGCCGGCCTGGCGAAGATCCCCGGCATCGTCAAGGACGAGATCAAGCCGCAGGTCGCCACCTGGACGTTCCCCGACGGCCACAACATCATCGTGCTCGCCGAGGGCCGCCTGATGAACCTGGGCTGCGCCACCGGCCACCCGTCGTTCGTCATGTCGAACTCGTTCACCAACCAGGTGATCGCGCAGATCGAGTTGTTCACGAAGACCGAGCAGTACCCGGTCGGCGTGTACGTCCTGCCGAAGCACCTCGATGAGAAGGTCGCGCGCCTTCACCTCGACGCCCTGGGCGTCAAGCTCACGACCCTCACCAAGGCGCAGGCCGAGTACATCGGCGTGGACGTCGAGGGCCCGTACAAGCCGGACCACTACCGGTACTGAGCCCCGATCCGATCCGAACTGACTTGATCGACTCGGACATCGCGGACCCCGGCCTGGCGCAGGCCGGGGTCCGGCGCATCGACTGGGCGGACCGCGCCATGCCGGTGCTGCGCGCGATCCGTGAGCGGTTCGCCGTCGAACGGCCCCTGGACGGCCTGCGGATCACCGCGTGCATGCACGTCACGACCGAGACGGCGAACCTGCTGCGCACCCTTCAGGCGGGCGGCGCGGAGGTGGCCGTCGCGGCGTCGAACCCGCTGTCCACCCAGGACGACACGGCCGCGGCCCTCGCCGTCTCGTACGGGGTGAGGGTGTTCGCGCGGGCGGGCGTCGACATGGACACCTATTACCGACATATCCACCATGCCCTGAATCTCGCGCCCCATCTCGTCGTCGACGACGGGTGCGACCTCGTCAACATCCTGCACACCGAGCGGCTCGACCTGCTCGAAGGCGTCCTCGGCGGTTGCGAGGAGACGACGACCGGTGTCCTGCGGCTGCACCAGATGGCCCGCGAGGACGCGCTGCGGTTCCCCGTCGTGGCCGTCAACGACACCGCGACGAAACGCCTCTTCGACAACCGCTACGGAACCGGTCAGTCCACCCTCGACGGGATCATCCGGGCGACGAACACGCTGCTCGCGGGCAAGACCGTCGTCGTCGCCGGGTTCGGGTACTGCGGGCGCGGCCTGGCCGAGCGGGCGCGCGGGCTCGGCGCGCACGTCGTCGTCACCGAGATCGACCCGGTGAAGGCCCTCGACGCGCTGCTCCAGGGCTTCCGCGTGCAGACCATGGCAGAGGCCGCGGCGCACGGGGACGTGTTCATCACCGCGACCGGCAACCGCGACGTGGTGAACGCCGACCATTTCTCCGTGATGAAGGACGGCGCGATCCTCGCCAACTCCGGGCATTTCGATGTGGAAGTGGACGTGCGGGCCCTCGCCGGGCTGGCCGCCGACGTCCAGCGGGTCCGCCCGCACGCCGACGAGTACCTTTTGGAGGACGGCCGCCGCCTCGTCCTGCTCTGCGAGGGCCGCCTGGTGAACCTGGCCGCCGCCGAAGGGCATCCCGGAGCCGTCATGGACATGTCGTTCGCCGACCAGGCCCTCACCTGCGCGTGGCTCGCCGCCTCGCACGGCGGGCTCGCGCCGGGCGTCCACCAGGTGCCCGAGCACATCGACGCCGAGGTCGCCCGGCTCAAGCTCGCCTCGACGGCCGTCGAGATCGACGTGCTCAGCCAGGACCAGGAGGACTACCTGTCGTCTTGGCGCTCGGGGTCGTAGATGCCGCGCGGGGTCTATCTGCACACGGCGACGGGGGCGCGCGAGGAGTTCCAGTGCGCTCCCGGGCCCGCCGGATGGCGTTATGTCTCCTCCGGGGCGACGCGGGTCGACCTGACCGTCGACTCCCGGTGGCGGCCCGCGCGGCTCGACCTCGCCTCGGGCGCATCCGTGCTGCGCGGCGGATGCGCCGGACGTGAGGTCATCTGGGTGCGGGACGGCCGCGAGCACGCGGCCGAGGCGCACGGGTTCCTCGGGGAGTCGCCCGGGTTCCTCGTCGCGGTCGCCCGGTCGCTGCGGCTCGCGGAGGGCGGCAGGGCCGACGTCCCGCTCGTCGCGGTCCACGGCCCGGCCCTCGCGGCCCGCCGCACCGTCCGGCGGTTCGACCTGCGCTCGGTCGACGCCCACGAGACGGACCTGGGGCCGCTGCCCGTCGAGTACTGGACGTCGGTCGACCTGGACACCGCCGAGGAGACGGAGTTCCATCTCGCGGGCGACGTGGTCCTGGCCGCGGAGGGCATCGAACTGGAGTCGCTGGAGTCACCGCCCTCGCTGTGAGCGGACGGGCGAGGTCGGCGCGGGGCATCGGCGGGGCATGCGCCGGGCAAGCCTCGGGAAAGTTCGGCCTCCCAGGGGTGATCCTGCCCGACCATCGCGGAGACCGAACGTTTGCCGACCGGTTCGGGGGAGCATGCCCACCCGGTCTGATACTGGGAGTGAGGTGTCCGGGGAGCCGCGGGATCGTCGCGAAAGACCGGATCATCACGCACTCGGCTCGACATCCTTCCCAGGCATCAGACCAGAAGCCGCATATCGGGGAGACCTTCTCATGTTCCGCATCAGTCATCTGGCCCTCGCCGCCGTCGTCGTGGGGGCGGGCGGGGGCGCCGCCGCAGCGGCCGCGGCGTCAGGCGAGGCCGCGCCTGCGCAGGAGACGCCGTCGGCGAAGGCCGAGATCAAGACGGCCGAGGGCACCACCGTCGGCACGCTGACGATCGAGGGCGCGAACGGCCCGGCCAAGGTCACCGTCAAGGGGCAGGGGCTGCCGCCCGGCTACCACGGCCTCCACCTGCACCAGAAGGGCCTCTGCGATCCGAACTCGAAGGACCCGGACACCGGCAGCCCGTTCTTCAGCGCGGGCCCGCATCTGGACACCGGGGGCCACGAGCACGCCAACCACACCGGCGACCTCCCGGCCCTGCTCGTCAACGCCGACGGCACCGGCACCGTCACCGCGCTCTCCGACCGCTTCCAGTCCACCCAGCTCTTCGACGCCGACGGCACCTCCGTCATCCTCCACGCCAAGCCCGACAACCTGGCCAACATCCCCGACCGCTACACGGCCCCCGACGGCAAGAAGGGCCCCGACGCCGAGACCCTGAAGGCCGGCGACTCCGGCCCCCGCCTGGGCTGCGGCATCCTCACCAAGCCGTGACGCCGCGGTACGGGAGTTTTCGTCGTTCCCCAAGTGAGCGGGCCGAATTGTCGATATTTCTATAAAGAGAGACTTCTGGCGTTCCCCGGCCGCATACTCGGCGCCATGGCGAACTCACGGGGGCGTGAGCTGGTGGTGGCCGCGACGGCCCTCCTCGCACTCGCCGTCGCCGGCTGCGGCACGGACGGCCCCGAAGGCGAAGCAGGCGCCACCCCGTCGAGCGGGGTGGTGGACACCGCGCCGTCGTCCGGCTCACCGGGCCCGGGCGGCCAGGGCCCGGGAGGCGGTGAAGGCGAAACCGCGCCTCCCGTCGGGCCCTCGGCACAGCCCTGGCAGACTCCGCAGGTCCCGGTGTCCGGGGGAGCGGACCTGAAGAACGGCTCGCCGCGCGACGACTGCACCTACATCGTCCCGTCAGAGGGCGACGTCCGCATCGTGAGCTACGAGATCGAGGTCGCGGAGGAGCCCTCCGCGCTCCCGCCGGAGTCCTACCTGGCCGAACACGGAGTGCCCGCGGCGACCACGGTGCCCTCCCTCACGCTCACCGAACAGGTGCCCGTGAACGGAGAGGTGCCCGACGACGGCACCTGCCGGGCCGCGATCGGCGAGCCGGAAGAGGGCGATCCGCCGCCGCCTCCGGAGGAGTACAGCACCAGGCCGTGCGCCGTGGACCTCGTCCTCGTCAGCGACGGGGGCTGCACGCTCTGGGCGAAGGCCGTCGGCGGGGAACTGCCCGGCGACTCCGCGCCCGGGGAGTACCGGATCATGACGCACTGGCGGCTGACCAAGCTGTGCACGAGCACGGAGCCGCTGCCCTGCCGGAACGTCGACGACATCGTGCCCACTGCGGAGACCCCGGTGCGCGTCTACTGGAACATCGACCATGAGGTGCGCCTCTACGTCGTGTGGCTGGGCGAGGCGAGCACGAGCGCGCCCGCCCTCCTGTTCCACTCGAACTGGAATGGCGAGTAGGCCCAGATGGGCGCGGAATCCGCGCCCCGAGCCACCGGACGCGGGCGCCCCGGACACCGAGGCCCGCTGGACCGAGCGGCTCACGCTGCTCAGCACCTTCGGCCCGCCGACGACGCTCGCCGCGGGCCTCCTCATCTGGTACGGATATGTCGCGACGCTCCAGCAGTTCCGCTACTTCGGGGTGGAACTCCAGCTCACCGGACTCGCCAACCAGGACCTGCTGCTGTTCGGCCTCGAAGTCGCCTACCCGGCCGCGGTGCTGCTTCTCGTCATCGTGCTCGTGTGCCTCGCCCTGCATGCCGGCCTCGGGCTGCTCCTGTCCGCGAGGCCGCGCCTGGTGCGGTGGATCGCCCCCGCGATCGGGGCGGCCGGGGCCGTGCTGCTCGTGCGCGCGCTCGTCGGGGTCCTCGTCCAGGACGTCTCCGAGCACGAGACGCCCGGGATCACGCCGCTGTCCCTGACGCTGTGCGCGCCCCTGCTCGTCTACGGGTTCCGGCTGGGGAGGCTGGCAGGGGAAGGCGGCTGGCGGGAGAGCGCGGAAGCCGAGGCCCTGGAGCGGCGGGGCAGGATCCTGGCGATCGCGCTGGCCGTCGTGGGTCTTTTCTGGGCGGCGAACACCCTGGCGGCCGAGGTGGGGATAGCCCGCGCCTACGAGAGCGCGCGCAGCCTGGACAAGCTCCCCGAGGTCGTCCTCTACACGAAGGAACCCCTCGTGGACGCTCCCGCGGAGGCCCGCCAGTGGGACTTCGGCAAGAAGGCCGCGTTCCGCTACCGCTACCAGAACCTCCGCCTCCTCCTGGCCTCCGGCGACCGCCTCTTCCTGATCCCCCTCACCTGGAAGCCCACCGACAAATCAGTCCGCCTCTCCACGTTCGTGATCCCCTACGACACGAACATCCGCCTCCAACTCATCCCCCGCGCCCCCCGCTGAGTCCCCTACGCGCCCTTGATCCCCGCGACCAACCGCCCGAAGGCGACCGGCGACAACGCAAGGTGCCCACCCCGAGGACTCTTACTGTTCGCACCCCCGCGCACACCCCCAAGACAGCGGCCTCAACACAGTCGCCGTTCCCTCCGCTGTAACGGCTCTTCCGCCAAACGACGGCGTTTTCCCTCGGTAAGCGGTTCTCCGGCGTCAGCTCCCAGCAGCGACCCCCAGAGTCGCGGCTGTCTTACGAGGCTCGATGCCCCCGCTCGGAGATGGTCGAACGCGGTCCTTCCGGCTATGTCCGGCGGGTAGCAGGAGTCGGTCGACTTGAAGGCTTGACCGTTCAGGCAGATGACACGGCCCCGGCTAGGGCCTGTGGTCATAGCGGAGTTCGTAGAGGTGGCCCGCTTTGACCAGGGTGGTGGCTTCGATGGGGCGGTCGTTGTGGGAGAAGACCACACGGAAGGTGCGAAGGACCGGGAGGTCGCCTGGGAGGCCGAGGGCCTGATACTCGGCTTGGGTCGGGATGCGGGCCGAGACGAGGTCGACGGCGTGGAGGGGCGGGTGGCCGAGCGCGTCCAGGAGAACGGGGACGCCGCCCTTGATCTTGCGATGCTCCATCATCGCGGTGCCGCGTGCCAGATCGAGCGGATAGTAGCTCGTGACCAGCTCGGTGGGCTCATCGTTGATCTGCAGGAGTTGGGAGCGCAGGAGGGCGGGTTCGCCGGGCTGGAGACCCAGGGCCTGGGCGGATTCGGTCGGCGGGACCGCCTCGCAGACGTCGAGGAGTCGGCCCGCAGCGGTCTCGCCAGGGTCGGCGACCGTGGTGAGCCAGGGGTAGGGCTCGCCGGGAGGCGCGGGCTTGAGGAAGTCGGCCGGGCGGATGGTGCGTTGGCGACGCGGGCGGACGGTGATGCTGGCGCCGGGGCGGCCGATGAGGAGGCCTTCGTCCTTGAGGAGTTGGACGGCCTTCTGGATGGTGGCGTTGGCGGCGCCGAAGCGGTCGCGGAGTTGCTGGGTGGAGGGGAGGGCGGTGCCGGCGGGGAGGGCGCCGTTGAGGATTTCGTCGCGGAGGTCGGCGGCGATGCGCTGGTGGAGGGGGCGCGGGTCGGTGCCGGTCATCGGGCCGCCTTCAGGTTGTAGCGCAGGCGTGCGGAGCGGGCGGGCATGGTCATGACGTCGGCTTCGATGGGGTGGTCGTCGGCGTCGAGGATGAGGCGGGTCAGGGCGAGGACGGGTTCGACCTCGGTGAGGCCGAAGAGGTCGCGTTCCTCTGGAGTGGCAGGGCGGGCGGTGACGTCCTCTTGGACGTGGGCGCCGACGTGGCCGAGTTCGGCGAGGAGAGTGACGGCACCGCCTCGGATCTTTCCGAGCTCCGCGAGGGCGGTGCCCGCGGCGATGGCAGGCGGGTAGTAGGAGTCCGTCAGCTCGACGGCCTGATCGTCGAGGTAGATGACGCGGCGGCGGACGATCGCCTTGCCGTCGTTCTCCAGGCCAAGCAGGCTTGCGACCTCCTCGGGCGCGTCGACCTCGCCCGCGTGGACGATCCGCTGGCTTCCCTTGCCGCCGCGCGCTGCCGCCTCGGCACCCCAAGCGTCCCCGCCTCCCGGAGTGATGTACGGCATCGACGTACTGGTCCACTCACCGGTCACTGCCCTTCCCCTTTCGCCAAGGCCTCAGGACCTTACTGCCTTACACGATAGGTAATCGGCATCCACATACTAGCTTTCGCGAAAAGTAGTACGGTTGGCGGTGTCGATCCGTTCTTCGAGGAGGTGAGCATGGCGAAGCTGTCGTGCCCTGGTGGGCACCTGGTTGGGCGGGGTGCCGGGTGACGGGGCGGGTGAGCCAGCCGTCGATGGGCGGGGGGCTTTGTCAGGACATGGTGGCCTCCAAAGCGTGTGCGGGGCTGGCCTGGAGCATGGTCGAGCAGCGGCTCATCACGTGGCGTGTTCCGGAGGAGGTGCGCTATGACGTGCACCTTGTGCTGGCCGAGCTCGTTGCGAACGCCGTCGCGGTGACGCCTCGGGGCGGCATGATCCAGGTGCGGTGCGACCGGGAGGACGGGGCGGTGCTCGTTGGAGTGCGCGACCCGCGTTCGGAGCTGCCCGCCGAGCCCGCTCTGGTGGTGCCACTGGAGCCTGAGGGCCTCGACCTCCGCGAGGAGAACTTCGACGTCAACGGGGGCTGGGGGCTCAGCATCGTCAAAGCGCTCTCCGAGGCGTGCGGTGTCACCCCGTGGGCCGATGGCGGCAAAGTCGTCTGGGCCCGTCTTCGCGCCGCCTGAGGACCCGCGCCGCGCCCTCGCTCGGGGGCGCGGCGCGGTCAGGAGAACCAGGTGGGGAAGTCTAGGCGGAAGGGTTCGGTGTCGGTCATGGTGCGGAGGGTGGACTCGAAGTCGGAGAGGCGGGTGGGGCCGAGTTTTTCGGACCATTCGGTGCGGAGGGCGTCGAAGATTTCGGCGGAGGTGCGTAGGGCGTCCGCGCCTAGGGGGGTCAGGTGGACGGTGCGGGCTCGGGCGTCGGCGGGGTCGGGGACTCGGGTGAGGTAGCCGAGGCGTTCCAGGGAGTCGACGGTCTTGGCCGCCGCCTGTTTGGTGACGCCGAGGCGGCGGCCTAGTTCGGCGGTGCTGCATCCGCCGGGGCCTACGGCCTGGAAGACGAAACCGTGCATGGGGCGCATGTCGGGGTGGCCGCGGTCGGCGATCCGCGTGTGCAGTTCGTCGATGATGGCGCGGAAGGCCAGCAGGAGGCGGATCGGGAGTTCGAAGCCGGGCGGATCGCTTGACATAAAAGACAACCTGGTTGACTATATGGACAACTTAGATGTCTATCTTAGGGGTGTGCCCATGAAGATCGTGCGTTCCTCGGAAGTCCGGCGGACCAGCACGCCCGCCGCGACCATGACCACCCTCGCGTCCCCGACGCTGGGCGGGGCGGCCACCTCCGTCTGGAGGGTGGACGTCGCGCCGGACGCGCCCGAAGGCCCCCTGCATGTCATCGACGCCGAGCAGGTGTGGACCTTCCTCTCCGGCGGGGCGACCGTCGAGGTCGGCGGGCGCGCCGAGGCCCTCGGGGCGGGCGACACCGTGGTGATCCCCGCCGACGCCGTCCGGCAGGTGCGCGGAGACCGCGCGACGGGCTTCGCCGCCCTCGTGACCGCCCCGGCCGGCGCGGGCGCGGGCCTGGCGGGGGCCGCGGACCTCCAGACGCCGCCGTGGATCACCTGACGCCGTCGCCGGACGCGGGATCGCCGTCGTGGCAAGGGCTGCGGCGGCGGCCCCGTGAACTGTCGGTGGCCCTGGGTAAGGTCCTGGCGACGGCAGGGACGCCTGGGGAGAGGACCACGAAGATGCGCATAAAGCCGTTCCTGATGTTCGAAGGGCGGGCCGAGGAGGCGATGACGTTCTACGTCTCGCTGTTCCCGGACGCCGAGATCATGCGGATAGCCCGGTACGGGGCTGAGGGGCCGGGGCCTGAGGGCTCGGTCTTCCAGGCGGTGTTCCGGATCGCCGATCAGGAGGTCATGTGCATCGACAGCCACGCGCACCACGAGTTCACCTTCACCCCATCGTGGTCCCTGTACGTCGAGTGCGATTCGGCGGAGGAGGTCAACCGGCTCGGGTCGGCGCTCGAAGTCGACGGCATGGCGCTGATGCCCGTCGGCTCCTACGGGTTCAGTGAGCGGTTCGCCTGGGTGGCCGATCGCTTCGGGATCTCCTGGCAGCTCAACTACCAGGGGGATGTCGCGCCCGCGCCCTGATGCACTTACCGGCTGCCCGCCTCCCGCCGACCCCGCGAACCGAACCCGATCCGCCACCGGATCGCGCTGCCACCCACCCGAGTCCCTCGCCGAGGGGTTCGGGCCGCGGGGCGTGCACGGTCGCCGTCCGCACCGCGATCCGGACCGCCTCGACGGCTTCGGCGCGAAGGTCCTTGCCAAGGTCTGTCGCCACCGTCGGAAGGCCGCGTCGGCGGGTGCGGAGCCGCTCAGGCGACGTGGAAGCCGCCCCGGTCGGCCGCGCCCGCGCTGAACTCGGCGAGGGCGCGCACCTCGCCGAGCAGCCCGTCGGGCGCGCCGTCCACGTAGCTGAGGTACTCGGAGACGAGGTGGTCGGCCTTCACACCGTCGAGCAGTTCGGCGATCACTCGGCACTCCCGCGGCGTGACGTGCCAGCGGTCATTGGAGGAGAACTTGTGCATCTCGACGACGCACTCGGGCCCCGCGTGGGAGACGGCGAGCCGCAGCACCTCCCGCACATCGGTCATGACATATCCCGGAATATCCATCCCGGCCCCGTCCTCAACGCGAGAAAAGTAGTAACCCATCCGCCCTCCGATCTCCTCGTCCAACGAGAGGGATCCTCGGGGACGGCCCCATCCCCCCGACAGGGACCGGTGTCCCGCCCGAGTCCTGCCCGCACCCCGCCCGGCACAGACGCGACCAGGACGGCCGAGCCGGACGGTGCTCGGCAGAGCTGGACCCACCACGTCGCCCGCGCGAAGGAGCTCGCCCCGGGGCCGCCGCCGAACAGGCCGGGATCCCGGGGAGCCCAGACGGTCATCGAGGCTGATCCCGCCTCCGGCCGGCGTTCTCGGGCTCGGACGTCCACGAGGTGAGGATGCGCAGGGCGTCGTGGGAGGAGCTGCCCGCTTCGGCGGTCAGGATCATCAGGCGCTGCCCGGACCCGTCGTTGCCGCCCCAGGTGTCGCAGTCGAGGGTGAGGTCGCCGACCAGGGGGTGGCGGTAGTGCTTGGTGCCGTAGGTGGCGCTGTTGACCCAGTGCTCGGCCCACCAGGTGCGGAAGTCGGGGTCCTGGACGGACAATTCGCCGACGAGCCGGACGAGGTCGGGGTCGTCGGGGTCGGCCGCGGCCTCCATGCGCAGCGCGGCGACGGCCTCCCGGGCGTCGTGATCCCAGTCCCGATGCATCCGCCGGACGTCCGGGTGGGTGAACAGCAGCCGCAGGTAATTGCGCCGGTCGGGCGGGAGGGCGGCGAAGTCGGTGTAGAGGGCCGAGGCCGCGGCATTCCAGGCGAGGACGTCCAGGCGTCTGCCCAGGACGAGCGCGGGGGTCTCGGTGAGCTGGTCGAGCAGGCGCCGCATCGCCGGACGCAGCCGCTGGGCGGGCCGGCGGCGGCGCGGACGGGCGTCGGTCCGGCCGGCGAGCTCGTACAGGTAGGTCTGCTGGTCGTCGTCGAGGCGCAGGGCGCGGGCCAGGGTGGCGAGGACGGGCGCGGACGCACGGACCCGGCCCTGCTCCAGACGCGTGTAGTAGTCCACGCTGATGGCGGCGAGGAGGGCGACCTCCTCTCTGCGCAGCCCTGCCACTCTTCGGGCGGAGTCGCTTTCGGGAAGCCCGCACTCGTGCGGTGCCAGCTGGGCCCGGCACGCCTTGAGGAAGGCTCCCAGCGCCCGGGAATCGGGATCTGACGTCATGCCCTCAGTGTGAGTCACACCGCGACCGAAAAGCCGCATCGGTGAGGGGGCACGTTCTTTCCCAGGCAGAAACCCGGCTCTCCCGCTCGTCCGGAGGCGGGCCGAAAGTGGGGGTGTGCCCATCGGGGTGAGGGCCGCGAGGTCCGCAGCCCGGGCCGCGACACGTCGTCACCGTCTCAAGGAGAGTGCCTCATGGCCAGGACCACCGTCAGCTTCGACAGCGCCGGCATCACGATCGCCGCCCACCTGCACACCCCGGATGCCCCGGCGACGGGTCCGCGGCCCGCCCTCGTGGTCGGGCACCCCGGCACCGGCGTGAAGGAGCAGACCTCCGGCACCTACGCGCAGCGGATGGCCGAACGCGGGTTCGTCGCCCTCGCCTTCGACGCGGCTTACCAGGGCGAGTCCGGCGGCCTGCCGCGCGGTCTGGAGGACCCGGCCCAGCGGGTCGAGGACTTCAAGGCCGCCGTCTCCTACCTCACCACCCTCGACGAAGTCGACGCCGACCGGATCGGCCTGCTGGGCATCTGCGCCTCCGGCGGCTACTCGCTGGCCGCCACCGGCGGCGACCACCGCGTCAAGGCCGTCGGCACGGTGTCCACCGCCGAGCCCGCCCGCCAGTTCCGGCTCGGCGCCGACGGCACCCAGGATCCGGCCGTCTACCAGGCGCTCCTGGACGCCGCGGCGGCCGCCCGCACCGCCGCGGCCCGAGGCGAGGACCCGGGCGCGATGACCATGTTCCCCGCGACCGCCGAGCAGGCCCGCGAACTCGGCGGAGAGCACGGCTTCGAAGGCTTCGAGTACTACTGCACCCCGCGCGGCGGGCACGAACGCTCCGCGAAGACCCTCGCCTGGGAGAGCATCGACAGGATGTCCCTCCATGACGCCTTCGCCGCCGTCCCGCTGATCGGCCCCCGCCCCATCCTCCAGATCATCGGGGAGCGCGCCGTCACCGCCTGGATGGCCGTCGAAGCCCACCAGCGCGCCACCGGACCGAAGGCGATCCACTGGATCAAGGGTGCCAGCCACGTCGACCTCTACGACAAGAAGGAGTACATCGACCCGGCCGTCGACGCGCTCGCCGACTTCTTCGCCGCCCACCTCGCCACAGGCTGACGAGCGTCGGGAAGCCGGGTCGGGGTGCGCGCGACGAGCGCTCACCCCCCGCTCGGCCGCACAGCGGGTGCGGCTGCCGACGCTAAGGCCGCGGCGGGGCGTAGCCGGGAGGAGCGGGCGGGGCCGAGGAGGGAGCGTGGCCGGGCACGGCGGGTGGCGCGTAGGCCGCGGGCGCGGGGCCGGGCGCGTAGGCGGGGGCGGGTGGGTGGAACGGGGGCGGGGCGAGGACCGGGTGGAAGGCGGAGCCCGCGGGGAGGTAGGGGTGGGCGGGGAGGGCGGGTTCTTCGGGGATGTGCTGGCCGGTGCGGTGCAGGTGGTCCAGGCGGCGGGCCTTGCGGACGGCCAGGCGGCGCTCCTCGCGGGCGCGGCGTTCGGCGAGGACCGCCGTCAGGAGGAGCTCCGGGGGGTTGCCGGGGGGTGGGGGCGGCGACAGGAGGGGGGCGAAGCGGGCCATGAGGGAGGCGCCCATGGTGACGCGGACGTCCGGGAGGAGCTCCCAGTAGCGCAGAAGGTACTGGCGGGCGCTGAGGGCGAGGTCGTCGGAGATCTGCGAGAGCTCCAGCGAGGACGCCCACGCGGCGAGGTGCGGCGGCATCAGCGCGGGCGGCGGGAGCGCCGCGGTCGCTGCGGTGCGGTCCTGGATGACGAGGGTGCCCGCGAAGATGTCGCCGAGGCGGCGGCCCTGCCGGTTGAACAGCGAGCAGATCAGCGCGGGCGCGCCGAGGAACATGATGAACTCGACGAACCCGGTGAGCGCCCGCATGAGCGCCTGCCGGAAGCGGACGACACCGCCGTCCTCGGCGACGACCCGCAGGCCGAGCGCCATCTTCCCGATGGACTTTCCGCGCGACAGCGTCTCGGAGATCGCCGGATATCCGACGAGCGTGCCGACGGTGACGAGAATGGTCAGCCCCACGACGACCGCCTCGTCGGCGAGCAGCACGGCGAACTGGACGACCTGCATCAGCGTGGCCATCATCGCGAACATGATCGCCAGGTCGAGCAGCAGCGCCGCCGCGCGGCTGGCCAGGCGGGCGGGCCGCAGGTCGAGGGCGACCGCCTCGCCGGTGACGAGTTCTGCCGAGGTGACCGTCATGGTGCCCAGTATGCCGGGCTCGCCGGGCCGGTAGATTCGCCGCTGTGGATGTCGACGCCTACGCTGCCGCGCACAACGCCGAATGGCTCCGGCTGGAGAAGCTCATCAACAACGCCGGCAAGCTCCGCGGCGCCGAGATCGACGAACTCGTCGAGCTGTACCAGAGGGCCGCGACGCACCTGTCGGTCGTCCGGTCCTCTTCGCCCGACCCGGTCCTCATCGGCCGGCTGACCTCGCTCGTCGCGCGCGGCAGGGCCGCCGTCTCGGGGGCGCGGGCGCCGTTGTGGCGCGATGCCGCCCGGCTCATCACGGTGTCGTTCCCCGGCACCGTCTACCGGCAGCGCTGGTGGTGGCTGGGCTGCGCCCTGTTCGGCAACCTGATGGCCCTGGCCGTCGCGCTGTGGGTGGCGGGCGACCCGCGCGTGCAGGACACGCTCGGCACTCCGTACGACATCCAGCAACTCGTCGAGCACGACTTCGCGAACTACTACACCGAGCACGAGGCCGGCGCGTTCGCGTTCCAGGTGTGGGTGAACAACGCGTGGGTGTCGGCGCAGGCGATCGCGTTCGGGATCCTGCTCGGCATCCCGACCCTGTACGTGCTGGCGATGAACCAGCTCAACCTGGGCGTCACCGGCGGGCTGATGGCCGCGCACGGCAAGACCGACATCTTCTTCGGCCTGATCCTGCCGCACGGCCTGCTGGAGCTGACCGCCGTCTACGTGGCGTGCGGGGTCGGCCTGCGGCTCGGCTGGACGATCATCGACCCGGGGCAGCGGCCGCGCGGCAGGGCGCTGGCCGAGGAGGGCCGCGCCGCGATGAGTGTGGTGCTCGGGCTGGTGGGCGTGCTCCTGGTCTCCGGCGCCATCGAGGGTTTCGTGACCGGCTGGGTGCATACGACGTGGCTGCGCGTCAGCATCGGGGTCGTGGCCGAGGCGGCCTTCCTCGCCTACGTCTGGTACTTCGGGCGCAAGGCCGTCGCGGCCGGCGACACCGGTGACGCCGTCGACGTCCCCGACACCGCCCCGGCGTCCGCCTGAGGGCGTCCCCGGAGGTCCCCGGGGACGCCCTCAGACCGCGCTCACCGGGCGCCGACGCCCCGCGGGAGCGGCCGGAGTCAGGTGATCTCCAGCAGCTTCTCGCGGACCGCGTAGACGACGGCTTCCATCCGGGAGTGGAGCTGGAGCTTCTCCAGGATGTTCCGGATGTGGTTCTTGACGGTGTTCTCGGAGATGAAGAGCTCCTTGGCGATCTCCCGGTTGCCGAGACCGCGGGCGACGAGGCGGAGGACCTCCATCTCCCGGTCGGTCAGCCGCGGCGCGGGGACCTGCTGCTGGCGCTCCTCGGACCGTCGGGCCAGCGAGGTGAACTCGCTGATCAGCTTCGAGGCCATGGACGGGCTGATCAGGGACTGCCCGCCGTGCACGGCCCGGACGGCCTGCGGCACCTCGTCGATGGCTATCTCCTTCAGCAGATAGCCGCTGGCCCCGGCCTTGAGCGCCTCGAAGAGATCCTCCTCCTCGTCGCTGATCGTCAGCATGACGATCTTCGCGCTCGGCACCGCCTCCTTGATGGCGACGCAGGCCTCGATACCGCCGCGGCGCGGCATCCTGATGTCCATCAGGATCACGTCGGGCAGCAGGTCGCGCGCCTTGTCGACGGCTTCCAGCCCGTCTCCGCCCTCGCCGACCACTTCGATCCCGGCCTCGCCGGTCAGGACCATCTCCAGACCCCGGCGGAACAGGGCGTGGTCGTCCACGATCAGGACTCGGATCGGATCGGTGCGAGGTTCGGGGATCTCGCTCACTCTTCCTCCCCCATATGGGATACCTAGATCATGGCATGCGAGGGCGGGTGACGGGTTGTTAACGCCGCATCACTCGTCAATGAGACGGATGACGCCGTAGTCCCAACCCCTCCTGCGGTAGACGACGCTGGGCAGGCCGCTCTCCCTGTCAGAGAACAGGAAGAAGTCGTGGCCGACAAGTTCCATTTCGTAGAGAGCCTGGTCGATGTGCATCGGCTCGGCCTTGTGGGTCTTCTCCCGGACGACGACGGGGCAGTCCCCGTCCTTGTCGATGGTGACGAGCTGCTCTTCCAGGTCGGGCCGCTCGAAGCCGTCGGGCCTGCGGTCGGACACCGCGACGCCGGTCGCGGCGGCGACCCGGGCGAGCCCGGCTCGGGCGGGCGCCGGAGCGGGGACGGGCTCCGGGGTGGGCGGCAGGGTGGAAGGCATCGCCTCCATGCCGTTCATCTTGGCCGGGGTGCGGGCGCCGTAGTGGGTCTTGCGCCGGTCGGAGACCCGCCGCAGGCGGGAGTCCAGCTTGTCCAGGGCCATGTCGAGCGCTCCGTAGCGGTCGTCGGACGCCGCCTCGGCCCGGATCACCGGACCCTTGGAGTGGAGGGTGAGCTCGACGCGCTCCTTCTGGCCCGCCATCCTCGGGTTGCGCTCGGAGCTCACCTCGACGTCGACTCGGATGATCTTGGAGTCGAGCTTCTCCAGCTTGGCGAGTTTGCTGTCGACGTGCCGCTTGAAGCGGTCGTTCACGTCGGTGCGTCGGCCCTTCACGATGATGTCCACGTAGGGACCCCCCTTCTCATAGAGATAACGGACAGTCCGGAATTCGAAGTTCCAGATGTTTCCGTTGGTGGAGGAGCACCCGCCCGGCCGACCTGGTCTTCGACCCCACAATCGCCTGCTGAGAGGTTCGCAGCCCATGCCACTACTGCTCTTCTCCCGTAACGGCGGATATCTGATCCGCCGGCGAGGCAGGACTTACTTCTAAGCCGCACCGTGATCACTCGACAAAAAGTCGGCTTACGTGGACCGCTTCGCCTGCGACTGGCATCGGCTAGCTCGGTACGCCGTCCCCCTGGGGGGACGAGCCCACCGGCGCAACCACGGACCCGGGCGGGTGCCATGTCAGAACGCTAGCCCCTTCAGGCCCGAATGTCATCGGGGAGGAACGCGGCAAATCTCACCTACGGTGATCGACTTCGCGGGCGGAGCGCCCTGGTGCAGGGGTTGGGGCACAGGTCACGGCCTTGTGGCGCGCCGGTGAGTTTCCCCGATTCTTAGGATTTCCCTAACCACGCGTTACCTTTTGTGGTGATTCTCCCGTTGAGGGCGCTGGTGAGAAGGACGGCGCCTTCAACCCGTGCGCCCGCTTCCGTGAGCGCGCGGAACGCCTCGCGCAGGGACGCCCCGGTGGTCACCACGTCGTCGACCAGCAGGACCCGCGCGCCCGCGACGGCGGGCACGGCCCGCAGCGCCCCGCGGAGGTTCCGCCTCCGCTCCGCATGCCCCAGCCCGCCCTGGTCGGCGGTGCCCGCTCTGCGGGTCAGCGCCGCCACCGCCCGCGCGGGCCTGCCCCGCTCCCGCAACGCGTCCGCCGCGGCCTCCGCGAGCTCCCCCATGGCGTCCCGCCCCCTCCTGCGCACGGCACGCCGTCCCGAAGGCACCGGCACCACCCAGACCTCTCGCTCGTCCCCCGGAGCACCCCCGCGGCCGACGTCCGGCGGGCGGGTGCCGGGGGACGGGCCGGGGACGAGGGCCGCGTCGGCGGCCAGGCGGGCCAGGGCGGAGCCGAGAGGGGCCGCCAGAAGGGCCCTGCCGCGTTCCTTGTGCGCGATGACCAGGCGGCGCAGGACGCCGTCGTGCTCGCCCAGCGCCCAGACGGGCGGGGCGGCGCGGGCGCGCTCGGCCCGGGTGAAGACCGGGACGGGAAGGCCCGCCGAGCCCAGGGACGCGGCGCAGCCGGCGCACAGGACGCCTCCGGGGGCGCGGCAGGCCGTGCAGCACGGCGGCAGCAGCAGATCCACCAGCGCGGGCAGGACCCCGAGCCCGCCGGCGACGCCGGGGACCGCTAGGGCGCAGAGGCCGGCCAGGCACACGAGGCCGAGCAGGCCGGGAAGATCGGCGCCGGACACACCGAGGAGCCCGGACGGCAGGGCGACGAGCGAGAAGAGGGCGAGGGAGACGAGAACGGCGAGCACACGTGAGATGACCATGCGCACATGATCCGTCGCCGTGAGCCCCCGAATCGGGCCCCGCCCGCATCTGTGGATAACTTTTCTCGGCCCGCCGCACGCGCCCCGCTGCACCCAACCCCCAGGGGGCGACCTGCCTAGCGCGCTGGTCTCAGCCCGGATAGGTGGGGGAGGAGCCGACGATGTCGCAGTCCCAGGTGCTGAACCGGGGTTCCTCGTTGGGGGACTGGACGCAGGTCGTGGGCCCGGTGCGCTCCTTGGACTCGACGCCCAGCAGGATCTCCTCGCCGGGAGCCGCGCTGATGCTGACCGGGGTCCCCTCGAAGCTGCCGCCCACGGGGCTGATCGCGCCGCCGCTGATGGGCACCTCGTAGGGCAGGACGCTGCTCGACGGCTCGGACTTGCCCAGCACCGCGAGGGTGTCGGCGTCGCGCCAGGCCAGGTCGACGAGGTTGGACAGCTCCGCGTTGATCGGGTGGAACTCGTCGAGTGCGTAACCCGTGGCGGTCGGCGCGATCCGCGCGATCTGGATCTCGGTCTTGGCCGCGCCGGACACGAGCGCGGCGACCCGGACCCCGTCGTGCGCGACGCGCAGCGCCTTGATCTGCCCCCCGACACTCGGCAAGGGCACCTGAACGGCCTTGACGGCGCCGGGGGCGCGCAGCCACAGCGTCGAGGCAAGTCCCTTGTTCTGCACGATCCACAGGTAGCCGTGCCGGTCCCAGGACGGCCTCAACAGGGTCGCGCCCTGTTCGGCCTTGAGCACCTCCGAGACCTTGCCCGTCGAGGAGTCCCCGACGAGGAGGGACTTGCCCGAGATGGCCGCGAACTCGCGCCCGTCGAGTGCGACGGCGGGCTCCCGGAAGGTCCGCTTCTGGAGCGACGGGATGGGCATCGGCTGCTTGCCCTGGAGCATGGACAGGTGTCCGGTCTCGTCGAGCAGGAACTTGCTGGCGGCGACCTCGTCGAAGGGCGCGTCCGGTCCGAGGGGCTGCCACCGCTTGAGGGTCTGCACCTCCATGCCGTCGCTGGTGCGCTGGGTCCTGCCGTCGATCTGGAGCCGCAGCGACTGGACCTCGGTGAGCTGGCCGAGGGTCCACATGAGCTGCGCCGACATCCGGTCGACGTCGCCGGAGGCCGCGTCGGCGCTCAGGTTGACGGTGACGACGTCGTCGTCCTCCAGCCTGACCTTCCCGCCGAGGAGCCGGGTGCCGGGCGGGAACGAGGAGATGACGGCGTCCCGCAGCCACGGCGTCGTCTGGCTGAGCAGCGACTTGACGAGCTGGCTGGGCAGGTCCGAGCGGTTGAGCTGCGGCAGGAAGACCGCGTCGGGGACGAGGCTCTTGCCGTCGGGCGCGAGGTAGTACAGGTTCGTGGTGCGGAACGCGCGGTCGACGTCGCTGCGTTTCAGGACGAGTTCGACGGACGCGGTCGGCGCATACGAGATGCGCCATTCACCCGACTTGTTCTTCCGCAGGGTGAAGGTCACCTCATGGGCGTGCTGCGCCGCCGCGAGGTACTGCCCGGAAGGCGTGATCTGCCCGATCTGGTCGCCGATGATCTGGACCAGGGCCAGGTCGCCGCGCTCCGACACCGAGATGGGCCCCTGGAAGGCCTCGTCGTCGAGCACGTTGACGTTCGGGCGGACCGCGGTGTCGAACTCGACGTTCTCGGCGAGGTACGAGCGGAAGGCGGCCCGGTCGTTGTCGAAGTTGGCCATGGCGACCAGGTAGCCCTCGACGACGTCGACGGGGGTCCAGCCCTGCTTCGGCCGGGTCGGTTCGATCCGGACGTACGGCTCGTCGAACGGCTCGGTGCGGGCCTCGTTGGTGTGCGTGTACACGCGGCCGCCGGTGGGCAGCGACGCGCAGCCCGCCAGCAGGGCGAGCCCGGCGAGGCCCGCGGTGAGGGGCCGTAGGAGGCGGGTCATTCGGCGGCCTCCAGGTCGGTGATGATCGTCCGGTTCAGCTCGACCTCGGCCGGCACCAGCGGCAGCGGGGAGCCGCGCAGCTCGGTCCCGGCGGTGCGCGGCAGCGACAGCCGGAACTGCGATCCGACGCCGGGCTCGCCCCACGCCTGGAGCCAGCCGCCGTGCAGTTGCGCGTCTTCGCGGGAGATCGACAGGCCGAGACCGGTGCCGCCGATGGTCCTGGCCCGCGACGGGTCGGCCCGCCAGAACCGGTCGAAGACCTGCTGGGCGTCGCCCGGCCGCAGGCCCGTGCCGTGGTCGCGGACGGCCAGTGCCACGGCGTCGCGGTCGGCCGCGACGGTGACGACGATGTCGCCGCCCTCCCCGTGCTCGACCGCGTTGAACAGCAGGTTGCGCAGGATGCGGGCGACGCGGCGGCGGTCCACGTCGGCCATGCAGGCTTCGCCCGGCAGCTTCAGCACGATCTTGCTGCCGCGCCGCTCGGCCACGTCCTCGACGTCGCCGACGGCGTTGAGCACCAGTTCGCGGACGTCCAGAGACTCCGCGTCGAGGGTGGCCGCGCCGGCGTCGTGGCGGGAGATCTCCAGAAGGTCCGAGAGCAGGGACTCGAAGCGCTCCATCTGGCTCTGCAGCAGCTCGGTGGAGCGGCTCACCCCGGCCTGGAAGTCCTCGCGGTGCTCGTAGAGCATGTCCGCGGCGATCTTCATGGTGGTGAGCGGCGTGCGCAGCTCGTGCGAGACGTCGGAGACGAACTGGCGCTGCACCTGGGAGAGGGTCTCCAGCTCGTAGATCTTCTCCTGGAGCGTCTCGGCCATGTCGTTGAAGGACCGGCCGAGCTTGGCCAGGTCGTCCTCGCCGCGGACCTTCATCCGCTCTTCGAGCCGTCCTGCCGCGAGGCGCTCGGCCGACTGCGCGGCGAGCCGGACCGGGATGACGATCTGGCGGGTCACGACCGAGGCGATCGCGGCGAGCAGCAGCGCGAGCGCGACCCCGACGCCGACGAGGGTGCGCTGGACGATGCTGATCGTCTTCTGCTCCTGGTCGAGCGGGAACAGGTAGTACAGCTCGTAGGGCCCGTCCTTGCCGCCGATGATCAGCGCGGGCTCGGGGTCGTGGTACTGCCGGGACAGCTCGCCGATCGTCCAGACCTTGTCGCCTTCGGCGGCCTCGCCGAGCGAGGCGGCCAGACGACGGGGGATGCTCGCGGGGTCGAGGTCGTTGGTCGGCACGCCGCCGCTGGTGACGACACGGACGTCGCGGAGGTAGACCTCGTACAGGCCGGAAGGGCCGCTGCGCGCGGCGAGCTCCTTGGCGACCTTCTCGGCGACGCTCCCGTCGGCCGGGGTGCGCTTGAGGATGCCCAGGCCCTCGTTGAGCTGCTGGGAGGCGGCCTCGGCCTTGCCGTCCAGCAGCGCGGTGGTGATCTGCTGCATCAGGAAGACGCCGAGCACCACCGCGACGATCGTGGAGATGAGCAGGGTGGAGGTGACCACCCGCACCTGGATGGAGCGCCGCCAGCGGACGTAGGAGCGCCGCCAGATGCCGGCGACGATGCGCCGCAGGGTGGTCTTCATGGGGGGTGGTCCTCCGGGGGAGGCTAGGCGGGCCCGGCCTTGTAACCCACGCCTCGCACGGTCACGACGATCTCGGGCCGCTCGGGGTCCTTCTCGATCTTGGCGCGCAGCCGCTGGACGTGGACGTTCACGAGCCGGGTGTCGGCCGCGTGGCGGTAGCCCCAGACCTGCTCCAGCAGCACCTCGCGGGTGAAGACCTGGCGCGGCTTGCGGGCCAGGGCGACGAGGAGGTCGAACTCCAGCGGGGTGAGCGGGATGTGCTTGTCGCCGCGCTTGACCGAGTGGCCCGCCACGTCGATCGCGATGTCGCCGATCTGGAGGGTCTCGGGCGCGGGCTCGTCGGTGCGGCGCAGCCGGGCGCGGACGCGGGCCACCAGCTCCTTGGGCTTGAACGGCTTGACGACGTAGTCGTCGGCGCCGGACTCCAGGCCGAGGACCACGTCCACGGTGTCGCTCTTGGCCGTCAGCATGACGATCGGGACACCGGACTCGGCACGGATCTGCCGGCACACGTCGATGCCGTCGGCTCCGGGCAGCATGAGGTCCAGCAGGACAAGGTCGGGCCGCGCCTCCCGGAACGCCTCAAGAGCCTTGTCCCCGTCATGGACGAAGAACGGCTCGAAGCCTTCGCCGCGCAGGACGATGCCGAGCATCTCCGCGAGCGCCAGGTCGTCGTCGACGACCAGTACACGTCCCCTCATGAGCCCTCTCAAGCAGTTCTTCAAGGAGGCCGAGCCGCCGTCGCGCCGCCACCGGATGCCAGGTGAGCCACAGGTTACCCGCGTTTTACCGGTCGCAGTGCCGCTAATCACCGAAAGCCCGACGATCTGGCCACGAGACCGGTACTCTGCGTTCCGATTCGCCTACAACGAGCGATATTTGCGGGGAATCGGGGAGGGGTGGATTTGGCGATCTCGTGGATATAGGGACACGTGGCAGGATGGCCCCCGTGCGATGCGACCGGGCCGAACTGCTCGGCGGGGAGATCCCGCTGCGGCCGCTCAGCGCGGCCGAAATGCTGGACGCCGCCCTCGCCCTGCTGCGGCGCTCTCCACGTGCGGTGCTCGGACCCGCGCTCGCGGTGGTGGCGGTCGTCCAGGTCGGGGTGACCCTGGTGGGCTATTTCCTCGCCGGCGGCGACGCGACGGGCGAGGTGACCCCCGGCGTCCTGCTCCGCTCGTTCGGGTCCCAGTTCATCGCGGCGGTCGCGGGCGGCGTCGTCGCGTCGGTCGCGGTACTGGTGCTGGCCGGGGTCTACGGGCCGGCGATCGCCCGGGGCTACTTCGGGCTCAAGATCACGCCGGGCGTGCTGTGGCGCGACACGCGGCCGCATCTGGTCCGCCTCCTCGCGGTCTCCTGCCTCGTCGCGTTCGGCTCGCTGGCCGCGGGCGGCCTGCTGCTCGTCCCGTTCGTGCTGCTGGCCGTCGCCGACGGCCCGGCCGCCGCGGGGATCCTCTTCGGAGTGCTCGGCTTCCCCGCCGCGTGCGCGGTGGCCGTCTGGGTCTACACGCTGGGCGTCCTCGCGGCGCCCGCCCTGGTGCTGGAGCGCCGCGGGATCCGGTCCGCGCTGTCCAGGGCGCGCCGGCTGGTGCGCGGCCAGTGGTGGAAGACGTTCCTGGTCCTGCTGCTCACCGCGATCATCGTCTTCTTCATGGGAAGCGCTCTGCGGCTGCCGTTCGTGGCCGCCGAGTTCCTGTTCTTCGGCGAGGACGCGCAAGGCTGGGCGGCGGCCGCGGCGCTGGCCCTGGACACGGCCGGGCGGATCTGCGGCGCCGCGATCACCACGCCGTTCCACGCGGGCGTCGTCGCCCTCCTCTACCTCGACCGGCGCCACCGCAGGGAAGGCCTCGACCTGGAGATCCAGCAGCAGGGCGAAGTGCCCGACGAGGATCCGCTGGCGCCCTGGGCGGTGCCCGCGTGAGCGCCGCCGAGCCCGTGACGCGGGAGCAGGCGCGCGAGCTCGCCGAACGCGAGCTGGAGAAGGCGGTCTACCACCGGGACCGGCCGTCGTTCCTCGACAAGATGCTCGACCAGATCCGCGAGTGGCTGGAGAAGGTCCTGCCGGACGTGCCCTCACCGGGCGCCGGGCACGGCGACGGCGGGCTGACGATGGTGATCCTCGTGGTCCTCGCCGCCGTCGTCATCGCCGCGGTGCTGTGGTGGATGCGCGGCCGCGGCAACCCGTCGGGCGCCAAGAAGGCCCTGCTGGACGACGTTCCGACGCGCGCGGCCGACCACAGGTCCGACGCCGAGAGGATGGCCGCCGAAGGGCGCTATGCCGAGGCGATCCGGGAAAGGCTGCGCGCGATAGCGCGCGACCTGGAGGAACGCGCGATCCTCCTGCCCAGGCCCGGCCGCACCGCCTTGGAGCTCGCCGTCGAGGCGTCCGACGCCCTGCCCGTGGACCTCATGCCGGGGGCGCGCGTCTTCGACGACGTCTGGTACGGCGACCGTCCGGGCACCCCGGAGGGCTATGCCCTGCTCGTCGCCTTGGACGACGCCGTGCGCGCGGCCAAGCCCCGGCCCCTGGAGGCGGTGTGACGGCCGCCGTCGAGGTGGAGAGCGCGGGACAGGTCGCGGGGCGACGGTTCAAGAAGTGGCGAGGGATCGCGGGCGCCCTTGCGGCGGTGGCCGTCCTCGCCGTTCTCCTCGCCGTCCTGCGGCCCGCGCAGACCAGCGGCCACCTCGACCCCGAGGACGTCACGGACGTCGGGAGCAGGGCCCTCGCGGAGATCGTCCGGGAGCACGGCACCGAGGTGACCGTCGTGCGGTCGGCGGCGGAGGCCGCGACCAGGACGGCCGCCGACGGGCTGCTCGTGGTGACCCGCGACGAGCGGCTGACCGCGGACGATCTCGACCTCCTCGCCGGATCCCGGGCGCCGCTGCTGCTCGTCCAGCCGGTCCCGGAGGTGCTGGAGGCGCTGGCCCCGGGCGTCGAGGAGACCACGACGGCCCCGGGAGGCGCGGTCGAGCCCGGCTGCCCGCTCGCCGCGGCCGCCGGAGCCGTCGACTTCGGGACGGCCCACGTCTACTCGGCGCCGTCCGGCGCCGCCGCCTGCTACCGGGACGGGGAGTTCGCTCGCCTCGTCAGCGTGCGGGGCGCGCACGCGGTGACGGTCATGGGCTCCGGCCTGCCCCTCACCAACGGGGCCCTGGCCGAAGGCGGCAACGCGGCCCTCGGCATGAACCTCCTGGACGTGCCGGGCGGCGTCTACTGGCTGGTCACGCCCCTTCCCGGGGAAGACGAGGACATCGTCGGCCAGGAGTCCTTCTTCGATCTCGTCCCACCGGGCGTACGGCTGTTCTTCTGGCAGCTCGCCATCGCCGTCGTCCTTCTGGCGCTGTGGCGGGCCCGGAGGCTGGGCCCCGTGGTGATGGAACGGCTGCCCGTCGTGGTGCGTTCGGCGGAGGCCGTCGAAGGCAGGGCGCGGCTCTACCGGGCCGCCCACGCCCGCGACAGGGCGGCGCTGGCCCTGCGCGGTGCGGCGCGGGAGCGGCTCGTCCCGCTGCTCGGGCTGCCGCGCAGCGCCGCCGGAGATCCCGGAAGGGCCGCGGAGGTGAGCGCGCTGGTGGCCGCGCGCAGCGGCATCGAGGAGCAGACCGCGCGCTGGGCGCTGTACGGTCCTGACCCGGCGGACGATCGGGAACTCCTTCACCTGACCGACCTTTTGGACGAACTCGAGAGACGGGTGCGATGAGCGACGAGACTGTGCTGGACACGGCATTCCCGGGCACGGGCGGCGCGGGCAGCACGGGCGCGGCCGACGCGCGGCGGGCCCTGGCCGCGCTGCGCGGCGAGGTGGCCAAGGCCGTCGTCGGCCAGGACGCGGTGGTCACCGGCCTGGCGATCGCCCTGCTGTGCCGGGGCCACGTGCTGCTCGAAGGCGTCCCCGGCGTCGCCAAGACGCTGCTCGTGCGCACCCTCTCCCGCGCGCTGGACCTCGAGTTCAAGCGGGTGCAGTTCACCCCCGACCTGATGCCCGGCGACGTCACGGGCTCGCTGATCTTCGACGCGCGCACCTCGGAGTTCGAGTTCCGGCACGGCCCGGTCTTCGCCAACCTCCTGCTCGCCGACGAGATCAACCGGACGCCCCCCAAGACCCAGGCCTCCCTTCTGGAGGCGATGGAGGAGCGCCAGGTCTCGGTGGACGGCACGTCGTACGCGCTGCCCGACCCGTTCGTGGTCTGCGCGACCCAGAACCCGATCGAGTACGAGGGCACCTACCCACTGCCCGAGGCGCAGCTCGACCGCTTCCTGCTCAAGCTGACGGTCCCGCTGCCCACCCGCGAGGAGGAGATCGGCGTCGTGCAGCGGCACGCGCTCGGCTTCGACCCGCGCGACCTGTCCCAGATCAACGCGGTCGCGGGGATCCGGGAGCTGAGCGCGGGCCGCGAGGCGGTGCGCACCCTCCACGTCGATCCGAAGATCATCGCCTATGTGGTGGACCTGTGCCGGGCGACCCGGGAGTCGCCGTCGCTCCAACTCGGGGCCTCCCCGCGCGGGGCGACCGCGCTGCTGAACACCGCGCGGGCCTGGGCGTGGCTGTCGGGCCGCGACTACGTGACGCCCGACGACGTCAAGGCGCTGGCCCGGCCGACACTCCGGCACCGGGTCCAGCTCAGGCCGGAGGCCGAACTCGAAGGCGCGACCGCGGACGGCGTCCTCGAAGGCGTCCTGGCCACCGTCCCCACGCCCCGGTAATGGCGCTCACGGGACGGCTGGCGCTGCTGGCCCTGGCCGCTTGCGCGCTCCCCCTGCTCTTCCCCCACGGCTGGGTCGTCCTGGCGGTCGTGGTGGTGCTCGCCTTGGCGGTCGCCGTCGACCTCGCCCTTGCGGGCAACGTACGCGGCCTCGGCCTGCACCGGACGGGCGACACCGCGATCCGGCTCGGGGAGACCGGACAGGTGGGGCTGATCGTGGAGAACCCCGGCACACGGCGGGTGCGCGCGGTCGTCCGCGACGCCTGGCCGCCCAGCGCGGGGGCCTCGCCGCGGACCGCCGAGCTCGACCTGCCGCCGGGCGAGCGGCGCCGCATCGACCTCACCCTCACCCCGACGAGGCGGGGGGACCGCTCGCCGGCGTCGGTGACGATCCGCTCCAGGGGACCGCTCGGGCTCGCCGCACGCCAGCTCACCCGGCCCTCGCCCTGGACGGTCCGGGTACTGCCGGGCTTCCCCTCGCGCAGGCACCTGCCGGCGAAGCTGCGCAGGCTGCGCGAGCTGACGGGCCAGCAGGTGGCCCTCATCCGGGGCCAGGGCACCGAGTTCGACTCCCTGCGCGAGTACGTCGCGGGCGACGACGTCCGCTCGATCGACTGGCGGGCGACGGCCCGGCGCGGCGACGTCGTGGTGCGGACGTGGAGGCCCGAGCGGGACCGGCGGATCTTCCTCATCCTCGACACCGGGCGGACCTCGGCGGGCCGGGTGGGGGACATCCCCCGCCTCGACTGCTCCATGGACGCCGCCCTGCTGCTGGGCGCCCTGGCCTCCCGGGCGGGCGACCGCGTCGACCTCCTCGCCTACGACCGCGCCGTACGCGCGCGGGTGGAAGGCGTCTCGCGCACCGATCTCCTGCCCGCCATGGTCCGCGCGATGGCCCCGCTGGAGCCCGCGCTGATCGAGTCGGACGCCGCGGGCATGGTCTCGGCGCTGCTCGCCGGGTCGCGCCAGCGCTCCCTGGTGGTCCTGCTCACAGAGCTGAACACCGCGGCGATGGAGGAGGGGCTGATCCCTCTGCTGCCCCGGCTCACCGCCCGCCACCTCGTGCTGGTGGCCGCGGTCACCGACCCGAGGGTCGGCGAGATGGCCGCCGCGCGCGGAGACCTCGCCGCCGTCTACGACGCCGCGGCGGCCGAACGCGCGATGGCCGAACGCCGCAGACTCACCGCCGAACTCCGCGGCTACGGCGTCGAGGTCGTCGACGCGGGCCCCGACCAGATCGCCCCCGCCCTGGCCGACGCCTACCTCGCGCTCAAGGCCGCCGGGCGGCTGTGATCAGCACGCGGTCCGGTGATCTCTGACCGCAAGCGGCCACCTTCGGGAAACCTCGTGGTCGGCCTCCGGGAACCACGCGGAAATCCCCGACGTTACGAATTGCGCGTGAGGGTGACCTGCACCATCCTTGACCTCGCCTAGGATGGACAGGCTACGAGTGGTATGCGTGGGAGGCACCCGACTCGTTGAAGGCGCGTTCCGTTCAAGGCCGCCTCACTAACGGGACAGGTCGCGATCCGCGCGGCTATCCGATCTGCAAGGAGCTTCCGAGAGTGCCAGCTGTCATTGACAAGATTCTTCGCGCAGGCGAAGGCAAGGTCCTGCGCAAGCTCAAGCGGATCGCCAACCAGGTGAACTCCATCGAAGAGGAGTTCACCGAGAAGACCGACGCGGAGCTGCGCGAGCTGACGGACACCTACCGTGAGCGGCTGGCCGAGGGCGAGACCCTCGACGACCTGCTGCCCGAGGCGTTCGCCACCGCGCGGGAGGCCGCCCGCCGCGTGCTGGGCCAGCGCCACTTCGACGTCCAGGTCATGGGCGGCGCCGCACTGCACTTGGGCAACATCGCCGAGATGCGCACCGGTGAGGGCAAGACCCTGACGTGCGTGCTCCCCGCGTACCTGAACGCGCTCGCCGGCAAGGGCGTGCACGTGGTCACGGTG
The DNA here is from genome assembly GCF_054783995.1 of Actinocorallia aurea. Classification (NCBI taxonomy): domain Bacteria; kingdom Bacillati; phylum Actinomycetota; class Actinomycetes; order Streptosporangiales; family Thermomonosporaceae; genus Actinocorallia; species Actinocorallia aurea. The sequence continues at coordinate 104,999 of NZ_BAAGPQ010000024.1, forward strand.
AACGACTACCTCGCCAAGCGCGACGCCGAGTGGATGGGCCGCGTGCACCAGTTCCTCGGCCTGGAAGTCGGCGTGATCCTCGGCAACATGACCCCCGAGGAGCGGCGCAAGGCCTACAACGCCGACATCACCTACGGCACGAACAACGAGTTCGGCTTCGACTACCTGCGCGACAACATGGCCTGGACCCTGGACGACTGCGTCCAGCGCGGCCACTTCTTCGCGGTCGTCGACGAGGTCGACTCGATCCTCATCGACGAGGCCCGCACCCCGCTGATCATCTCCGGCCCCGGCGACCAGAACTCCAAGTGGTTCGCCGAGTTCGCCAAGATCGCCCCGCGCCTGCGCCGCGCCTCCGCGGCCGACGCCGACGACGGCGACTACCAGGTCGACGAGAAGAAGCGCACCGTCGGCATCCTGGAGTCCGGTGTCGAGAAGGTCGAGGACTGGCTCGGCATCGAGAACCTCTACGACGCGACGAACACCCCTCTGGTCGGCTTCCTGAACAACGCCCTCAAGGCCAAGGAGCTGTACAAGAAGGACAAGGACTACCTGGTCGTCAACGGCGAGGTCCTGATCGTCGACGAGTTCACCGGCCGCGTCCTGCAGGGCCGCCGCTACAACGAGGGCATGCACCAGGCGATCGAGGCCAAGGAGGGGGTGGCGATCAAGGACGAGAACCAGACCCTCGCCACGATCACCCTCCAGAACTACTTCCGCCTCTACGGCAAGCTCGGCGGCATGACCGGCACCGCGCAGACCGAGGCGTCGGAGTTCAACAAGATCTACAAGCTGGGCGTCATCCCGATCCCGACGAACCGGCCGGCGCGCCGCGTCGACATCGCGGACGTGGTCTACAAGACCCAGCTCGCCAAGTTCGAGGCAGTGGTCAAGGACATTCTGGAGCGGCACGAGAAGGGCCAGCCGGTCCTGGTCGGCACCACCTCGGTCGCCAAGTCCGAGATGCTCTCGAAGATGCTCAAGAGCGAGGGCGTCCCGCACCAGGTGCTGAACGCCAAGCACCACGAGAAGGAGTCGGCGATCATCGCCGAGGCGGGCCGCAAGGGCGCCGTCACGGTGGCCACCAACATGGCGGGTCGAGGCACCGACATCATGCTCGGCGGCAACCCCGAGTTCCGCGCCGACCTCGAACTCCAGTCCCGCGGCCTGTCGCCGCTGGAGACGCCGGACGAGTACGAGGCGGCCTGGCCCGAGGCGCTGGAGAAGGCCAAGGAGGCCGTCAAGGGCGAGCACGAGATCGTCGCCGACGCGGGCGGCCTGTACGTGCTCGGCACCGAGCGGCACGAGTCCCGCCGGATCGACAACCAGCTGCGCGGCCGCTCCGGCCGCCAGGGCGACCCGGGCGAGTCCCGGTTCTACCTGTCGCTGGAGGACGACCTCATGCGGCTGTTCAACTCCGCCCGGGTCGAGGCGATCATGACCCGGCTGAACATCCCGGACGACGTGCCCATCGAGGCCAAGATCGTCTCCTCGGCGATCCGGTCGGCCCAGCACCAGGTCGAGCAGCAGAACTTCGAGATCCGCAAGAACGTCCTCAAGTACGACGAGGTGCTGAACCGCCAGCGCCAGGTCATCTACGCCGAGCGCCGCCGGGTGCTGGAGGGCGCGGACCTGCACGAGCAGGTGCGGCACATGATCGACGAGGTCGTCGACGGCTACGTCGCGGGCGCCACCTCCGAGGGCTTCGCCGAGGACTGGAACCTCGACATGCTCTGGAAGGCGTTCAAGCAGCTCTACCCGATCAGCGTCAGCGCCGAGGACCTCATCGAGGAGGCCGGCGGCGAGGTGCAGAACCTGTCGGCGGAGTTCCTCGCCGACAAGATCCGCGAGGACGCCCAGGCCGCCTACGACAAGCGCGAGGAGGAGCTGGGCGCGGAGGTCATGCGCGAGCTGGAGCGCCGCGTCGTGCTGACGGTCCTGGACCGCAAGTGGCGCGAGCACCTCTACGAGATGGACTACCTCCAGGAGGGCATCGGCCTGCGCGCGATGGCGCAGCGCGACCCGCTGGTGGAGTACCAGCGCGAGGGCTACGACATGTTCGCCTCGATGATGGAGGCGATCAAGGAGGAGTCGGTCGGCTACCTCTACCACCTCGAGGTCGAGGTGGAGGAGCAGCCCGCGGCGGTGTCCGTCGGCGCCAAGCCCGTCGCGGTGGCGGCGAGCGCGCTCGGCCAGCCGGAGGCCAAGAAGCTCGACTTCTCCGGCCCGACCGCCGAGGGCGAGGTCGAGCACCACACCGAGGGCACCGACCCGTACGAGGGCGTGTCCCGCAACGACCCCTGCCCGTGCGGCAGCGGCAAGAAGTTCAAGCGCTGCCACGGCGGGGCCTGAGCGGTTTCGCCGACGCCGCCCTCCCCCCGAGCGGGGGGAGGGCGGCGTCGCCGTTTCCGGTTCACCAGTGCAGAGCGGTCTCCACCGCGGCGCACCGCCAGATCCCGCGCCTGCGCACGAGCCGGACCGCGACGGGCTGGATCCGGCCGCCGATCACGACGGTCGCGCTGACCTCCGCGACGCCGGGCCCCGGCCGCTGGACGCGGCGGCCCCTGATGCGCGGGACGGTCCCGCGGGCCTTGCCCGCGGGGTGCCGCTGGCGGGAGAGCACCTCGGCGAGCTCCAGCGTGGACAGCCGCGCGAGCTGGGGGAAGGGCCGCAGCCCGGCGAACACCTCGGCGGCCACCCAGATGACGCGTTCGGCGGCTTCCTCCAGGCCGTCGGACTCGCACGGGTAGTCCTTCAGCGCGAGGTTCCCCTCGGTGCGCGGCTCGTCCGGCCCGTCGTCGTCGGCGATCGCCGGCACCAGCCGCAACACCCTGACCCGTCCCATGCCCCTGCCTCCTCTCGGGCGCGGCCCTGCGCGGCGCCCGATCTTGCAGAGCGGCGAGACGGTCAGCGGATGTCCCCGGCGAGGTAGATCGTCGGGAAAGCCGCTCGGGGGTGCCGACTACCGGGGGAGGTCCAGGCTCGTGTGCAGCTGGTATCTGTCCGCGCGGTACGTCGACTCGGTCAGCTCGGCGCAGGTGGCGCGCAGGTACGACCTGCGGCGCAGCAGCAGGACGGGGCTGGGCTGGGGGAGCTGGAGCAGCTCGGCGTCGAGCGGGGTGGCGATGGCCGCCTCGACGGTCTGGTCGCCGGAGTCGAACGAGATCCCGTAGCGGCGCTCCAGAAGGTCGTAGAGGGACTGTCCGGCCAGCCGGGTGGTGAGGAGATCGGGGGCCAGGGCCGCGGGGATGTGGCAGCGTTCCACGGCCATGGGGGAGCCGTCGGCGGTGCGCAGCCGCTCCAGGACGTGCACGTAGGCCCCGGGGCCGAGACCGAGGGCGCGGGCGATGTGCCCGGAGGCCGGGACCGTGCGGTGGTCGAGGTCGATCGCGCCGGGCGTCATGCCGCGGGCCTTCATCTCGGCGGTGAAGGACGAGCTGAGCCGGAGCGGCATGTCTATCTTCGGCCGGGCGACGAAGGTGCCCTTGCCCGGGACGCGGTAGAGGCGGCCTTCGGAGACGAGCTGGTCGACGGCCTGGCGGACCGTCATCCGGGACAGGCCGTAGCGCTGGCACAGCTCGCGCTCGGACGGCATGGGGGCGTCGGGCTCGGCCCCGGCCTCCTCGATCAGGTCGACGAGGAGGGCGCGGAGCTGAACGTACTTCGGGACCGGGCTTGTCGCGTCGATCACTGCGTGGCACCGCCTCGCTGAAAGGGCTGTGTGGGGGAGAACAGCCCGCCTGGGGGCTGTTCTCTCATGCTTTCACAAGGGTAAGGTTCGTACTGGTCTAGTCCAGACTGGACCAATGCTTGGGCCATGCTCTTTTCGGGGCTGTCTTCCGGGCTATCTCCCCCTATCCGTCCAGGGAGGACGTGTTGACCAGCCGTATGCGGCACGAGATCGGTGAGCAGCCCGAGGCGCTGCGCCGGACCGTCGCGGACCTGCTCCCCCAACTCGACGCCGTGCGGGCCGCCGCCGCGCGCACCCGCCAGGTGCTCTTCATCGCCCGCGGGTCCTCCGACAACGCCGCCGTCTACGGCCGCTACTTGGCCGAGGCGTACGCGGGACGGCTCGGGACCCTCGCCGCACCCTCGATAGCCACCTCCTACAAGCGGCGGCTCGACCTCGACGGGGTGCTCGCGGTCGCGATCAGCCAGTCGGGCCGCACCGAGGAGATCGTCGAGACGCTGGAGTGGGCCAAGGCGTGCGGCGCGGTCACCGTCGGGGTGACGAACGGGGAGGGCTCCCCGCTGGCCGAGTCCGCCGACGTGGCGCTGCTGACCAGGGCTGGCGACGAACTGGCCGTCCCGGCGACCAAGACCTACACGACGCAGCTCGCGGCCCTGGCCGTCCTGGGCGTCGGGCTGGGCGCCGAGGTCGACCCCGACGACCTGCGCCGGGTGCCGGACGAGGTGGAAAGGCTCATCGCCGAGACCGAGGGCTCCGACGCGCTCGCGGAGATCACCGCGGAGCTGGCCAAGGTCCCCGGGACCGTCGTGTCCGCCCGGGGCATCGCCTTCGGCACCGCCCTGGAGCTGGCGCTGAAGCTCAAGGAGGCGTGCTATCTGCACGCGATGGGGCTGTCGTACGCGGACCTGCTGCACGGGCCGATCGCCGTCGTCGACGAGGACACGCCCGCGCTCGTGCTGGGCGCGGAGGGAAGCCCGACCCTGGAGGGCACCGTCTCCCTGGCCGCCCGGGTCACCGGCGCGGGCGCCCGCGTCTACGGGATCGGCGGGGGCGCGGAGCTGGCGTCGGCGGCCTCGGTGGCGCTCCCCGGGCCGCGGCTGCCGGAGTGGGTGGCGCCGCTGGGCCTGATCGTCCCGGGGCAGCTCCTGGTCGAGCGGCTGGCCAGAACCCTCGGTATCGATCCGGACAACCCTCGCGGCTTGCGTAAAGTAACCCAGACCGGAGCATAGGCCGGGAATGCCTCTGGCAAAGGGCAGTGTTGGAAGTAGTGAGCCCTTCACCAGGGTCAACTCCAGAAAGTCCCATCGAGCACCTGCCGTTCACCTCACTCGATCAAAATCGAGGACGGTGGGAGGTTCGCATCGAAGCGGGTGAGCGATCAGTCGATCGTCTGGAACAATTCACCCGCGAAGGAGGATCGAGGATCATGACTATGGCTGAGCGACACGTGCGGGTCGAGTCCCTGGTCGGCCTGCACTCGAGGCCGGCCGCGGAGTTCGTCAAGGCCGCCGCCGAGGCTCCGATGGACGTCACCATCGGGCGCTTCGCGGAGGTGCCCGTCAACGCCAAGAGCATTCTCGGCGTGCTCGCGCTGGACGCCCGGCAGGGCGAGCAGCTGAGGCTCTGCGCCGAGGGCGAAGGCGCCGACGAGGTGCTGGACTCCCTCTGCACGCTCTTCACGGAGCCGAATGCGTGAGTTCACGGGGACAGGAGTCAGTCCGGGCGTAGGCGTGGGCCGCGTCCGGGTGATGACCGGTGCCGTCCCCGTGCCGCCCGCGGAGCCGTTCACCGGCGACCGCGTGGCCGAGACCGCACGGGCGCTCGCCGCGCTCGAAGAGGTCGCGCAGGAACTGGAGTCCCGCGCCGCCGCGGCCGGCGGCGAAGCCGCCGACGTGCTGTCGGCGCAGGCCCTGATGGCCCGCGACCCCGACCTCGCCGGCGAGGTCACCGTCGGCGTGTCCGCGGGACTGACCGCCGCCCGCGCCGTCTACGAGTCGTTCGGGTTCTACCGCGAACTGCTCGGCGGCTCCGGCGCCTACATCTCCGCGCGCGTCGCCGATCTCGACGACGTCCGCGACCGGACCGTCGCCCGGCTCATGGCCTTCGCGGTGCCCGGCATGCCCGAGACCGACGAGAGCTACGTGCTCATCACCCAGGACCTCGCCCCGGCCGATCTCGCGCTGCTCGACCCCGCCCACTGCGTCGCGTTCGTGACCGAGGAGGGCGGGCCGATCGGCCACACCGCGATCCTCGCCCGGGCCATGGGCATCCCCGCGATCGTCGCCTGCGCCGGCGCGCTCGAAGTGCCCGAAGGGGCCTTCGTCCTCGCCGACGGCGCCTCCGGCACTCTCGTCCTGGAGCCCGACCCCGCGCGCATCGAACGCGCCCGCGCCGCCGAGAAGGCCCGCGCCGAGGCCGTCGGCAGCGCCATCGGGCCGGGCCGCACCAAGGACGGCCATCAGGTGCCGCTGCTGGCCAACGTCGGCGGCCCCGCCGACATCGAACCCGCCCTGCGCAACGGCGCCGAGGGCGTCGGACTGTTCCGCTCCGAATACCTCTTCCTCGACGAGGCGGTGCCGCCCAGCGAGGAACAGCAGATCGCCGCCTACCGGGCCGTCCTGGAGGCGTTCCCGCGCGTCGTCGTCCGCGTGCTGGACGCCGGAGCCGACAAGCCCCTGTCCTTCCTGCCGCCCGCCGCCGTCGAGCCCAACCCGGCACTCGGCGAGCGCGGCCTGCGGCTGCTGCGACGCCACCCCGACGTGCTCAAAGGCCAGCTCAAGGCCCTCGCCAAGGCCGCCGAAGGGCTGCCCGCCGACAGGCTCCGCGTCATGGCCCCGATGGTGACCGACGCCGAAGAGGCCCGCGTGTTCACCCGCGCGTGCCGCGACGCCGGGATCCAGCAGGCCGGGATCATGATCGAGGTGCCCGCCGCCGCCGTGCGCGCCCACGACATCGCCGAAGAGGTCGACTTCTTCAGCCTCGGCACCAACGACCTCGCCCAGTACGTCTTCGCCGTCGACAGGCAGGTCTCCAGCCTCACCCGGCTGCAGAACCCGTGGCGGCCCGCCCTCCTCGACCTCATGGCGCACGCCGCCCGCGCCGCCACCGAGGCCGGCAAGGGCTGCGGCGTGTGCGGCGAAGCCGCCGCCGACCCCGTCATGGCGTGCGTCCTCGCCGGACTGGGCGTCACCAGCCTCAGCATGAGCTCACCCTCGCTGCCGCTCGTCCGCGCCGCCCTGGCCGCCCACACCTACGCCGAATGCCAGGAAGCCGCCCGCGCCGCCCGAGCCGCCCGCATCGCAGGCGACGCCCGAGCCGCCGCCCGAGCAGCCCTCCCCGCCCTGGAGACTCTGGGCCTGTAGCTGTGTTCGCTGGCCAGACCTCCGGCCCTAGGTGGCCTGCGGTCTGGCGGGTGATCGGGCGCTTTCGCGCCCTGGGCTGCCCGATCACGTGACCGGCCGCGCCTTCGGCGCTCCCTGGAAACGACTCGAGCGTGGATGCGCTGGTGGTGCTCTCTCAATCGACCCGTGTGGGTGCGCTCTTCTGGGAGCTCTTCAGTGGAACCTCTTTGGGGGGTTCGGGGAAGAGCGGGTGTGGAGCTGTTGACGGAAGTGGGCGACGCGGAGCTGATTCGGCTTTCGCGGGACGCGCCTGAGCGGTTCGCTGAGCTCTTCGACCGGTATGCACGGGATGTTCACGGGTACGTGGCGCGGCGGCTCGGGCCGCAGTACGCCGACGACGTGGTGGGCGAGACGTTCCTTGTGGCGTTCCGGCGAAGAGATCGGTACGACACCGCCCGGGACAACGCGCGGCCCTGGCTGTACGGGATCGCGACGAACCTCATCGCCCGGCACCACCGGGCCGAGAAGCGGTTCCTGCGGGCGTTGGAGCGGACGGGCGTCGACCCGGTCGCCGAGGCGTTCGACGACGGGGTCGTCAGCCGGGTCGACGCGAGAGGGCAGCAGCGGGCGCTCGCGGGGGCGCTCGCGCGCCTGTCGCGCGGTGAGCGCGACGTGCTGCTGCTCATCGCCTGGGGCGGGCTCAGCTATGACGAAGTGGCCGGGACCCTCGGGATCGCGATCGGGACCGTGCGGTCCCGGCTGCACCGGGGCCGGGCGAAGGTGCGCGCCGCGCTGGGCGGCGCCGATCCGACGGCGAGTGAGGACGGGACATGAACGAGACGAACGAGCTGGACCAGGTGAGAACGCTGCGCGCCGACCTTCCCGCGCTCGGCGCCGCGGCGGAGGCCGCGGCCCGGGCCGACCTGCTCGCCGTGATCGCCACGACGAACACGGCTCCGCGGCCCCGGTGGCGGGTCCCTGCCCTGCGACTGGGCGTGGGCCTCGCCGGAGTCGCCGCCGCCGCCACCGCGGCGGCGCTGGTGCTCGCGCCGGCCTCCGAGCCCGCGCCCGCGGCGGCCTGGGAGATCAAGCGGACCGGCGACGGCTGGGAGATCGAGGTCAAGGACGGCAGAGCCGACCTCGGCGGGGTCTTCCAGCTCGTCGGGACGCTGACGGCCGAAGGCGGGCCGCGGCAGCCCGCCGCGACGCCGAAGGACCCGGCCGACCGAGGGGGCGCGCCGATGGAGATCCGCATCGAGGGCTGCGGTCCGGACGTTCCGCTCGAAGAGTGCGACGTCAGGGCGGTGATCTCCGGTGAGGTGGGTCCCGACACGGTGCTCAACGGCGGCGAGGAGCTCGCCGGGAAGGCGGGCGGGGACGAGCCGCCGGAGCTGCGCGGGAGCACGGTCGCCGAGGCCGTCGCGAAGGTCACCGGGCTCGGGCTCGGGGTCTCCTACGCCGCGGGGTGGCTCGCCGACGACGGCACCGGCACGATCGACATCCCTGCCCGCCCGTGGAAGCCGTCCGACACGGCGCGGGTCAGCGGTGCCTACCTCTCGGCGGACGACCGGGTGACGCTCATCGTGGAGGAACCGCTGGACTAGGTACGCGAGGCGCGGGAGGGGCGGCGGGGGCCGCCCCTCCGGTGCGGCGCATCGGCGGCCGCCCTCCGCCGAGCGCCCTCACGCGGGTGCATCCGGCGGCGGAGGCGGGCAAAGATCACGACGTGGTCTGGCGGGCGGCGATCAGCCTGGTGAGGGCCGGGAGGGCCGCGGCGATCGCGGTCCGGTCCTCGGCGGGGGCGTCCGCGATCATCCCGGCGAGCAGGGCGACGCGTTCGGCGCGGCGGCCCTGGGACAGGGCGCGCCCTGTCTCGGTCACCTCGACCAGGACGCCGCGCCCGTCTTCGGCGCTGGCCGTGCGCCGGACGTACCCGTCGCGCTCCAGCCTGCCCACGAGCTGGGTCATGCCGGGCTGGGAGACGCCCTGGGCGCGGGCCAGCTCGGTCAGCCGCTGCGGGCCGATCCGGACGAGGCGGTACAGCACCGAGGACGCCGAGGAGCTCAGCCCGTCGGCGGTCTCGACCTGGCGCAGGAACGGAAGCAGCACTTCGACGAACCCGAACAGCTCGTCTGCCGGCTCCACCTCAAGGACCCCCTTGCGTACGAGTGCGTCCGCTGCACGAGTTGCGTTCGCGCGATCAGCGCAGGTCGGGCAGCTCTTGGGTGGCGAACCACATGAGCTCGTGGCCTTCGGCGCCGTCCACGGTGAACTGGGCGTCGAGGTCGCCCTGGTCGGCGGCGCCCAGGGCGACGGCGGCGGCCTGGACGTCGAGGGCGGCCCCGGGGTCGTCGACATGACCGGAGACGATCTTCTTCATGGGGACGACGTCGCGGAGACGGACCTCGGCGCGGTCGCTCTCCCCGAGGTTCTCGTAGCCGCCCTCGTAGGCGATGGAGCCGTCGGGGACCTCGGCGGCGAGCACGACGCGGCGGCTCGGCGCCGCGAGGTCGCCGGCGAGCATCCGCAGGCTGGCCCGGGCGGCGGCGAGCATCGCGGCGTACTCCAGCTCCTCGGTGTCGCCGTCGGCGTACCACTCGCGCAGCGCGGGCGTCACCGCGTAGGCGCGGTGGACGGTGATCTCCCCGTCGGCCAGGGCCCGGGCGAGTTCCGGCAGGGTGGACGGAAGGTAGACGCGCATCCCCACAGTGTCGCACCTGTTCGTTCGCGGTGCCTTCGGCGGCGCAGGGATCGTGGTCTTCGGACCCGATCAGTTCGGCGGCGCCGCGGTGCGTGGCACGGGGTCCGCGGCCTGCGCGGAGGTCGGCCGGGCCGTGCGGGCCAGGGCGAGGAGGTCGCGGGCGGGGCCCGCGGGCGGCGGCCCGGGACGCCAGACGGCTCGCAGGCGGCGGGTGAGCGAGACGTCGGCGAGGGGGACCTCGACGAGGCGGCGGATGGCGAGTTCCTCGGTGAGGGCGAGTTCGCTGAGGACGCAGGGGCCAGCCCCGCCCGCGGCGGCCGACTTCACCGCGGTGGTGGAGGCGAGTTCGAGGAGCGGCGCGGCGTGCCAGGACAGGGCGGCGTCGAGGACCTGCCGGGTGCCCGAGCCCTCCTCGCGCAGGATGAGCGGGGTCGCGGCGAGTTCCTCGGCGGTCACCGGGGCGTGCCGCCGGGCCCACGGGTGGGCGGGCGCGACCGCGACGACGAGGCGGTCGCCGCCGATGACGGTGCCGGCCAGCCCGGCGGGCATCGAGAGCCCTTCGACGAATCCGAGTTCGGCGTCCCCGGCGAGCAGGCGCTCGGCGACGAACTGGGAGTTCCCGGCCAGCAGCGACACCGCGGTGCCGGGCCGGGCGGCGCGCAGCGCGATGAGCCATCCGGGCAGCAGGTATTCGGCGATGGTCATGCTGGCGGCCACGGTGAGCCGGGAGTCGCGGTGCGAGCGCAGCGCCTGCGCCCCGGCGTCGAAGGCCTCGGCCGCCTCGACGATCCGGCGGGCCCAGTCCGTCACGAGGACGCCCGCGTGGGTGAGGGTGGAGCCGCGGGGGGAGCGATCGACGAGCGGGACGCCGAGGGTCCGTTCCATCGTGCGGATCCGGCCGCTCGCGGCGGGCTGGGAGATGCCGAGTTCGGCGGCCGCGCGGCCGAGGCTGCCGAGCCGGGCGACGGCGAGCAGCAGCTCCAGCGCCGCGAGGTCCGGCACCCGGTGCCCGAGCGGCCCGCGTTCCCCCATCGGACCAGCTTATGGCCTGCGCCGCCGACCTCCGGGCATAAGGCGGCCTTATGGGTCCATAGGGCCAAGGTGCCTGGTGGACCGGTCCCGAAGGCGCGAAGGTGGAGTGAGCAGCGCGCCAGGCTGTGCATCGCGACCGCGTCGATGAGGGATCGGCTCGGCCCCGCCCTTCGGGGCGTTCGCGATGGCGCCGTCCGCGGCCGGGAAACGCCACCCGGCCGCGGGCGCGCCAGGGGCCGCCCGCCCCCTTCTCACGAGTGATCGTCCGTCACGGTGGTTCATGCCCGGTAATGGACGTTCACGGGAAGTCCACGTACCGTTCGCCGACGCGTAGGCAACCCCTTCTACGTTCGCCGGGTGAACTGGCGAAATGTGGTGCAGGACCAACTGGTGAGGCGGACGGGATACGAGGTGCGCAGGGCGGTGCCCGCCCAGGGGCCGCCCCCGGCCGTGGAGCAGGAGGAGGCGCGGCCGCCCGCCTTCCCCGAGGCCGACAGGCTGCTGCGCGCGCCGGTCTTCCTGCTGTCGTCGGTGCGTTCGGGCTCGACCCTGCTGCGGATGATGCTCGACAGCCATCCCCGCATCCACGCCCCGCACGAGATGCATCTGCGCCGGATGGGCGTGGAGTTGAAGTCGCCGCCGGTGCGGATGGCGATGGAGGCGTCCGAGCTGCGCAGGACGGACCTGGAGCATCTGCTGTGGGACCGCGTGCTGCACCGGGAGATGGTGCGGCACGGCAAGGAGATCATGGTGGAGAAGACCCCGAGCAACGCCTTCGGGTGGTGGCGGATCCAGCAGTGCTGGCCCGACGCCCGGTGGATCTTCCTCATCCGGCACCCGATGTCGATCGCGCTGTCGTGGCACGAGGCCGACCCCGAGGAGCGGCCCTGGACGAGGGCGGTGCCGCACACCCTGCGGTACATGGAGCAGGTCGAGCGCTGCCGCGCCAAGCTGTCCGGGCCGACCGTGCGCTACGAGGAACTCGTCTCGGACCCGGAGAAGGTGACGCGCGAGCTCTGCGCCGCGCTGGGCGTGGAGTGGTCGCCGGCGATGCTGGAGTACGGCTCCCGCGACCACGGCCCGATCGTCAAGGGCATCGGCGACTGGCGCGACAAGATCGTGACGGGCCGGGTGCAGCCCGGACGGGAGCTGCCCGACACCGCGCAGATCCCCGAGGAGCTGCTGCCGATGTGCCGGACCTGGGGCTACGTCGCCTGACCGCGCCGGCTACAGGGGCAGCCCGAGCAGCCCGGCGAGTTCCGTCCTGGTGTCGCGCGCGGTGGTGTGCAGCACTCCGGTGAGGCCGAGCGCCTCGGCCGCCGCGATGTTCTCGGCGATGTCGTCGATGAAGACGCACTGGGACGCGGTGAGGCCGAGCGCGTCGAGGGTGTGCGCGAAGATCTCGGGCGCGGGCTTGCGCATGCCGACCTCGCCGGAGATGACGACGGTGTCGAACAGCCCGGCCCACAGCTCGCGCGGGTAGGTGTTGCCCCACGAGTTCGACAGCAGCGCGGTCTGGAACCCGCCCGCCTTGGCGGCGTGCAGCGCCTCGTACATCGGCTCGATGGGGTCGAACGCGGCGAACATCCGGTCGAGCAGGCCTTCGGCGGACACGGCCCCGCCGTCGACGGTGACGAGTTCGGCGGCCAGCAGCCGTTCGAACTCGGCGGGGGGCAGGGAGCCGTCCTCCAACGCGTGGATGAGGTTGCCGCCCGAGTAGGCCGACGCGGCGTGCTCACCCGCGTAGGCGTGCGCGAACCATGTCCGCATGGTCGTCTTGTAGACCTCGGTGTCGATGCGGTCGGCCGCCAGCCAGACCTTGATCGCGTCGTTCAGCGGGGACGTGAGGACACCGCCCCAGTCGGTGATCACCGCACGTATCGTCATACCGGACATGGTAGAGCTGACTCGCGAGTCACTTGTGCCCGCCCCGGTAAGTGCGAGCTGACGGGCGGGTGCGAGACTTCCGGCATGGACTTCGAACTGAGCCCGAAGGCTGCCGAGTACCAGGCCAAGCTGCTGGAGTTCATGGACTCCCACGTCTATCCGGCAGAGAAGGCCTACGCCGAGTGGCGCGCGGTCAACGACCCGCACGCGCTCCCCCCGATCGTCGAGGAACTGAAGGTCGAGGCCCGCAAGCGCGGCCTGTGGAACCTCTTCCTGCCCGAACTCGGCGGCCTGTCGAACCTGGAGTACGCGACCCTCGCCGAGATCACCGGCCGCAGCCCGGACATCGCCCCCGAGGCGCTCAACTGCCAGGCGCCCGACACGGGCAACATGGAGACCCTGCACCTGTTCGGCACCGACGAGCAGAAGAAGCAGTGGCTGGAGCCGCTGCTGAACGGCGAGATCCGCTCCGCCTTCGCGATGACCGAGCCGGACGTCGCCAGCTCCGACGCCACCAACATCCAGATGAGCATCGTCCGCGACGGCGACGAGTACGTCATCAACGGCCGCAAGTGGTGGATCACCGGCGCCGCCGACGAGCGCTGCAAGATCTTCATCGTCATGGGCAAGACCGACCCCGAGGGCCCGGCGCACCGCCAGCAGTCGATGATCCTGGTGCCCCGCGACACCCCCGGCTTCACCGTCGTGCGCGACCTGCCCGTGTTCGGCCGGCACGACCAGCACGGCCACTGCGAGCTGCGCTTCGAGGACGTCCGCGTGCCGGTCTCGAACCTCCTGGCCGAGGAGGGCGACGGCTTCCTGATCTCCCAGGCGCGCCTCGGTCCCGGCCGCATCCACCACGCCATGCGCGCCCTCGGCATGGCCGAGCGGGCCCTTGAGCTGATGTGCCGCCGGGCCGCCGACCGCGTCGCGTTCGGCAAGCCGCTGGCCTCGCAGGGCGTCGTCCAGCAGCAGATTGCCGAGTCGCGGATCGCGATCGAGCAGGCCCGGCTGCTCGTGCTCAAGACCGCCTGGCTGATCGACAGGCACGGCGCCAAGGGCGCGCGCACCGAGATCGCGGCGATCAAGGTCGTGGTCCCGCGGATCGCGCACGAGGTGATCGACAGGGCGATCCAGGTGCACGGCGGGGCGGGGGTCTCCGATGACACGCCGCTCGCGGCGATGTACACGTGGGTCCGCGCGATGCGGCTCTTCGACGGCCCGGACGAGGTCCACATCCGAACGCTGGCCCGGCAGGAGCTCAGGCCGTACCTCTCCTAGGCGGTACCTCGCCTAGGAGGTGTCTCTTCTAAGCGGTGTCTCTTCTGACGTCCCCCAGGACCAGCAGGGCCTCCCTGACCGCGCCGCCCGCGTCCTCCAAGGCGCGGGCCGCGCGTGCGGGGGGCACGTCGGCGAGGAGGGTGACGAGGGCGACGCGGGTGTCGCCGCCGGCCTCGGCGAGGGCGTGCTCGCAGGTGCGCGCGTCCAGGCCGGTGGCCTCGACGAGGATGCGGATGAGCCGCCTGCGCAGCTTGGAGTTGAGCGCGTTCACGCTCACCATGAGGTTCGAGTAGGTGCGGCCCAACCTGATCATGACGGTGGTGGAGAACGCGTTCAGCACCATCTTCGTCGCGGTGCCCGCCTTCATCCTGGTCGAGCCGCTGATCACCTCGGGACCGGTGTCCAGCCCTACGTGCACGTCGACCTCGCGGCCGAACCACGAGGACGGGTTCGCCGAGATGAGCCCGGTGGACGCGCCGATCGCGGCGGCGTGCCGCAGCGCGCCCACGACGTAGGGGGTCGTGCCGCTCGCGGCGATGCCGATCGCGACGTCGCCGCGGCGGAGCGCGCCCGCGTCCGAGGCGCCCAGCGCGACGTCGTCCTCGACGCCCTCGACCGCGCACGACAGGGCTGCGGTGCCGCCCGCGTGGTGCGCGACGACCCACTCGGGGGGCGTGCCGTAGGTCGGGGGGAGTTCGGCGGCGTCGATGAAGCCCAGGCGGCCTGAGGTGCCCGCGCCGAAGTAGTGCACCCGGTTGCCTCGGCGCAGCGCGGCGACGGCGAGGTCGGCGAGGTCGGCGACCTGGGGGAGCACCTCGGCGACGGCCTTGGCCACCCGCTCGTCCTCGGTGTTGATCCGGTGCAGCACTTCGAGGGTGGGCAGCGTGTCGATCTCGGCGGTGCGGGGGTTGCGGCGCTCGGTCGGGAGGTCGATGGGGAGGCTGACGGGGGGCTGGACCTGGAGCTGGGCGGGTGGGGTGGAGGGGAGATGGGCGGGTGGGGTGGAGGGGAGATGGACGGGAGGGTCGACGGGGAACTCGGTGGGCGGGTTGGACGTGAATTCGGTCATCGCCTCTTCCTCTCCGGCCGGATACTGCGGCCGTGAACAGCGGTGTAGGTGGCCGCCAGGGCCTCCTTGGTCGGCTCGTAGGTCTGCCGCGCGACGCCGACGAACACGCAGTCGATGACCGTGAGCTGGGCGAGCCGGCTGGCGGTGGCGCCCGAGCGGAAGGTCGTCTCGCGCGCCGCCGTCGTCAGCACGAGGTCGGCGTGCTCGGCGATGGGGCTCTTGGGGAAGTTGGTGAGGGCTATCGTGGTCGCTCCGCGCCCGGCGGCGACCGCCAGCGCGTCCAACGTTTCGACGGTGGTGCCGCTGTGCGAGATGCCCACTGCGACGTCACCAGGCTGGAGAACTGCCGCACTCGTCAGCATGATGTGTGCGTCGGACCACGCATAGGAGGTGTGGCCGATGCGGTGCAGCTTCTGCTGGAAGTCGAGGGCGACGAAGGCACTGGCGCCTACGCCGTAGACGTCCACGCGCCGGGCCGCCACGACGGTGTCGATGACCCTGGCCAGGGTCGTGAGGTCGAGTTGCGCCGCGGTCTCCTCCACCGCGCGGGCGTCGGCGAAGGTGACCTTCTCCACCAACTCTTCGAGAGAGTCATCCGGTCCGATGTCACTGCCGACCACCTTCCCTCCGGACGCGGACTGGGCGCGGCCGGCCTCGGTGGCGAGCGTCAGCCGCAGCTCCGGGTATCCGCCGAAGCCGATCGCCCGGCAGAACCGGATGACTGTGGTCTCCGAGGTCCCGCACGCCTGGGCCAGCTCCGTGATGGTCGAGCCCGCCACCCCTTCGGGGTCGTCGACCACCCTCTGGGCGACCCGTCGCTCGGCCGGCGGGAGGTTCGGCAGCAGTGACCGGACTCTGACCACCGTGCTCAGTGGAGGTGCCGCGTGTCCCGCTTCGTGTCCCGTGTCTTGACCTTCGGGTTTCCTCATGGAAGAAAGTTTCTTACAAGGGGTTTGTCGCGTCAACGCCTAAGTATTTACGGACGTGATGTGATGAGTGATTTCGCCAGCCCGATCGACGTGCCGCTCAGCGGTCCGCTGTCCGGCTCGGAACCGTACGTCGTGGGGATCGACGCGGGGGGCACCCACACCCGGTGCGCGTTGGCGACCCTCGACGGCACCGTCGTCGGGGAAGGCCGGGGCCCGGGGGCCAATCCGAACTCGGGGGGCGACCCGGAGCGGGCGCTCGGCGAGGCGCTGTCGGAGGCCATGTCCGGGTTCGACCCCTCGGCGGTCCTCGGCGGGGTCTTCGGCATCGCCGGAGCCGGCGCCGCGGGCCGTCCCGTCCTGGTCTCGGCCTCGCAGCGCGCGTGGGAGAAGCTCGGGATCGCCGGGCAGCCCGAGGTCTTCACCGACATCGCCATCAACTTCGCGTCCGGGACGGCCGCCACCTCGGGGATCGTGGTGTTCGCCGGGACCGGGGCGGGGGCCGCGGTCATCCGGGACGGCGAGATCGTCGCCCGCGCCGACGCCTACGGCTACCTCCTCGGCGACGAGGGCTCCGCCGTCTGGATCGGACGCCAGGGGGTGAAAGCCGCACTCGCCGCAATGGATGGCAGAGGGGCCGAAACCCTCCTCGCCCACACGGTGCCCGAGGCGCTCCTGGGACGGGAGGCGACCGCGGGACTCAGGCCCCGTTCCCTGGTCCTGGCCGGATCCGGCCAAGAGCCGCCGGGATTCGGACGCCCCCTGCCCCCACCGCCCATGGGGCTGCCCCAGGCCATCCTCAGGGAGGTCTACGGGGCACCGCCCGCCGCCCTCGGCAAGATCGGCCCGGTCGTCGGCGAGGCCGCCGCGCTCGGCGACGAGGTCGCCTACCGGATCGTCCGCGAGGCCGCCGACTCCCTGCTCCTCGACGTCGACGCGATCACGCCCGCGCTCGGCGACCCCGACGCGCCGATCGTCATGGCCGGGTCGGTGCTGAGCGGGGGCATGGTCGCCGACCTCGTCCGGGCCGGCCTCCGCGAGCGGTTCACCCGGGAGCCCTGCGAGGCGGGCGACGGGGCCGCGGGCGCCGCGCGGATGGCCATCCGGCGGCTCGCCGCGGCCTGAGCCGGGCAGGTTCGGGCAAAGGCGCGCCGTGCGGCGTGTGCGGCGGCGCGAGAGGGTGCGGACGGGTACTACCCTCCCCGTGCATGGGGGGAGTCGTCATGAGGACACGCACCGTGGCGCGGCTCGCGGCCGCCGCCTTGGCCGGATGCACCGCGCTGGCCGCCTGCTCGTCCGGCGCCGGAGGTGAGAACCCACCGGTGGCCGAGACTGCCGCGCCCACGCCCGAACCCGTCCCGCTCGCCGCGACCCTGGTCGAGCAGATGAGCGTCCAGGAGAAGGTGGGCCAGCTCCTGCTGCCGACCGTGCGCGACGCGGCCGACGGCGCGAAGCTGGTGAAGGACTACGAGGTCGGCGGCTTCATCTACTTCCCCGGCAACCTCAAGACCCCCGCCAAGGCCGCGGAGCTGTCCCAGGCGCTCCAGGGGAAGTCCGAGATCCCGCTGTTCCTCGGCGTCGACGAGGAGACCGGGATCGTCTCCCGGACGGACTTCGCCACCGCCTTCCCCGGCGCGATGGCGCTCGGCGCGACCGGCGACCCCGAACTCGCCCGCCAGGCGGCGATGACGACCGGGGCCGAGCTGAAGGCCATCGGCGTGAACCTCAACTTCGCGCCCGTCGCCGACGTCAACGTCGACCCGCGCAACCCCGTCATCGGGGTCCGCTCGTACGGGTCGGACCCCGAGGCCGTCGGCAGGTTCGTCGCCGCGGCGGTGGACGGCTACCGGACGGCAGGGGTGGCGGCCGTGGCCAAGCACTTCCCCGGCCACGGGGACACCGCGGTGGACAGCCACACCGGCCTCCCCGAGATCGGCCACTCGGTGAAGGAGTGGCAGGAGATCGACGAGCCGCCGTTCCGGAGCGCGATCGAGGCGGGCGTCGACGCGATCATGACCGGGCACCTCGTCGTCCCGTCCCTCGACAAGAGCGGGAAGCCCGCCACGATGTCGAAGAAGATCCTCACCGGGCTGCTGCGCGAGCAGATGGGGTACCGGGGCGTCATCGTCACCGACTCGCTCCAGATGGCGGGAGCCCAGGTCGAGGGCGGGGCGCCGGAGGCGGCGGTCCGCGCGGTGCTGGCCGGCGCCGACCTGTTGCTCATGCCGCCGGACCCGGCCGCGACGCACGCGGCCCTCGTGAAGGCGGTGAAGAAGGGGCGGATCTCGCAGAACGTCCTGGACGCCGCGGTCATCCGGATCCTCACGCTGAAGGAGTCGCGCGGCCTGTTCTCCGGGACCGACGTCGACCCTTCGGCCGCCGCGGCGGCCCAGCGCACCCCCGAGCACCGCGCCGTGGCCCTGGACGTGGCGACGCGCGCCGTGACGGTCGTCCGGGACAAGGACGTCCTACCGCTCAAGGGCAAGGTCTACGTCTCCGGCCCCGAGGCGGACAAGGTCGCCGCCGCGCTGCAGGCCGAGGGCGTCAAGATCGGCGGCGCGGACTCGCCCACCCACGTCGTCACCGCGGTCTCCCCCGGTTCGGACACCGCGGCCCAGATCGCCTCCCTCGCCGAACGGCGCAAGGTCGTCGCGGTGGTCCTCGGCAGCCCCTACGGCCTCCGCCAGACCGGGGAGGCGCAGGCCGCCGTCGCCACCTACTCCTCCAGCGCGACCTCCGTGAAGGGCCTCGCGAAGGTCCTGACCGGCAAGGCGGTGCCCCAGGGCAGGCTCCCGGTCGCCGTTCCGGGCGGCCTGAAGATCGGCACGGGCATCACCAGCGCGCGGTGACCCGCGGGACCGCCTGCGCTGCTTCCCGGGCCGAAGGCCCAGGCTCTAGCGCCGAAGGCCCGGTGGGCTCCAGCGCCGAAGGCCGGTGGACTTCGGGGCCGCCGCGGCGATAGGTTCCGGCGCGGAAAGGGGTCTGACGTGCTGGGACGGGCGGTCGCCGCAGGATGCGCGGCGGTTCTGCTGGCGGGGTGCGGCGCGGGCCAGGCCCCGCCGCCGATGCCGCCGCTGACCGCGGAGCCGGAACTCCCGCTCTTCGCCGGAGACGCCACCGCGTCCCAGGCCCCGGCGACCTCGGGAGGAAGCAAGGGGGAGAAGGCGCGCAAGGCCCTCCAGCGCGTCCTGCGCGGCGCGGGAGCGGGCCGCGCGAAGGTGTGCGGCCAGGTGGCCCCGGCCTACGCCCTCACCCGTCTGGGCGCCGCCTGCGCCGCCTGGATCGCCGGCCTCACCGAGGACGACAGGGCGCGGTTGCGCGCGGTGCAGGTGGGCGCGCCCTCCGGGAAGGGTCCGCACGCGTGGGTCTTCGAGGCCGCCGACCTCGCCTGGCCGCTCGGCGCGCCGACCAGCCCGGCCGAAGCCCGGTACGTCATGCGGCACAAGGGCGGGCGTTGGGTTCTGGCGGGCTGAGCCGCACGCGGTTGCCGCGGTCATGACGCGGGGTAGTGACCGGATATGGATGCCGTCACCCACGTCCCGGTTCCGCAGAACGAGCCGGTGAGGTCGTACGCGCCGGGCAGTCCCGAGCGGTCCGCCCTGGAGTCGCAGATCAAGGAGCTCGGCTCGGCGAGCCTGGAGCTGACGATGACGATCGGCGGGAAGCGCAGGCCGGGCGGCGGGCGCGGCATCGACGTCGTCGAACCGCACAACCACGCCCATGTGCTCGGCCGGATGAACAACGCGACCGCGGCCGACGCCGCCGCCGCGATCGAGGCGGCCCGCGCGGCGGCCCCCGCCTGGCGCGCGCTGAGCTTCGACGACAGGGCGGCGATCTTCCTGCGCGCGGCCGACCTGCTGGCCGGGCCGTGGCGGCAGGTGCTCAACGCCGCGACGGTCCTCGGCCAGTCCAAGAGCCCGTTCCAGGCGGAGATCGACGCGGCCTGCGAGCTGATCGACTTCTGGCGCTACAACGTCGCCTACGCGCGGCAGCTCATGGCCGAGCAGCCCGGCAACGCGCCGGGCATCTGGAACCGGATGGAGTACCGCCCGCTGGAGGGCTTCGTCCTGGCGATCACCCCGTTCAACTTCACGTCCATCGCCGGGAACCTCCCGACGGCCCCGGCGCTGATGGGCAACACCGTCGTCTGGAAGCCGTCGCCGACGCAGGCGTTCGCGGCGCACTTCACGATGCGGCTGCTGGAGGAGGCCGGACTGCCCCCCGGCGTCGTCAACCTGCTGACCGGCGACCACGAGGCGGTCGCCGAGGCCGCGGTGCCCCACCCGGACCTCGCCGGCATCCACTTCACCGGCTCGACCGGCACCTTCCAGCGGCTGTGGGCCGAGGTCGGCGCGAACATCGCCCGCTACCGGTCGTATCCGCGCCTGGTGGGGGAGACCGGAGGCAAGGACTTCGTCGTCGCGCATCCCAGCGCCGACCCCGCCGCGCTCGTCACCGCGCTGGTGCGCGGCGCGTTCGAGTACCAGGGGCAGAAGTGCTCGGCGGCCTCGCGCGCCTACGTCCCGCGGGGGCTGTGGGCGCAGATCAAGGACGAGCTCGTCTCGGTCACCGAGTCGCTGACCATGGGCAACGTCGCGGAGGACCTGTCGCTGTTCATGGGCGCGGTCATCGACGAGCGGGCGTTCACCAAGCACCGGGCCGCGATCGAGCGGGCGGGGTCGGACGGGGTCGAGCTCGTCGCGGGAGGCCGCTACGACGGCACCGAGGGCTACTTCGTCCGCCCGACGATCCTGGCGTCGGACGACCCGGCCGACGAGATCTTCCGGACCGAGTACTTCGGCCCCATCCTGGGCGTCCACGTCTACGAGGAGGCCCGCTACGACGACATGCTCACCCAGATGGAGTCCGTCAGCCCGTACGCCCTGACCGGCTCGATCATGTCCCGCGACCGGGCCGCCGCGGCCGACGCCGCGGCCCGCCTCCGCTTCGCCGCCGGGAACTTCTACATCAACGACAAGCCCACCGGCGCCGTCGTCGGCCAGCAGCCGTTCGGCGGCGCCCGCGCCAGCGGCACCAACGACAAGGCGGGCTCGGTCTTCAACCTCCTGCGCTGGGCCAACCCCAGAGCCATCAAGGAGACCTTCGTGCCGCCCACCGACCACAGGTACCCGCACATGAAGTGACGGCCCGTGTAAGGCGGGCCCCGGCCCTGGCATCATGTGCTGGTGCGCCAACATCGGTTGATCTTGTGGAATGTCGACCACACCCTGCTCGACGCGGGGCGGGTGACGCGGGAGGTGTACGCCGAGGCGTTCCAGGAGGTCACGGGCCAGCCGATGGAGCGGATGGCGCCGACCGCAGGGCGGACCGAGTCGGAGATCGTGTTCGAGACCCTGGCGTTCAACGGGGTGGTCACCGAGGACGACCACCTCGACGCGTTCGCGGCGGCGCTGGCGCGGGCGTTCTCCGTCCGGCGCGACAGGGTGCGGGCGCACGCGCGGGCCCTGCCCGGGGCCGCGGAGGCACTGGAGGCCGCCGGGCGGCTGCCGGGCGCGGTGCAGTCGGTCCTGACGGGCTCGCTGGAGGCGACCGCGCGCGTCAAGCTCGCCGAACTCGGCCTCGACCGGCATCTCGACCTCGCGGTCGGCGGCTACTTCTCGCCGGTCTACCCCAAGGGCGCGACGATCGAGACGTCGCGGATCAAGGCTGCGGCCGCCTACAAGACCACGATCGCGGAGTCGGCGACGGTGCTCGTCGCCGACCATCCGCTCGACGTGCGGGCCGCCCAGATCGCGCGCGCCCGGTGCCTCGGGGTCGCGACGGGCACCGCCACCGAGACCGAACTGCGCGCCGCGGGCGCCGACGCGGTGCTGCCGACGCTCGCCGACACCCGCGCGGTCCTCACCGCCGTCGACCGGCTCACCCGGCCCTAGCCGAGGCCCGCCGAGCGCCCTTTCCGGGAGGTCCGCGCGGTGCCGGTCCAGTGTATCCAAAAAGCCACTGATTCGTCGTCTTTTCGTCACCGTTTCCTCATGGAACCGTCATTTATCGGGGTATCCCGAGGTCCAGGCGTCACAGGAGCCCCGTGGCTTTCCGACGGGCGCGCGACGCGGACGGTCAGGGGCTGACATGCCGGTCCCGCCCTGATGGAATGTGAGGCAAGTCACCGAGGCCCCAGGTGTGGATCAGAAAATTCCTGGTCAAGTCCCGCGTGGGAAATCAATTCCCGGTCTCGGGCAACGGCTGGGGGGTCTTGGGGCGTCCTGTTCCAAAAAGGTGCTCTACTGCGTTCCCCGGCTTCCCGCCTGTACAGTCCACTCGGAATACGCGGAGTGGAACGGCAAGGGTGAGCGGCCGGGCCCGGTGCGGCGAAGGGTGCCGTAAGGCGGCGACGACGGGGGAAGACCAACTATGGTGGCGGAGCTTCGGTCCAATGATCCGCTGCGCCTTGGCCAGTACCAGATCGAGGGGCGGCTGGGCGAAGGCGGTCAGGGCGTCGTCTACCTCGGCCGGCACGTCGACGGCGGCGACCCGCGCGCGATCAAGCTGCTGCACCTGGAGGCCGACGACAAGGCCCGCCAGCGCTTCCTGCGCGAGGTCGAGGTGGCCAAGAAGGTGGCGCCGTTCTGCACCGCGCGCCTCTACGACGTGGGCGCCGACGGCGACCAGTTCTACACCGTCAGCGAGTACGTCCCCGGCCCGAGCCTCCAGGCCCGCGTCCAGCAGGACGGCCCGCTCGACGAGGCCGACCTGGAGCGCCTTGCCGTGGGCACCGCGACGGCGCTGGTGTCGATCCACCAGGCGGGGATCATCCACCGCGACTTCAAGCCGCACAACGTCCTGCTGGGCCCCGACGGCCCGCGCGTGATCGACTTCGGCGTCGCCAAGGCCCTCAGCTCCTCGACGACGCTGACCAGCCGGGTCATCGGCACCCCCTCGTACATGTCGCCCGAGCAGGTCGAGGGCGGCGAGGTCAGCACCGCCGCCGACGTGTTCTGCTGGGCGTCCACGATGGTCTACGCCGCCACCGGCGAGCCGCCGTTCGGCCAGGACACGATCATGGCCGTGATCAACCGGATCGCCAACCACGAGCCGGAGCTCGGCAACCTGCAGGGCTCGCTCCGCGCGCTGATCGCCGACTGCCTCGCCAAGAACCCCGCGGACCGCCCGTCGACGCGCGACCTCCTCATGCGGCTCCTCGGCCACGCCGACACGCCCACCCCGGTGATCGCGCCGGGCGACGAGCCCACCGCGATCCTGAACGCGGGCGCGGCCCTCGCCGTCCAGGGCGACCCGACCGCGACCTCGCTCGACCCCTCCCGCACCAGGGTCCAGGGCATGAGCCCGGCCGAGTGGTCGGCGCGCGGCGGCGAGCTGCCGCCCGCGCCCGGCGTCTACCCGCGGCGGGAGGCGCGCCAGCGGCGCGCCGCCAAGGTGCCGTGGTTCATCACCGCGGCCGCGGTCTCCTTCGCGGTGTTCACCGCCGGCGGCGCGGGCTTCGTGATCTACAAGGTCGCCTCCACGGACGACGCCCGTGCCGAGATGCCGCTCCCGTCGTCGTCCACCAGCGTCGACCCGGGCCGCGAGGTCGGGCCGTCCAAGACGATCAAGACGACGGCGCCGGACGGAGGGCCGACGACCATCACCGTCCCGGCCTCCCCCACGGCGGAGGACAGCCAGACCCCGACCACGAAGCCGACCAAGCCGACTCCGAAGCCGTCGCAGACGACCAACGACCCCGACGACGACGATCCCGTCGAGTCGCCGGAGCCCCCGGTCGAGACGAGCCAGCCCCCGACGACGCAGCCGACCCAGCCGGAGGAGACCGTCGAGCCGACGACGAGCGCGACGCCGGACCCCGGCACGGCGGGTGGAACAGGGACCACGGGGCAGCGGGTACGGGCCTGACCGGGGGAGACGAGACCCGGACCCGGTGCCGGGAGGTTTAGGGTGGGCGTGGTACGCATGCGGCATCACAACGGAGTGATGAAGGGAAACGCTGCCGACCATGGGCACACTCGACGAAGCCAAGGACGATCTGCTGCGCCGGGCGGCGCAGACCTGCGCCAAACCGCGCGAGGTCGAGCAGGTCGAGGACTTCCTTAGGCTGTACTACCGGCAGGTCGCCCCGGAGGACCTGCTGCCCCGCGACCCGGCCGACGTGTGCGGGCCCGCCCTCGGGCACCGCCACTTCGGCGAGCGGCGCAAGCCGGGCCAGACCCTGCTGCGGGTCTTTACGCCCGGCGTGGAGGAATACGGCTGGGACCCCGGGCACAGTGTGGTGCAGGCGGTCACCGACGACATGCCCTACCTGATCGATTCGCTCACCATGGAGCTGAACCGGCACGGGCTCGCCGTCCACCTGATCGTCCACCCGCTGATGGGCGTCGACCGCGACGCCGACGGAAGGCTGATCAGCTTCCGGCACAGCCGCGACATCCTCGACGACGTCGACGAGTCGTGGCTGCACATCGAGATCGACCGCACCACCGAGCCGGAGATGCTGGCCGAGCTGAAGGCCGATCTGGAGCGCGTCCTCAAGGACGTCTACATGGCCGACGAGGACGAGCCGATGATGCAGTCGCTCGCCGGCCAGATCGCGCTCGACGTGCGGGAGGACCCGCCGCCGCTGCCGGAGAAGGAGATCGCCGAAGGCGTCGAACTGCTCGACTGGCTCGCCGACGGCCACTTCACGTTCCTCGGCTACCGCGACTACGACCTCTCCGACGACGGCACGATCCTCGTGCCCGTGCCGGGCACCGGCCTCGGCATCCTGCGCGAGGAGAAGAAGGAGTCCGGCAGCTTCGCCGCGATGCCGCCCGAGGTCAGGGCGAAGGCGCGCGAGCCGAAGATGCTCATCCTCACCAAGGCCAACAGCCGCGCGACCGTCCACCGGCCGCACTACCTCGACTACATCGGGGTGAAGCGGTTCGAGAGCGGCGAGGTCGTCGGCGAGCGGCGCTTCCTCGGGCTGTTCACGCACGTCGCCTACTCCGAGTCGATCTCGCACATCCCGGTCCTCAAGCGCAAGCTCGACGAGGTCCTCCAGCGCGCCGAGGTCACCCCGGAGTCCTACGACGGCCAGGACCTCATCGAGATCCTGGAGGACTACCCGCGCGACGAGCTGTTCCAGACGTCGGTCGACGACCTCGTCCGGATCGCCACGGGCGTGCTGCGGCTGCGCGAGCGCCGCCGCGTCAAGCTGTTCCTGCGCAAGGACGACTACGGCCGCTTCATGTCGTGCATGGTCTACCTGCCGCGCGACAGGTACACCACCCAGATCCGGCTGCGCATCCAGGAGATCCTGCGCCGCGCGTTCGAGGGCGTCGCCGTCGACTACAGCGCCCAGGTCACCGAGGGCCAGCTCGCCCGCCTGCACGTGGTGGTGCGCGGCGAGCGCGGCCGGGACCTCCCGAACGTCGACCCCGACGAGCTGGAAACCCGCCTCGCGGCCGCGACCCGCTCGTGGTCGGACGATCTGGCCGAGGCGATCGTCGCGCAGGTCGGCGAGGAGCCGGCCCGCGCGCTGTCCGCCCGGTACGGGGACGCCTTCCCCGAGGCCTACAAGGCCGATTTCCCGGCCCGCACGGCCGTCGCCGACCTCTGCAGGCTCGACGCCCTCGACGAGGCCGCCGAGACCACCATGAGCCTGTACGAGCCGTACGAGGCGGGGCCCGGCGAGATCCGGCTGAAGATCTACCACCGGGGCGAGCCGATCTCCCTGTCGCACGTGCTGCCGCTGCTGCAGAACATGGGCGTCGAAGTCGTCGACGAGCGGCCGTACGAGATCAGCACCGCCGACCGCCACAGGTTCTTCATCTACGACCTCGGCCTGCGCCACTCCGTCACGGACGTGGAGGAGGGCCGCCTGAAGGGCCTGTTCCAGGAGGCGCTGATGGCGCTGTGGCGCGGCGAGGTGGAGAGCGACGGTTTCAACGCCCTCGTCCTGCACGCCGGGCTCACCTGGCAGCAGACCATGGTGCTGCGCGCCTACGCCAAGTACCTGCGCCAGATCGGCACCGCCTTCACCCAGCACTACATCGAGGACGTGCTGCGCGGGAACCCCGCGATCGCGCGGCTGCTGGTCCGGCTGTGGGAGTCGCGGCTCAACCCGTCCCTCACCGAGGGCGCGCAGGAGCGCAGCGACGCCATCGCCGAGGAACTGGCCGGGATGCTCGACGAGGTCGCCAGCCTCGACGAGGACCGCATCCTGCGCAGCTTCTACGACATGGTCCTGGGCACCCTGCGCACCAACTTCTGGCAGGGCCGCCCCTACCTGTCGCTGAAGTTCGACCCGGCCCGCATCCCCGAGGTGCCCGAGCCGCGGCCGAAGTTCGAGATCTTCGTCTACTCGCCCCGCGTCGAGGGCGTCCACCTGCGGTTCGGGACCGTCGCGCGCGGCGGCCTGCGCTGGTCGGACCGGCGCGAGGACTTCCGCACCGAGATCCTCGGCCTGGTCAAGGCGCAGGCGGTCAAGAACACCGTCATCGTCCCGGCCGGCGCCAAGGGCGGGTTCGTCGGCAAGAAGCTGCCCGACCCCGCGATCGACCGCGACCAGTGGCTGGCCGACGGCATCGCCTGCTACAAGGAGTTCATCTCCGGTCTGCTCGACCTCACCGACAACCTCGTCGACGGCAAGGTCGTGCCCGCGCCCGACGTGGTCCGGCACGACGGCGACGACACCTACCTCGTCGTCGCCGCGGACAAGGGCACCGCGGCGTTCTCCGACATCGCCAACGGCGTCGCCGCCGACTACGGCTTCTGGCTCGGCGACGCGTTCGCCTCCGGCGGCTCGGTCGGCTACGACCACAAGGCGATGGGCATCACCGCGCGCGGCGCCTGGGAGTCGGTCAAGTACCACTTCCGCTCGCTGGGCCGCGACACCCAGACCGAGGACTTCACCGTCGTCGGCATCGGCGACATGTCCGGCGACGTGTTCGGCAACGGGATGCTGCTGTCGGAGCACATCAAGCTGGTGTGCGCCTTCGACCACCGGCACATCTTCATCGACCCCGACCCGGATCCGGCCACCTCGTTCGCCGAGCGGCAGCGGATGTTCGCGCTGCCGCGCAGCTCCTGGGCCGACTACGACGCCTCCCTCGTCTCCGAGGGCGGCGGCGTGTTCCCGCGCACGGCCAAGTCGATCAGGATCACCCCGCAGATCCGGGCCGCGCTCGGCATCCCCGAGGGCGTGGCCGCGCTGACCCCGTTCGAGCTGATCCGCGCGGCCCTGCTGGCCCCGGTCGACCTGCTGTGGAACGGCGGCATCGGCACCTACGTCAAGGCCTCCACCGAGAGTAACGCCGACGTCGGCGACAAGGCAGGCGACCCGGTCCGGGTCGACGGCGGGGAACTGCGCTGCAAGGTCGTCGGCGAGGGCGGCAACCTCGGCCTCACCCAGCTCGGCCGGATCGAGTTCGCCCGCCAGGGCGGCCTGGTGAACACCGACTTCATCGACAACTCCGCGGGCGTCGACACCTCCGACCACGAGGTGAACATCAAGATCCTGCTGGACAAGGCGGTCCGCGACGGAGACCTGACGCTCCGCCAGCGCGACGCCCTCCTGGACGAGATGACCGACGAGGTCGGCGAGATGGTCCTGCAGGACAACCACCGCCAGAACGTCGTCCTCGGCGCCGCCCGTGCGCAGGCCGCGAGCATGATGCACGTCCACGCGCGCTACCTGCGCAAGATGGAGCGCGAAGGCAGCATCAACCGGCGGCTCGAGGCGCTGCCCGACGACAAGACGATCGCCGAGCGCCGCCAGGCCGGGCAGGGCCTGTTCTCCCCGGAGATCTCGATCCTGCTGGCCTACACCAAGCTGACGCTCGACGACGAGATCACCGACTCGACCCTGCCCGACGACCCGTACCTGGAGGACTGGCTCGTCCAGTACTTCCCGACGGCGCTGCGCGAGCGGTTCCGCCAGGCGATGGACGAGCACCCGCTACGCCGCGAGATCATCACCACCCAGGTGGTGAACGACGTCGTCAACAACTCGGGCACCACGTTCATCTTCCGGTTGAACGAGGAGACCGGCGCGTCCGCGGCGGACCTCGCGCGGGCCTACCTGGTGGCGCGCGACGTGTTCGACCTCCAGCGGTACTGGTCGGACGTCGAGGCACTGGGCGGGTCGGTCGAGCAGTCCGCGCAGACCAAGCTGCTGCTGGAGGCGCGCAAGCTCACCGAGCGGGCGACCCGCTGGCTGGTCGCCAACCGGCGGCCCCCGTTCGACATCTGGGCCTCCATCGCCCGGTTCCAGGAGGGCGCCCGCACCCTCCAGACGGCGATGCCCGGCCTGCTGTCCGGGCGGGACCTCGAAGGGTTCGCCGAGCGCCGCGACATGTACATCGCGCGGGGCGTCCCGACGGAACTCGCCGAACGCGCCGCGATCATGGTGGCGGCCTACTCCACGCTCGACCTCGTGGAGGTCGCCCACGAGACGGGCAAGCCCGTGGAGGAGGTGGCCGAGGTGTACTTCGACCTCGGCGACCGGCTCCAGCTCGCCCGGCTGCGCGAGCGGATCTTCGCGCTGCCGCGCGACGACCGCTGGAAGGCGACGGCCCGCTCGGCCCTGCGCGACGACCTGTACGCCGCGCACGCGGAACTCGCCAGGGACGTTCTGGCGAACACCCCGACCGGCGACCCCGAGGCCCGGGTGGCCGCGTGGAACCTCCGCAACCAGGCGGCGGTGAACCGGGCGGGGCAGACCCTCTCGGAGATCTGGGAGAGCGACAGCTACGACCTGGCGACCCTCTCGGTCGCCCTGCGCGCGATCCGCACCCTGGTCCGGGCGAGCACCCTGCCCGACTGACCGTCCCCGCACAGCACGAAGGGCGCCCCCCATCCAGGGGCGCCCTTCGCATACATACGCCGACACGGAGCGGGGCAGCGGTCATTGACGCCCCGTGCCGGCGCGCCGGGGGCCGGAAGAAGGTCCGGCACCGGGCCTGCCGCCCTCCCTCGGGAGGGGCCGGCCCGTCAGGAGGAGGTGGCCTCCACCGCCTTGCGGCTCACCGCGGTCACCTGCGCGTCGCCGGACGTCGGCACGGTGGCGAGGTACTGGATCAGCGTGGTCGCGGTCAGGTTCTTGACCTTGCCCTTGGGCGCGAGGCCGACGAGGTCGCCCGCGACGGGGACCTTGTCGCCCTTGTACTTCTCCTCCTGGCGCAGCACGTACCAGACGAAGGCGCCGCCGTCGTCGGTGCGCAGCGCGTAGGCGGAGGTGCCCGCGGGCGCGAACGTGGTCGAGAAGTCGACCTTGGCCTGGCTCAGCCCGGTGTCGATCTTCTGGATCATCGCGTAGGTGTCGGTCGTCTGCGGACCGGCGGCGAGCCCTGCCGCCTCGGCCGCCTGCGGGCCGTTCGTCAGGAGGGCCGCGTGCGCGTCGGCCAGCTCGGTCGGCTGGAGCGCGAGGCCGTCCACGGCGGACTCGGCGAACCCGGCGTCGTCGAGCGTGATGCCCTTGAGCGGGGTCGCCTCCTTGCGCTGCGGGTCGGCGGCGAGCTTCCACGCGCCGTCGCCCTCCTCGACGAACAGGAGCGCGTGGCGGGTGTCGGTGCCGGACTGGGCGTCCACCGCGAACCAGCGCGACTGCCCCTGGGCGATCCGCGGGATGTAGTAGGTCGGGTCGGCGTAGGTCACCGCCTGGGCCTTCTTGTCGTTGGCCTTGAGCAGCTTGTAGGCAGCCGTGTCCATCTCCAGTTGGGCGCCGGTCTCCACCGGGGTGAGCAGCGCCGCGTTCAGGGAGCCCGCGGCCTTCGCCGAGGTCGTCTGGTAGGAGCTGAGGACCGTCTTCGCCTGGTCCAGGGTCAGAGCGGGTGGCGCGTCGGCGTCGGCGGCCTTTTCCGCGCCGCCGCCGCAGGCGGAGCTGAGGATGAGCGGGAGAACGGCCAGTGCCGTGTACGCAGTGCGCATGAAGGGCCTCGCTGGGTGATGGACTGTGCGTCGCCCGGAAGCATCGCACAGTACTTGGCCGATCACACTGCGTTCAGGATGAATTGATCCGGGTGACCGCCCCGCCATGGGCGATCACGGCGGCCTTGGGGCGCTCGTCCCCGCCCTTGTACACGGGCACCACGGCCGCGAACTGGAGGCTGCCGATCTCGTGCAGCCCACCGGTCCCGAACGTCGGCGACACGCCGCCGGCCGGCAGGAGGTAGCGGTACTCCTTCGGCACCGGGACCGGCGAGGTGTCCGAGGCGTTCTCCCGGATCGTCGAGGTGTCGCGGGTCAGCGGGTAAAGGACCAGCACCGAACCGTCCGAGGCGCGCAGCGCGAACACGGGCTGGACCGGCACGGTGAACGTGCTGCTGAGCTCAAGGCCGTCCTTCGCCGCCTTCTGCGCGGCCTTCCTGTGCGCGTTGAACAGGCCCGTCGTGTACGGACCCTCCTTCAGGACCCGGGCCGAGAAGCTCTTCGGGCCCTCGTCGGCCACCGCCGCCTGGAGTGACGCCACCGCGCCAGGGCTGGTGAGCAGGCCCTTCTGGTCCGCCGAGCCCACCTGGGCGGCGTAGCCCTCGTCGTCGACGGGCACCTTGGGCACCTTGACGCCCTTGCCCGGCTCGACCGCGAGGCTCAGCCGGAACCGCGCCTCCGGGCTCTTGCGGATGAAGGCCATGAGGGTCCTGGCCCCGTCCCGCTCCACCGAGGCGACGAACCACTGCGGATACCCCGTCAGCCGCGGCACCCACAGCACCGGCTTGCCGTACGCGTGCCTGGCGGGCGTCTTCCCGGCGGCCGCGGCCGCCCGGAACTCCGCGGCGCCGACCGCGAGCTGGGAGTCCTCCGACCACGCCTGGGCGAGAAGGCCGTCGGCCGAGGCACGGGCGAGGTCGTCGTTGACGGTCCAGGCGTGGAACGCCGCGGCGGCGCTCTCCGGCGTCAGCGGGGTGTCGGCGCTGGTGGCGGCCATCGGCACGGAGGACCGGCGCGGCTCGGCGGGGCCCGCGGAACAGGCGGAGGCCAGCAGCAGGGTGGCGGCGCAGATCACCGGAATCCGCACGGCGCCCCCTTCCGAATCTTGACGGCCACTGGCGTCAGATTGTGCCACCACCCCGGACCGCCCGGCGCGCCGCGGCAGCCGGATAAGCTTGACGCGTGGCAGCCATCGACCCCATGGATCAGATCAAGGAGCTGGGCGCGACGCTCACCGGCATCGAGGCGGTGATGGATCTCGACATCATGCGGCGCGACATCGCCGAACTGCGCGACCAGGCCGCCGACCCGGACCTGTGGAGCGACCAGGAGCACGCCCAGAGCGTCACCCGCAAGCTCTCCAGCCTGGAGAGCGAACTGGGCAAGGTCGAGGCGCTGCGCGGCAGGCTGGAGGACCTCGAAGTCCTCTACCAGATGGCCGCAGAAGAGGACGACCCCGACACCAAGGCCGAGGCCGACACCGAGCTGGAGACCCTCGCGGGAGACCTGCGCTCGCTGGAGGTCCGCACCCTCATGTCCGGCGAGTACGACGCCCGCGAGGCGCTGGTGTCGATCAACGCCCAGGCCGGCGGCGTCGACGCCGCGGCGTTCTCCCAGCAGCTTCAGCGGATGTACCTGCGCTGGGCCGAGCGGCACGGGTACCCGACGGAGATCTACGAGACCTCCTTCGCCGAAGAGGCGGGCATCAAGTCCACCACCTTCGCCGTGAAGGCCCCCTACGCCTACGGCACCCTGCGCGGCGAGCACGGCACGCACCGGATGGTCCGCATCTCCCCGTACGACAACCAGGGCCGCCGGCAGACCTCCTTCTCCGGCGTGGACATCGTGCCCGTCGTCGAGCAGAGCGACCACGTCGAGATCAACGAGGACGACCTGCGCATCGACGTCTACCGGTCCTCCGGGCCCGGCGGGCAGGGCGTCAACACCACCGACTCCGCGGTCCGCATCACGCACCTGCCGACCGGCATCGTCGTCTCCTGCCAGAACGAGCGCTCCCAGCTGCAGAACCGCGCCTCGGCGATGAACGTCCTGCAGGCCAAGCTGCTGGAGCGCAAGCGCCAGGAGGAGGCCGACGAGCTCAACAAGCTCCGCGGCGAGGGCACCAGCTCCTGGGGCACCCAGATCCGCTCCTACGTCGTGCACCCGTACCAGATGGTCAAGGACCTGCGGACGCTGCACGAGGAGGGCAACCCCGAGCGGGTCCTCGACGGCTGGATCGATGAGTTCCTGGAGGCCGAGATCCGCTGGCTCCGCAAGGCCGAGGCCGGCGAGGGCGACAACTAGCCCAAGGCATCTGAAACCGGTCGGCCGCGCGGTGCGGCCGACCGCGCTCCGCTCAGCCCGCCAGGTGCGGCAGGGCGAGTGAGAAGGCCAGGAGCAGCAGCAGCGCGCACAGGATCATGACCTGCTGAGGGCTCGGGCCGTGGTGGTGGAAGCGGGCCCGAGAGGCCCGGCAGACCGGGCAGTTGCCCTCTTCCACGGGGTGCGCGCAGCGGGCGCAGATGAGGTGTTCACAGCTCACGGTGCGCCTCCCTTGCTTCGGTGTCGTCGAGCCGAATCAGATGTCCGGAAGAAGGACTATCCATGCCAGTGTCACCCCTAGACTGCTCCAGAGCCAACTCCGAGGGGGACACCGTGGCCCATCAGCCCCTAGACTGGCGCACCGTGATGCAGCCGTGATCAATTTCGACAACGTCACCAAGGTCTACCCGAACCAGAACCGGCCTGCCCTCCAGCATTGCAACGTCGCCGTCGAAAAGGGCGAGTTCGTCTTCCTGGTGGGCCCGTCGGGGTCGGGCAAGTCGACGTTCCTGCGCATGGTGCTCAAGGAAGAGCGCCCGTCCCAAGGACGCGTCTATGTCGCAGGCAAGGACCTCAACAAGCTCACGAACTGGAAGGTCCCCCATCTTCGCCGCCGCATCGGCTGCGTCTTCCAGGACTTCCGGCTCCTCCCCAACAAGAACGTCTTCGAGAACGTCGCGTTCGCCCTCGAGGTCATCGGCAAGCCCCGCCGTTTCATCAACAAGGTCGTCCCCGAGGTCATCGACCTCGTCGGCCTCGACGGCAAGCAGGGCCGGATGCCCGATGAGCTCTCCGGCGGCGAGCAGCAGCGCGTGGCCATCGCGCGCGCGTTCGTCAACCGCCCGATGATCCTGCTGGCCGACGAGCCGACCGGGAACATCGACCCGGCGACGTCCATCGGCATCATGAAGGTTCTCGACCGGATCAACCGGACCGGCACCACCGTGGTGATGGCCACGCACGACGCCGCCATCGTCGACGCCTTCCGCAAGCGCGTCGTGGAGCTGGAGGACGGCAGGGTCGTCCGGGACCAGTCGCGCGGCGTCTACGGCCAGGCCTACTGAGGAAATTCCCCGATGAGACTCTACTTCGTGTTCCAGGAGATCTGGATCGGCCTGCGCCGCAACCTGACGATGACGATCTCCCTCGTCATCACGGTCGCGATCGCCATGGCGCTGTTCGGCACCGGCATGCTCCTGAAGAAGCAGGTCGACTCCTCCAAGACCTATTGGTACGACCGGGTCAACGTCTCGATCTACCTGTGCGCGAAGACCAGCTCGAACACCGAGTGCGGGAAGAAGGAAGCCACCGAGGCGCAGCGCGAGGAGCTCATCTCGACGCTCGACTCGCTGCCCGAGGTCGCCGAGGTCGAGTACGAGACCAAGACCCAGGCCTTCGAGCGCTTCCAGGAGCTGTTCGCCAACACCCCGGGCATGATCGCCGCCGTCCAGGAGGGCGACATCCCCGACTCCCTGCGGGTGCGGCTCAAGGACCCGTCGGACTTCAGCTCGGTCATCAGCGCCGCCGACCACAGCCCGGGCGTCGACCAGATCGTCAACGAGCGCGAACTGCTGGAGAAGCTGTTCCGCATCCTCGGCGGCCTGCAGTGGGCGGCGCTCTTCATCGCGCTGATCCAGGTGTTCGCGGCGGTCCTGATCGTCGGCAACACGGTCCGGCTGTCGGCGTTCAGCCGACGCCGGGAGACCAACATCATGCGGCTGGTCGGCGCGTCCAACATGTACATCCAGCTGCCCTTCATCCTCGAAGGCGCGATCGCCGGCGTGGTCGGCGGCGTGATCGCGGCGCTGCTGCTGGTCGGCAGCAAGATCCTGCTGATCGACCGGCTCCAGGACTCGCTCCAGTTCGCCACCCAGCTCACCTGGACCCAGGTCGCGGGCGTCATCATCTTCTCGATGGCCGTCGGTGTGCTGCTGTGCGCGGGTGCCTCGTTCCTGACCCTCCGGCGCTACCTGAAGATTTAAGCTGCTGAGGTGTCCAGGCCTCGGCGGTCAGCGCGCGGGGCGGCCGTGGTGGCCGCCCTGCTCGGCGCATACGCGCTCGGAACGATGTCCGTCGAGCCCGCCAGGACGGGCGTCCCGGGTCCGGCGGACGGCGAGGGCAGGGTCCTCGACGACGCGGTCGACGCGCTCGCCGCGGCCGCCGAAGGCCCCGTCAGCCGCACCCGGCTGAGGCAGGCGGCCCTGATGGCGATGGTGCGGGAACTCGGCGACCCCTGGGCGCGTTACTACCCGCCGCAGGAGTTCACCGACTTCACCACCTGGCTGGCCGGCGAGGGCAAGGTCGTCGATCCCGAGCCCGAGAGCGATGACGTGAGCGTCCGGCGGGAAGCCGACCTGACCGTCATCCGGGTCGCGGTGTTCACCCGCGGCGTCGGGCAGCGGGTGCGCGAAGGGGTGGCGGGCAGCTCCGCGGTCATGCTGGACCTGCGCGGCAACCCCGGAGGGCTGCTCACCGAAGCCGTCGAGACCGCCTCGGCCTTCCTTGAGGACGGGCCCGTCGTCGTCTACGACGGCAACACCTCCGGACCCGAGGTGATCACCGTCACATCTCCCGGCGACGCGCGGGTTCCCGTCGTCGTACTGGTGGACCAAGGCACTGCGAGCGCCGCCGAGGTCGTCGCGGGCTCCCTGCGGGACCGGGACCGGGCGGTGCTCGTAGGATCACCGACATTCGGGAAAGGGACGGTGCAGGAGCCGGTGCGGCTGCCGGACGGTTCGGCGGTGGAACTGACCGTGGGTCGCTATGAGACCCCCGACGGCCATAACCTCGAAGGGACCGGTGTCGAACCGGATGTGGCGGCCGAGCAGTCGGACGCAGAAGAGCGCGCCCGGACCGTCCTCGCAGGACTGTCCGGAGCCTAGGTAGGGGAGAGCAGAGCAAGTGCCTCGGGAGCAGGGCCAGAAGTACATCGCCCAGAACAAGAAGGCGCGGTACGACTTCCACATCGTGGACACCTGGGAAGCGGGCATGGTGCTCACCGGGACCGAGGTCAAGTCGCTGCGCCAGGGCCGCGCGTCCCTCGTCGACGGCTACGCCGCGGTCGACGGGCACGGCGAGGTCTACCTCTACAACATCCACATCCCCGAGTACTCGCAGGGCACCTGGACCAACCACACGGCCCGCCGGACCCGCAAGCTCCTGCTGAACCGGCGTGAGATCACCAAGATCCTCAAAGAGACGAACGAACCGGGATTGACGCTCATCCCGCTCGCCCTGTATTTCAAGGACGGCAGGGCCAAGGTCGAGATCGGACTCGCCCGAGGCAAGAAGACGCATGACAAGCGGCAGACCATCGCCCAGCGTGAGGCCGACCGGGAGATGGCCCGGCAGCTCAGGGCGCGGAACCGGGGTCGGTGAAGTGAGCAGGACACGCAGGGTCGTCGGGGCTTCGACGGTCGGGGTGATGCTCGCCGGGCTGCTGTCGGCGTGCGCCCAGGCCTCCCCTTTCACGACGGTCAAGGACTTCCTCGTCGCCTGGCAGGTCAGGAACTACGAGGCGGCCGCCGAGCACACCACCGGCGACCCCGAGAAGGTCGCGAAGGCCCTTGAGGGCGTGAGCACCCAGCTCGACGCGGTCTCCCTGAAGCTGCGGCTGCGGCCCGAGAGCACCCCGGGCGGCCCCGAGGAGGAGGGCCGCATCGAGAAGACCGGCGACGACACCGCGGCGGCCCGCTTCCAGGTCCGGATCGACCTCGGCGAGAACGGCCGGCCC
Organism: Actinocorallia aurea; assembly: GCF_054783995.1. Taxonomy (NCBI): domain Bacteria; kingdom Bacillati; phylum Actinomycetota; class Actinomycetes; order Streptosporangiales; family Thermomonosporaceae; genus Actinocorallia; species Actinocorallia aurea. The sequence continues at coordinate 140,860 of NZ_BAAGPQ010000024.1, forward strand.
CTGGAGTACCAGGGGCAGATGAACCTCAAACGGATCAGCGGCGTGTGGAAGGTCGTCTGGAGCCCGTCGGTGATCCACCCGGGGCTCCGGGAGGGCGAGCGGCTCGCCGTCATCAGCGAGTCGCCGAACCGGGAAGTGATCCAGGACAACAAGGGCCGCACGATGCTGGAGACGGTCAAGACCGACGTCTTCGGCGTCATCCCCGACCAGCTCACCGACATCGAGGCGACCGTCGACGGCATCGGCGCCATCACCCAGCAGGACAAGGACCGCCTCAAGGGCCGGATCTCCTCCGCCAAGCCGCGCGAGTTCCTCCAGCTCGCCGCGCTCCCCAACGGCGACCCCCGCGCGCGCAAGCTGCGCAGGGTCCCCGGCGTGCAGCTGCGCACGAAGCCCATGGAGACCCAGCCCGTCCAGGCCGAGCAGCTCCTCGGCGTCGTCGGCCCGGCCACCATGGACGTCCTCAGCCAGGTCGGCGCGCCTTACCAGCCGGGGGACACCGTCGGCTCGTCCGGGCTCCAGCTGCTGTTCCAGCGGCGCCTGGCGGGGCTTCCGGCCGTCAAGGTCGTGATCCTCGACGCCAACGGCACCAAGCGCACGGAGATCCGCGACTTCAGCGAGGCCGACGCCGAGGTCGCCACCGCCGGCCAGGACGACCTGACGCCGCGCGAGCCCATGCCCGTCCGCACCACCCTGGACCGCAGGATCCAGGCCAAGGCCGAGAACGCGCTGCGCGCGCTCGGTCAGCCCGCCTCGCTCGTCGTGGTGCGCAGCCAGACCGGCGACGTGCAGGCCGCCGCCAACCACATGACCGGCGGCAAGAACCTCGCCTTCGAAGGGCTGTACTCGCCCGGCACGACCTTCTCGCCCGTCATCGCCGCGGCCCTGATGGCCGAGAACCAGACGTCCGAGACGGCCTCGGAGTGCACTGAGGAGGAGACCGTCGGCGGCGCCCTGTTCTCCGAGTCCAAGCCGCGCACCAAGTCGACCCTCGGCCTGAACATCGCCACCGGCTGCCGGACCGCCCTCGCCCGAGACGGGGCCGCCGCGAGCCCCACCGCGCTCTCGGGCGCGCTCCAGACGTTCGGCCTCGACGCCGGCACCTCCTGGGCCCTGTCGAACGTCAAGCACGCCAAGTCCGAAGGCCTCACCCCCCAGACCGAGGCCGACAAGGCCCGCTTCGCCGTCGGAGAGGGCGCCGTCAAGGTCAGCCCGCTCACCATGGCGCTGTTCGCGGCGGCCCTGCAGAACGGGACCTGGCGCGAGCCCCGGCTCATCCAGGACCCGCCGCCCAGCACCGCCGCGATCACCCCCCGGTTCGTCGAACCGAGCATGCTCAACGAGCTCCAGAAGATCATGAAGCTGGGGGTCGGGAAGGGCAGCGCCAAGGCCGCGGGCAAGTTCCAGGGCGGGCTCGCCGACACCGTCACCGGCGAGGACGGCAAGGTCGTCTCCTGGTTCTTCGGGTACTACCAGAACCAGTACGGGATCGCCCTCGCCGTCGAAGGCGACGTCAACGCCGCCCAGATCGCCTCCGCCTTCATCAACGCCCCGGCCACCATCCCCAGCGACGGCACCGGGATCCCCACCGACGAGGCCTGACCGGACCCCGATCCGGCCGGGCCGACCCCGGACGGACGGGCTCCGGCCGCCTCCGTCCGGGAATGCCGTTGGCACCTGCGGTGTTCACCGGATAGGATCGAGTTGTTGATAACTGAACATGGGGGTGACTGGTTTCGACTGCGGTAGTCGTGCCAGGAGAAGCGGGCCGAGGGTTGCGATCACGACCTCGTAAATCCCGAGATCGCAAACCAATAAGTGCCAACTCTAAGCGCACTGAGTTCGCCCTCGCCGCCTGAGGCGAGTAGCGACTCTGTCGGCCTAGGAGAGTCTCCGACCTAGGATCCGGCATCGTTAGGAGACTCAACCCACCGCCCCGGTCGCGGGGGAGGTGGGGAAACCAAACAGCGACTGAGCCTGTCAGTGACTAGCCTGCAAGAGCACTGGGGCTGAGAAAACGCCAAGCAAGGCTGCGCCCGGAGAAGACCTGTCTCACTGCTGTAGGACCAGGGTTCGATTCCCTGCACCTCCACGAGTGACGAGCCGTGTTCACGCGCCCTGGCCTTCGGCCTAGGGCGCGCTCCCACGGCTCGTTCCGGTCTCATCGGGGGGGCGACCCCCCGAACCCCCCGATGTGGGGGAGACCCCCACGCCCCCGTGACGGTTGCGCCCTTCCACACTCCTGTGGAAGGGCGTTTTCGTTTGCCTGCCGCCTGCCGCCGCCTGCCGCAAACCTGGCCCTGGCCTCGCCCTCACCCGTGGCTCTCCCGGCTCTGGGCGAGACCCGAGGCCTCCGGCGAAGCGGGCACGAACGGGGTCGGCAGCAGCGTCCCCGTCGCGACCCTGCGCCCTCGCCATGAGCACTCAAATGCAGGCTGCTCGGCTCCCGTGCAGGCAGGTCGGCCCCCGCGTCAGTGGACGCCCTTCCGAGGCGATCCCCGCCCCCTTCTGCCCCGGCGACGCCTCCTCGACCCGCTCACCATTTCAAGAGGGCGAGGGGCGATGGGCGAGGTCCCACGACGGAGGCGGGAACCTCGATACACCGTCGGGGCCGTCAAGGACCGCTGCCCGCGCACGACCACAGCCCCTCCCCTCCCAGGGCCCCACCTCTCAGGGCCCCGCCCTCAGCGACCGTCGTCGCGGGGCTAGGGACGCGTCGGCCGCCTTCGCCGCGCTTTCGTGGCCTGCCGGTCCCTGTGGGCTCGGGGCACCGTGGAGTGCCGGGGCTCAGCCTTCGCTGCGCGTTTCGTGGCGGGCCCGCCTTGTGGGCTTGGGTGAGTGTGGTGTTGGGGGTGGGGTTGCTGGGATAGATGGGACGGGAGCGGGGGATGTCTGGGGTGGGTGTGTCGTCGGGTGGTGGGGGGTGTGGGGTGTGTTGTTGGGCACTTGGGGTGAGGGTTATGGGGGGTTTGGGGGGTGTGGGGGAGGGGGGTTCTAAGTTGTTATCGACTCGCGGCGTCCAGAATCTTGATCTTCGCGTAGCCTGTGCCGCATGTCCGATCAGGGGGAGCTTTCGGGGCGTCCGGAAAACGAGGCCGAAAGTGGCGCCGTGCGCAGTGAGGGTGGCGAGGCCGTAGAGCCTCGGACGGGACCGCAGGCGGTGTTCGCCGAGCCTACCCGTTCTGGTGCCGAGAATCCGGTGGTCGGCGCTGACGCCGCCGATCGCGATGAGGTCGTCGCTGGTGGCGCCGGTGGCGCGGGTGCGTCCGGTGAGCGAGCGGTCGTCGCCGCGGAGTCGGCCGGATACTCCGATTCCGGACATCCGCAATCGGATGGCCAGGCTGAGGACCTCGGCGGGCTGGACGACGGTCCCGGGGTGGCCGGGTACGCGGGCGTCGACATGTCCGGGCCGGCCGGTCCCGTCAAGGCGGGCATCCCCTCCAGCGGGAACTGGCGCATGCCCGATTGGATGCGCGAGGAGACCGAGGCCAACAAGCAGGCCGGCGTCCAGAACGCGGGCTTCGACGAGAACGAGATGCGCCGCGACCGCGGCCGCACCTACCTCATCGCCGGGGTGGGCGTCGTGGCCCTCGCCGCGTTCGCCGTGCTCGGCTTCCTGGTGCTGGGCGGCGAGGACTCGGCCGCCGAGGACGACGCCAGGGTCGGACCCTCGGTGACGACCCAGGCCCCCGCGCCGAAGCTGACCAAGGATCCCGCCGCGCAGCAGCCCCTCCAGGAGCTGCGCCGGTTCAAGGGCACCGGGTCCCCGGTCGCCGGCGCGGTCGCGGACGAGGCCTCCGGCCTGACCTACCCGGCGTTCGGCGGCAAGTGGACGGTCCCGACGAAGAAGAACAAGCTCTTCCAGGCGGGCTGGTCCGGGCAGCAGATCATGGTGACGGAGCAGAAGGGCACCCAGCTCTGGTACGGGACGATCCTGTCCAAGCCGCTCGGCCCGGTCGAGAAGCGGCTCGCCGGGTCCGGCACGTCCCTCCAGGACAAGACGGAGCTCGTCGCCGCGGGCCTTGAGGCCCAGCTCTACTCGTTCCCGCACAAGAACAAGCCGATCGCCTCCCAGGAGCTGAACCTGGACGGCGGCAAGGGCTGGCTGGTGGCTTCGCAGTACAGCTTCGACCGGACGCCGATCAGGGCCAAGAGCGAGATCGTGGTGACCGCGCTCGTGGACACCGGCAAGAAGAGCCCGTCGCTGCTGTTCATGTCGATGCCGAACACCGCCAAGAAGCTGTGGCCCGACATCAACGCGGTCGTCGACGGCCTGCGCATCGGCTGATCCGGGATCGGGGACCGGCCCGCCCAGTCCACCGAATCAGATTCTAGTAACCTGCTCCTTATCTTTACTGGTGAGGAGCTGGTTTCATTGGCGATCGGTCTCAACGAGGAGCACGAGGCTCTTGCCGCGTCCGTCCGCGGCTTCGTCGCGCGGCACGTCGAGGACGCCGAGGTGCGGGCCGGGCGCCCGCTCCCGCCCTTCTCCGCCGCGCTCGCCGCGCAGGGCCTCCTGGGCCTCCACGTGGCCGAGGAGCACGGCGGGCAGGGCTTCGGCCTCGTAGAACTCGCGGTGGCGCTGGAGGAACTGGGCCGCGGCCTCGTCCCCGGCCCGTACACCCCCACGGTCCTCGCGGCGGCGCTGCTCGCGGACTCCTCGGTGGCCGCGCAGGTGCTGCCCGGCCTCGCCGACGGGTCCCGCACCGCGGCCGTCGCGCTGACCGCCGACCTCGTCCGCGACGGCGGCACGGTCTCCGGCACCGCCCGCACGGTCCTGGCCGGCGAGGGCGCCGACCTGTTCCTGCTGCCCGTCGACGGCGCCTGGGTCCTCCTGGACGCCGCCGACGTCACCGTCGCCCCGCAGGAGGCGCTCGACCTCACCCGCGGCATCGGGTCCGTGACCGTCGAGAACGTCACCGCCCCGCCCGTCGAAGGAGTCGGCGACGTGCGCGCGCTCGCCGCCGTGATCCTCGGCGCGGAGGCCTGCGGTGTCGCCGGACGCGCCCTCGACGACGCCGTGGCCTACGCGAAGCTGCGGGAGCAGTTCGGCCGTCCCATCGGGCAGTTCCAGGGCGTCAAGCACAAGCTCGCGCGCATGCAGGTCCTCGTCGAGCGGGCCAGGGCGACGGTCTGGGACGCCGCCCGCTCCCTCGACCCCTACGCCGTGGAGGCGGCGGCCGTCCTCGCCGCCGACGCCGCGGTCTCCTGCGCGTCCGACAACATCCAGACCCACGGCGGCATCGGCTACACCTACGAGCACGACGCCCACCTCGTGTACCGCCGCGCGCTCACCCTGCGCGCGCTGGTGAAGGGCGACAAGGCGAACTCCCCGGAAGACCGCCTGGCCGCGCTCGCGCTCGCCGGGGTCCGCCGCGAGATGGCGCTGGAGCTGCCCGCCGAGGCCGAGGCGCTGCGCACCGAGATCCGGGCGCAGGTCGCCGACCTCGCCGCGCTCGACGAGACCGCGCGCAGGAAGGCGATGGCCGAAGGCGGCTGGGTCACCCCGCACCTGCCCAGGCCCTGGGGCCGCGACGCCAAGGCGCTGGAGCAGGTCGTCATCTCCCAGGAGCTGAAGGCCGCCAAGGTGAAGGCGGTGCCGCTCCTCATCGGCGCCTGGGTCGTGCCGTCGCTCGTGCAGTACGGCACCGAGGAGCAGAAGGAGCGCTTCCTCCCGCCGACGTTCCGCGGCGACTTCCTGTGGTGCCAGCTGTTCTCCGAGCCGGGCTCCGGCTCCGACCTCGCGGGCCTGCGCACCCGCGCCGAGCGCACCGAGGGCGGCTGGCTGATCACCGGCCAGAAGATCTGGACGTCCCTGGCCCGCGAGGCGGCCTGGGGCATCTGCCTGGCCCGCACGGACGCCGACGCGCCCAAGCACGAGGGCATCACCTACTTCCTCGTCGACATGGCCGCGCCGGGCGTCGAGATCCGGCCGCTCAGGGAGGCGACGGGCGACGCGGTCTTCAACGAGGTGTTCCTTGAGGAGGTCTTCGTCCCCGACGACCTCGTCGTCGGCCCCGTCGGATCGGGTTGGCAGGTCGCCCGCAACACCCTCGCGAACGAGCGGGTCGGCCTCACCTCGTCGTTCCAGCTCGGCGGCGACCTGCCGAAGCTGGTCCGGCTGATCGACGAGCTGGGCCTCGGTGACGACCCCGTGGTCCGCCGCGGCCTCGGCGCGCTCGCCGCCGACGAGCACGCCTTCCAGCTCCTCGGCCTGCGCGCGACGATGAAGCAGCTCTCGGGCACCGACCCGGGCGCGACGGCCACCGTCCGCAAGCTCGTCGCGATGGAGCACGGCCAGCGGGTGACGGAGTTCGGCTACGAGCTGCTCGGCGACGAAGGCGTCCTGACCGGCGGCTGGAAGAGCCCGCTGCGCACCCGGTGGACCCGTTACCTGCTGGCGTCGCGGGCGATGACGATCGGCGGCGGCACCACCGAGATCAACCTCAACGTGATCGGCGAACGCATCCTCGGCCTGCCGCGGGACGCGTAGGAGGTCCGGACCGGTCCTGCAGCGCCCTCCGGGCAGTCCCGAGCGGCCGCCCGGAGGGCGCTCACCGCCTACTTCATGTTCGTGTGGAGGACGCCGATGCCGACGGCGCCGATGGTGCTCGCGCCGTTGAGGGAGGCGTACACCAGGTGCTCCTTGGCGTCGGAGTAGGCCTCCAGCTTGGCTCCGATGAGCTCGACGCCGTCCGGGATGAGCGCGGCGACGTCCTCGGGCAGGTACTGGATGAAGTTGCCGCCCGCCGTCAGGTCGATGGTGTGCTTGTACATCTTCGACTTCTTGTCGTACTGCGTGTACACGCCGGGGGTCTTCTTGATCTGCCGGGTCAGGAAGCGCGGGTCGGCCTCCCGCTTCAGCTCGTCGAGTTGGGCGGTGGTGAGGTTCTCACGCTCGGCGGGCTGGTCGCCGACCTTCGTGGTCATCGTTCGGCCGTTGACGGTGACGACCGTCGTGCTGACCTTCTTCCACTTCTCGCCGTTGAGCTTGCTGCGCACGCTCGTCGACTTCATCGTGAACTTCGGCTTGAGCGTGAACTCCGCCTGCTCCTGGATCTGCTCGGTGCCCGTCGGCAGGATCCGGAGGGTGCCGATCTGGCGGTCGAAGGACGTGAGCTGCGCGGGCAGCGGGCCGGTCTGGGCCGGGGGCTGCGGCTGCGCCACCGGGACGGCGGGCGCGGCCCCGGGGGCGGCGGGCGCCTCGGTCTTCTGGGTCTTCAGCGGCTTGGGCGCGCCGGGGTAGTCCTCCGAGACGGGGGCGAGCGCCGTCTCGGACGGGGTGCCGCCGTCGAAGACCGCACCGCTGCGCACCAGGCCGAGTGCGGCGGCGGGGATCAACGCCATGGCGACGATCGTGACCAGGCCGACGGTGCGGTCGGTACGACGATCCACGGTGTTCCTCCTGGGGGGTCTGGGCACCGATTCAACACCACATGACCCGTTGGTAACAATGCTTGCCGTGATCGGCCTCTTGCGGACAGCGCGCCCAGGAAATGGTGCCGGAAGAGTACCGAATTCAGATACCTCGTCCCGGGAAACAGTACTCGGCGGACAACCGACGGGGCGGCTGGGCGGCCTGTGCTCTCTGATGCGATGCCAGATCGCAACATGACAGAGGCTGCCACCGGGCGTCGGCGCGTCGCCCGGAAGGTCCGCGGCACTCGCCGTCACAGGGCAGACTGGTCCGAATCCCCGCCAAGGCCGCTCCCGGCCTCGGCGCCCGGCCTTCGAGCGAACGAGGTGACGTGGCCGAAGCGAAACCGTCCCGGGCGTCCACCGGGCACCTCGACGCGCTGGACGGCCTCCGCGGCCTGGGCATCGCCCTGGTCGTCGTCATCCACGTGGCAGGTCCTACCGCCATGCTGACCCTGCCCGACGTCCAGTGGCGGATCCTCAACATGTTCTCGGTGGGCGTGCCTATCTTCTTCACGCTCTCCGGCTACCTGCTGTACCGCCCGTACGCGCGGGCCGCCTTGGCCGGGGCGCCTTCCCCGCGCACTCTCGACTACCTCCGCCGCAGGGCGCTGCGCATCCTGCCCGCCTACTGGGTGATGCTCCCGTTCGGGATCCTCCTGTTCAACGGGGACCACGCCGGGAACCTCTGGTTCTGGGTGAAGATGATCACCTTCGGCCACACCTACGACCTCCACCCGGAATGGGAGCTGGGGGCGTCCGGGCCGGTGGCGCTCGGGCCGATCTGGAGCCTCACCGTCGAGGTGGGCTTCTACCTGCTGCTGCCGCTGCTCGCCGCGGGCCTGCGCCGGTTCGCCCGGGGCGACTCCCGCCGGCTGCTGTTCGGCATCGGCGTCCTGTTCGCGCTGTCGGTGGCCGAGACGTTCGTCGTGCGGCGGCTGGAACTCCTCGGCACGATCTTCGGGCAGGACCCGATGATCTTCCTGTTCTACAACGAGCACCTGCTGCCCAGATCGCTGATGTACTTCGCCGTCGGCATGGCCCTCGCCGTCCTGGCCGAGCGGCCGAACCGGTTCAGCGCCGCGGTGGGGAGCTCCCCGGGCATCGGTTGGGTCGTCGCGATCTGCCTGATGGCGCTCGGCTCGACGCCGCTGGTGACCTCGCTCCACTCGGGGCAGACCGCGAACCAGTACACGCTGTTCGTCGTGATCGCCGTCGTCGTCTCCGCGTCGATCGTCGCGCCCGCCGCGCTCGCCCCCGAGCAGCCGCTCACCCGCCTGCTGCTGGCCAACCCGGTGATGCGGCAGCTCGGCCTCGTCTCCTACGGGCTGCTCCTCTGGCACTCACTGGTGATCGACGGCTGGTACCGCCTCACCGGCCGGGACATGTACGCGTTCGACTTCTGGCTCGTCCTGTCGGTCACCCTGCTGTTCGGGCTGATGCTCGCCGTGCTCAGCCACGTCTTCGTCGAACAGCCCGCGCAGCGGTTCGCGCGGCGGCGGCGCGGGCGTCAGCAGGAGCACCGCGAGCAGGACGCACAGGACGGCCGGGACCTGCTCGGTGAGCGGCCCGTAGAGGACGGCGAGGCCGCGCGGGTAGAGATAGGCGGCCAGGACGGTGGAGCCCGCGGCGAGGCCCGCGAGGACGACCAGGAGCACGTCGGGGAGCCTGCGCGGCCCTAGGCCGCGCCGTCCGGCCCTGGTGAGCCTGGCCGCCCCTAGGGCGGCGAGCGCCGCGGCAAGGCCGAGCGGGCCCGCGGTCCACAGGCCGAAGGCCGCGCCGCCCCAGCGCAGATCGCGGTCCCCCGGTCGCCGGGCGGGCGCGCCGGGCCGTCCGGGCAGGGCCGCGAGCAGCGCGACGAGCAGGACGAGCCCCAGCCCGGCCAGGAGGGACAGCCGGTAGGCGCGGTCGGGGCCGTAGGTGAGCTCGACGGTGCCGGACGATCCGGCGGGCAGCTCCCAGGCCTGCCGCCAGCCTTCCAGGACGACCGGGCGCAGAGTCACGCCGTCAAGGGCCGCCGTCCAGCCCGCGTTGTAGTTCTCCGGGACGGTCAGGTAGCCGCCCGTCGTCGTCTTGACCTCCGCAGTCCGGGAGCTCGCCTCCCACCGGGTGGTCGCGGCGGCGGTCGGCGCGGGGGCGGCAGGGGAGGCTTCGACGGGCCTCAACGCGGCCGACGCGATGAGGAAGGCGCCCTTCTTCAGGGCGAGGGTCTGCTCACCGGCCTTGAGCGGCACCGTGCCGCAGGAGGCGAAGCGGACGGATCGCCCGGCGAGGACATCGGCGTAGGAGGCCTTTAGAAGGCGGGTCCGTACTTCGGAGCCGCCCACGGTGAAGGACGGGCCGGCGCCGCAGGAGTCCGTGACCGTCCCCTCGGTCGGCAGCGCCTCCAAACCCGGGCCGGTCACCTCGGCGATCTGGATGGCGGGCGCGCCGGGGAACTCCAGCTTCAGCGTCCTCGTCCGGATCGGGGCGAACCGGACGACCCCCTTGGCCGAGACGAGCACCTCCTGCGCCTCGCCGTCGTCGCCGGTGATCGTCATGCGGGTGATGCCGCGCTTGGCGGCGAAGTCGAACCGCAGCTCCGAGAGGGTGACGGGCGCGGCGAACTCACGCGTCAGCACCGGATCCCCGTCGGCGAGCTCGGCAGTCCAGATGGTGGCCGGGTCGCCGTCGAACGCCGACCTCGGCTGGGCGGGCGCGTCGTCGACGAGCGCGGAGGAGGCCCGGACGCCGCCCGCGCCGGTGTACTTCGCGACGAGCGCCGGGTCGGAGACGATCGCGCTCCCCGTCAGCCTCGTCCTCCCGCCGGGGTGCGTGAAGGTCCGGACGAACCCGCCGCCCTCCTCGCCCTGGGCGGCCAGGTAACCGGAGCACACCCAGCCTTCTGACCCCTCCATGCAGCCCGGCGTGTACCCGTTCAGGCCGGTGAACACGACGGTCGAAGCGGTGCGGGGCAGCGCGATCGCGCGCTGGGGCGCGACGCCCGGCACGCTCAGCTCGGTGATCGCCGCGCGGGTGCCGAGGGGGAACGGGTTCTTCGTCCGGATCGCCGTGATCTCGATCCGCAGCCGCGTCGTCGGGCCTTCGGGGACCTTGAGGTGCTGGGTCCTGCGGGTGGCGCGGACGTCCTGGACGAGTCCGCCCGCGTCCGTCTCGACCCGCACCCGGGACACCGAGGGGCCGAGCAGGTCGCTGACGGCGAAGGCCGCGTCGACCCCTTCGGGGACGATGGCCCGGTCGAACTCGACCTCCAGCCATTCGCCGACGGCCCCGTCCCATCCTGCGGACGTCCACTGGGTCTTGGGGTCGCCATCGAGGGCGGCGAACGGGTGCTGCGACATCAGGCCCGCGCCGAGCGAGGCCCCGGAGTCTGCGGCGCTGCTGGACGCGGTCACGTCGCGGATGCCGGAGTACCGGGCGACGGACTCGTCGCCCGCCCAGTCGTCCTCGGTGAAGTCCTTGGTCTGGGTGGTCCCCAGGTACTCCTGGTCGGCGGTCATCGTGGGGGAGATGCCGCCGCGCAGGTCCGAGAACGACAGCTCGCGGCGGCGCAGCGTGTCGGAGGCGACGTCGGCGGTCTCGGCGCCGTCGTTGAGGACGATCGGGCGGCCGTCGTCGAGCAGGCCCTCGTCGGCGAGCGCGAGGAGCGCCTCGGGGCCTCCCGAGACGCGCAGCGGCTCCCCGTCGAGGACCGTCGCGCGGGAGCCGGCGGCGGGGATCTCGTAGATCTCGACGGCCGGATAGCGCTGGTCGAAGGAGTCGGTCGCGCTGTCGAACTTCTGGCCCTGCTCCTTGCCGAACGACGCGACCCGCTCGACCCCGGGCATGGCGTCGATCGCGCCGTGCACCCGGGCGGGCCAGGCGCCGCCGAGGACGCCCCTTTCGACGTCGTTGCGGACGAACAGGTACCGCACCCCCATACGGGCGAGGACCTGGGCCATGCCGGCGGAGCCCCGGCCTGTGGCGAACCTGTCGTCGAACGTCTGGAGCAGCCGGGCGAGGCCGACCGAGCCGCTCGGGCTGACCATGCGGGCCGCCCACCGGCCGTCCAGGAGCGACTGGAGGGGGTCGTCCATCATCCGGCCGTAGGTGTACTGGGCGAACTGCTGGCCGGGAACGGACAGGACGGTCCCGTCCCGTTCGTTGAGCCAGTCCGCCGCCTGCCGCATGTAGCCCGGGACGTTCACGGGCGCCTCGCGGATCGCGAGGCCGGGCGTCAGGGCGGGCAGGGCCGAGGCCGCGACGAGCACGGCCGCGGCCCGCCGCCAGGGCACCGACACCGACAGGGAGGCCAGGCCCAGCACGACGGGCAGGCGGATGAGGGCGTCGAACTTGTGGAGGTTGCGCAGCGGGCCGAGCGGACCGTCGAGGAGGTCGCGGACCTCTCCGGAGAAGAGGGTGCCGGTGTGCCCGGCGACGACGACGGCCAGGCCGAGCAGCAGGGTCGTGGCGAGGAACACGCGGTGCCGCGACCGGCGGATCCCGAGGACGCCGAGCGCGGCGACGAGGCCCGTCGCGAGGATGAGCCACCAGGCGCCCGCGAGCTGGTTCCCGGCGGGCCACCACGGGCTGAAGCCGCCCGGCAGGTAGGCCCCCCACTGGGACGCCCCGCGCAGCGCGTTGGGCAGGGAGGTGATCGCCGTGGTCGTGGCGGCGGTCTCGGTGTAGGGCAGGAACGGGAAGACGTACTTGCCCATGAGGAAGGTCGGCGCGAGCCACCAGAAGGAGGCCGCGGCCGTCAGGGGCACCCACCAGAGCAGGAGGCGCCGCCGGTAGAAGAGCAGGTAGAGGCCGGGGACAAGGAGGACCGCGAAGACGGCCGTCGCGTTGATCCCGCCGCACGCGACGACGGCCAGCGCGGAGAAGGCCGCGGCGCGTCGGGGCGACCGTACGGTGACCAGAGGCAGCAGAATCCAAGGCAGGACGGCCGTCGGCCAGAACTCCGCGGAGTTGATCCCGACGAGCGTCTGCGCGCGCGGTGCGAGCGCGTAGGCGAACGCCGCGACGAGTTGGGCATTGGGCCCGCCGAGGCCGAGCGCCCGGGTGAGCCGCAGGACGCCGAAGTAGGCAGTGCACAGGACGAGGGCGAGCCAGAGCCGCTGGGTGATCCACGGGGCCGTCCCGAGGGCGTCGCCGAGCAGGTAGAACGGCCCCATCGGGAAGAAGTAGCCGTAAGCCTGGTTCTGCACCTGGCCGAACGCGCCCGACTGGTCCCACAGGTGCAGTGCGCGGCCCAGGAAGCCGGACGGGTCCAGCGCCATGTCGAGCTTGGTGTCCGGGATGATCCGGCCCGGCGCGGCGACGAACGCGATCGTCGTCAGGACGAGGGCGCCCACCCACGCGTGGACCCTCTCCCGCGCGCCGGGTCCGGCGGGCGATCCGGGCCGGGCGGACACGTCAGAAGGCATCGAGGTCGTCCATGATCAGGCGGTGCATGCGCGCGCCGCTCTCCTCCCAGGTGAACCGGGCCGCCCAGCCCCGGCACGCGGCCTGGAACCGCGGGCCGTGCGCCCGGACCTCCCCGAGGGCCCGGCGGACGGCGTCGGCGAGGTCCTCGCCGGGCCGCGCCAGCCAGCCCGTCTCGCCGTCGCGGATGGCGTCGCGCAGGCCCTCGACGTCGTGGGCGACGGTCGGGACGCCGTGCGCGGCGGCCTCGACGACGGACAGCCCCCAGCCCTCGTAGCGGGACGCCGACAGATGCAGGTCGGCGCCCGCGAGCAGGGCGTCCTTGGCCGCCTCGGGCAGGTATCCGTGCAGCGTCACGTGGGCGGCGAGGCCCAGGGCGTCGATCCGGTCGGCGAGGGCGGGGTGCTCGGGGCCGCGGCCCACGATGTGCAGGTGGACGCCGGGGTGGTCGGCGCGCAGCGCGGCGACGGCGTCGATCAGCAGGCCGATCCTCTTGTGCGCGACGAGCCGGCCGACGGCGACCAGCGAAGGCTCGCCGGTGGAGGCGCCGCGCGGTAGCGGCGTGGGGGAGGGGGCCCCGTTGGGGACGATGTAAAGCGGGCTCTCCCAGCGCAGCCGCCTTCGCAGCGCGTGGGCGGTCGACGCGGAGACCGCGACGGTGTCCCTGCCGCGATAGACCCGCCGTGCCACGGGGCCTTCGATCGTGCGCCCGACGGCGGCCAGGAACCTGCCGAAGTACACCGAGAACTGGCGGTCGTGGACATGGTGCACGAGCAGGATGATCCGGGTGCGCCGGGCGAGGGCCATCGGGGACAGGAACGGGACGCCGTTCATGCAGTCGATCGCGACGTCGAAGGAGTTCCGGTGGCGCGCCAGCCAGCCGAGGACGAGCGGGTAGCGCGAGAAGGTCCCGCCCCGGCGGACGATCCGGACGCCGTCCCTGGTCTCGGCGCGGGGCTGGCCAGGCTCGCGGCCGGTCACGAAGGTGACGGCAGAGCCCCGGTCCCGGAGCTGCTCGGCCATCCGCCAGGCGTAGAGCTCGGCGCCGCCGGCCGCGCGCTGCCACGGGTCACGCCAGTTGACGATCGCGACACGCCGCGGGACGGCCCTTCCATCGAGGGGTCGTTCCGCGTCGTCGACCGTCCCCGATGACAGCGCCAAGGCGGCTAACGCTGGCCGTAGGGGTAGATGTTCAGGGGCCGGGGGTCGGGCTTGGCCGTCGCGGCGTTGACGATGGCCACGGAGGAGCCGGTCGCCAAGAGCACGCCGGCGATGATCGCGACGAGGATGCGCATCGGAGGCCTTTCAGTTGCCCGGGGGAGGCCAAGGTTATGGCCATTTATACCGAATCAGCCAGGGTGCTGGAGCTGGAAGACGAGCAGTGTGCGGCCGTCGAGCACCAGCGTGGCGCCGGTGAGCCTTGCCTGGAGGGCCTCGGTCGAGGCGTCCTTGGTGATCAGCACGTACCGGTAGCCCTCGGCGGCGAGCGGCGCGGCGAGCCCGTCGGACGTCCGCAGGATCTCCGCGGCCCGGACCGCGCGGGGGTCCTCGTTGGCCAGAACGGTGTCGCCCACCTGGAAGCCGTCGTTCCAGACGACGTGGCGCTCCAGCATCCGGGGGAGCGGGTCCATGACGGCCCGGCCGCCGTTCCAGTCCGGCCTGCGGTAGGCGCCCCACGGGAGGGAAAGGGCGGGACCTCCGACGGGGTCGGCGTTGATGAGCTTCTGGGCGGCCCGCCAGTCGTCGGGGTAGTCGACCGAGGACAGGCCGCCGAACGCGCCCCAGGCGAGCCCCGGAAGGAGCAGCACGGGGACGAGGGGCAAGGCGGGGGCCAGAGGGGTCAGCAGACGGGTGGAGGCGAGGCGGCCGAGTCCCAGGGCGGCGGCCAGGGCGAGGGGCCCCAGATAGAGCTGTCCGTCCCGCAGGACGCCGAACGCGGGCTGGATCTCCACGAGGGTGCGCAAGGCGGTCCGGCCAGGCCCGGTGATGCCTATGCAGGCCAGGGCGAGCCCCGTGCAGCCCGCGTAGAGGGCGGCCCGGCTGAGCGGCGTCCGGGCGCGGGCGAGGCAGATCAGGCAGGCGCAGACGGTGACGAGCAGGAGAAGGGACGGCAGGAAGGGGCCGTACCCGGGCGGGACCGTCTCGGCGTTCCAGATGCCGCCCAAGGACAGCAGGCTGCCGAGGGAGCCGAAGGGGGTGTCGGCACGCGCGGCGAAGGCGTCCACCCCTGCCGGGTCCGTACGCGTGCCGGAGGCGACGAACAGAGCCGGGATCAGATACGGGGAGGCGAAGGCGACGTACGTAAGGCAGGCCTTCAAGGCGCCGCGCCCCCGCAGGACGACAAGGCCCGCGACGATGACGAGCAGGGTGAGGTTCATGGCGGCGAACCCGCCTATGGCCGCCGGGATGAGCGCGGCCCACAGGTGTCGGCGTCGGAGGACCGCGTGCAGCACCCAGGGCAGCCCCGCGTAGCCGAGCAGCAGAGCCCAGTGCCCCAGCAGCAGCCGTTCGGCGACGTAGGGGTTCCACACGAAGAAGATCGCCGCCGCGGCCTTTCCCGGCCAGCTCCCGGGAACAAGCAGGGCGGCGCCCCACGCCGCGAGAACGAAGATCGACAGAAGGATCAACTGCTGGCTGTAAGGCACGAACGACAAGGCCGCGGCGAAAGCGTCGCTCGGCACCTGCCGCGGGAAGCCGCCGGTCCCGCCGAACATCGCCTCCGTCAGTGCCGGATCGGGCACGAAGACCATGTCGTAGGACAGCACGAAGCCGGGCGCGAGCGCGGGGCCGAGGGCGAGGAGCCCGGCGCACAGCCCGAGCAGCGGGGGGAAGGGCGCCCTGCGGGATGTCACGGGAAGAGAGTAGGTCGGATAACAACTTGTCTGACCCAGGAGTCGCGGATATCCCCTCCGGTAGGGTTACGGCCCAGTAATGCGGGCCTTTCCCGGGGGCTCCGCACACACCCGGAGGTGCGGTAGATGCGGCGGGGCGGCTTTCTGCTGGTCATGCTCGGAGCTTTCTTCCTGACGCTCGCTCCGCTCTGCCGGTTCTACATCGCGGACAAGGTCGTCGCCGTTCCCCTGGACTTCCAGGAGCGGATCACCCTGGTCGACCCGGCGGGCTCGTTCTACGACCTGTCGACGAACAAGGTCAAGAGCGACCAGGAGGTCAAGGGGCAGATCAGCGTCTCCGGTGACGTCCGCAACGGCAGCGACGAGTTCCTTGCGCTGATCGGCACCTACTACCTGAGCCAGAAGAAGGGCCAGCTCTCCCTCATCGAGTTCCAGTTCTCGCCCGACCGGCGCACCGGCCTCCTGTCCAACGAGGCCGGCGCGATGCTGGACCGCGACACCTCGGTCAAGCAGAGCGGCTACGGCCTGATGCTGCCGATCGGCAAGGTCGAGCAGCGCACCTACCAGGTGTTCGACCTGCCGACGGGACGGACCTGGCCCGCGGTGTTCTCGGGCGTGGAGACGATCGAGGGCGTCGAGGTCTACCGGTACGAGCAGACGGTCGAGCCGACCCTTCTCGGCAAGTCCAAGAAGAAGGTGAACCCGACCGTCGTCGGCCTGAAGGAGGACGACAAGCCCGCCAAGATCGACAGGTACTACGCGTCGGAGAACACCTTCTGGGTGGACCCGCGCACGGGCATGCCGGTCAAGCTGGAGCAGAAGATCGACTCGACGCTGCGCACCGCCGACGGCGACGAGGGCACCTTCGTCAAGGCCGACCTGGTCACCCGGGACGAGGACGTGAAGAAGCTCGCCGGCCGTTCCGAGGCCTACGCGGCCAACATCAGCCGCGTCGAGGTGGTCCTCCCGGCGATCGCCTTCGGCCTCGGGCTCGTCATGCTCATCGTCGGCGGCGTCCTGTCGCTGGTCGGGGGCCCGCGCCCCGCGAAGACGAAGAAGTAGAACGGGTTCCCTGATCCCGGCGGCCCAGACCAAAGCAAAATAGAACCTGTTGCAGTTTCTCCCCCGCGCGCGTTACGGTGCGGGGGTGCGGACACGTGTAACCGAACTCTTCGGTATCGAGTACCCGATCTTCGCTTTCAGTCACTGCCGCGACGTGGTCGCCGCGGTGAGCCGCGCAGGCGGCATGGGCGTGCTGGGTGCGCTCTACTTCACGCCGGAAGAACTTGAGCTGGAGCTCAAGTGGATCGACGAGCACGTCGGCGGCAAGCCGTACGGTGTGGACGTCGTGATGCCGGCGAAGTACGAGGGCGCGGACCTGGGCGACGCCGAGGAACTGCTGGGCAAACTCCAGGCGATGATCCCGCAGGAACATCGGGAGTTCCTGGAGAACCTGCTCACCGAGCACGGGGTGGAGCCGTCCACGGAGACCGCCGGGCGCGCCCTGCTCGGCTGGACCGACCAGACGGCCCGGCCGCAGGTCGAGGTGGCGCTCAAGCACCCGATCGCGCTGCTGGCCAACGCGCTCGGCCCGCCCCCGGCCGACGTCGTCGAACTGGCCCACGAGCACGGTGTGAAGGTCGCGGGCCTGGCCTCCAGCGCGCACCACGCGCGCAAGCAGGTCGAGGTCGGCGTCGACATCATCGTCGCGCAGGGCACCGAGGCGGGCGGCCACACCGGCGAGATCTCCACGATGGTCCTCATCCCGGACGTCGTGGACGAGGTCGGTGACGAGGCCATCGTCCTGGCCGCGGGCGGCATCGGCAGGGGCCGCCAGGTCGCCGCGGGCCTCGCCCTCGGCGCCGAAGGCGTCTGGACCGGCAGCATCTGGCTGACCGTCGACGAGGCCGACACCCCCGAGCAGGCCATGCCGAAGCTCCTGAAGGCCACGAGCCGCGACACGGTCCGCTCCCGCGCCTGGACGGGCAAGCCCGCCCGCTTCCTCAAGACGGCCTGGACCGAGGCCTGGGAGTCCGAGAAGTCCCCCGGCTACCTCCCCATGCCCATGCAGTTCATGCTCATCTCCGACGCCCTCCGCCGCATCTCCCGGAGCGGCGACGGCGAACTCGTCACCTTCCCCGTAGGCCAGATCGTCGGCTCCATGAACCAGGTCAAACCCACGGCCCAGGTCGTCTACGACCTCATGTCCGAGTTCATCGAGGCCACCGACCGCCTCAACACCCTCGTCAACGACGAACCCTGACCCCCCGCTCTTCCCACCCCAAGGCGCCCCCTTCCCCCCGGGGGGCGCCTTTTCGCAGGTCAGGCCACTATTTCCGCCGATCGCCCCACGCGCGGAACTCGCCGAGAGTAGCTTTCCCCTGACCTTCGGTACTCGTCGCGGTGTCGCATGGGGACGCGATTCCTTATGCTGGCCATGAACGGGAGGGATTCGGGATATGAGCGCTGAAGCCATCGAAGATCCGCTCGACGCAGAGCAGGCCCTGCTCGACGGTTTCCTCAACCTGGCCACCCCCGAAGGGTTCCGTGCGGAACTTCTCGAGGGGGAGATCACAGTGGTACCGCCGCCGGCAGGCGTTCATGAGAGGGCGATCTCGTCGGTCGTCACGCAGGTGATCAGGAGCGCCGAGACGCCTATGAGCGTCTCGGGGAACAGGGGCGTCAGACTGGTCAGAGGCGCCTCCTGTCCGAAGAACCATGTCATCCCCGACATCGTCTTCGCCCCCGAGCATCTGGATCTCTTCCTGGACGAGGATTCCTGGGCCGACTCCGAGGGCATCGCCATGGTCGTCGAGGTGACGTCCTCGAATGCGCATCGCGATCGGGTGATCAAGCGGCGGTGCTACGCCAAGGCCGGTGTCCCGCTCTACCTGCTCGTCGACCGTGACGAGAAGGCGACGGTCCTGTTCGCCCTTCCGGATCCCGAGGCGGAGGACTACAAGGAGACGTGCCGGTTCGCCTTCGGCCTTGAAGTGCCTCTTCCCGCCCCCTTCTCCTTCGCGCTCGACACCTCAAGGTTCGTGTGACGCCGGGCTGTGTGGTGCTGGGCCTGTGCGGTGCTGGGTGGGACGCCGAAAGGGCGGCCGCGTGGTGGCGCGGCCGCCCTTTCTCCGGGTGGGAACGGGCTGCCCGCCCGGCGGGTCGGGGGCCCTGGTCCCGGGTCAGCGGCGGGTGAGGTAGGCGAGGAGGCTGCCTACGGCCCAGTAGACGACGGCGGCCAGGGTCCAGTTCTGGTAGATGGCGGCGTCGTGGCCGTCGGGGGTGAAGACGTCGTCGAAGGGCTCGGCCAGCCATTCGCCCAGGTTGAGGATGAAGTTCACCAGCTCGTTGCCCTGGTTGGCGTCGGCCCAGATGAGCAGCATGCCGACGACGAGGATGACGACGACGAGCCAGGTGATCAGGCCGATGGCGCGGCTTACCGGGTTGGCGCGGCGCTCGGCCCATCGGGTGCGTTCGGTAGCGGACATATCGACCTCCTGTGCGGAACCCATACCGCTACCGGTGCGTAACAACCGGATATGGCCTGACCCGGCCGAAAAGCGAACTTCTCGGCCGGTCCAGGAGTCGAAGGGCGGATACGGGCGAGCCATCGGCGAAGGCCGGACGGCTCGTGCGGAGGTCAGCGGCGGATGCGGCCCCGGATCCACTTGAACAGCTTGATGGCATAGGGGATGAGGTCCGCGAGGGCCTTGATGGCCTTGAGCCAGGAGGTGAAGGAGTCGACGTCGGAGGCGACTTCCTTCTGGTCGGAGTGCGACATGCGGTCGAAGTGGCGCAGGACGCGGTCGTGGTCGCTCATCGGGTGTCCTTCCCAGGGCGGTGGAACAGGCGGTGGCCGGCGGGGCGGGAAGCGGGGGCGGGGCGGGCGGCCTCGACGACGCGGCGGGCCTCGTCGGTCATCCAGTCGTCGAACTCGAAGCCCTTGATGCTGGAGAGCAGCCAGCCGCGCTCGCGCTGGGCCCGCTCGACCAGTGCCGTGAAGACGAGTTGGAGGTTGAAGGAGCGGCGCGCGGAGAACGGGATGAACTCCACGGGGGAGCCGGTGACCGCGGCGAACTTCTCCGCGCGGTCCGCGGCGATCTCCGACAGGTGGTGCTCCTGCGTCTCCGACGGCAGGTTGAAGCGCTCGTTCCAGTCGAGCGGGTCGACCAGGTCGGCCTGGCCCAGTCCGAAGACCATCTTCGGGTGGAACTCCTTGAGGACTTCCAGGTACTCCTGCTCCAGGGCCGCCGCGCGGTTCCGGGCCGCGCTCACCCAGATGATCGCGTCGCACTCGGGCAGGCGGGCCCGGTACTGGGCGAGGTAACCGGGATCGGTCTCGCGGCTCTCGCCCAGACCCGGCGCGTCGATGACCCGCAGGGAGACCGCGGCGCCTTCGATGGGCCCCTTGCGGGCGGAGAGCTCGACGTCGGCGGCGGTGAACTCCTTCGTGCAGGCGATCGTCGCGCTCGTGGCGAACTCGGTGCGGAAGAGGCGGTTGATGAGGCTCGACTTGCCCACCCCGGACACGCCGATGACGCCGATCGTCACCGGACGCTCCGTGCGCAGCGCCTCCAGCAGGGCGTTCTTGATCTCCTCCGGGAGATCGCCTTCCTCGTCGATCTCGTGGGCCATGCGTACGTCCTCCCCTGAGTGACTTCGGGGAAGGGCGTGCGGTGTGCGTCTGAGCCCCTCCCCGGAGACGATGATCCGTCTCGCGTCCGGGGAGGTCTCCCTCGGATGAGGGGTTGCGCGGCAGGCCGGGACCGCGGGGTCAGGCGCCCTTGAAGTCGGCCGGGCGCTTCTCGCGGAAGGCGCGGGTGCCTTCCTTGGCGTCTTCGGAGGCCATGACCTTCCAGCCGATCTCGTCCTGGACCTTGAGGGCCTCTTCCTCGGGGAGGTGGGAGGTCTCGCGGTAGACGCGGAGGATGGCCTGGACGGAGAGGGGGGCGCTCGCGGCGACGGCCTCGGCGAACTCCAGGGCGGCCTTCAGGGCTTCGCCCTTGGGGACGACCTTGTTGATGAGGCCGAGGGAGAGCGCCTCCTGCGGCGAGACCTCGCGCGCGGTGATGAGGATGTCCATCGCGGCGGCATAGCCGATCTGGCGGGGGAGGCGGATGGCGCTGCCGCCCATGGGGAAGAGGCCCCGGCGGGCTTCGAAGAGGCCCAGGGTGGCGTCCTCGGCGACCACGCGGAGGTCGGTCCCGAGCAGCAACTCGGTGCCGCCGGCGACGGCGTAGCCCTCGATCGCCGCGATGATCGGCTTCGTCGGGACGGCTTCGCGCAGGAGGCCCTTCCAGTGGTAGTTCGTGATCTCGGACGCCCGCTGCCGCACCCGCTCGTCCTGCGAAGGGGTGCCCATCGCCTTGAGGTCGGCGCCCGCGCAGAAGTCGCCGCCCGCGCCCGTCAGCACTCCGACGCGCACCGAGGGGTCCTCGGAGATGTAGGCGAACGCGTCGGCCATGCCGACGAGCATGTCGCTGCTCAACGCGTTCTTGGCTTCCGGCCGATTCATCGTCACGATGACCACAGGACCGTCCTGCTCCACGGTGCAGTGGGCGGTGCTGATCGGCAGCTTCTCCGGCATCGTCGGTGCTCCTCCTCGGCCGCGGGGTGCGGTAACGAGAACAGATTCTAGGTACGAGATCAGCAGTACAACAAGAGAAAAACATCCCCTTGCCCACTCAAACTAGAACGTGATCTACTCAGGTTCTGGACTTGAGTCTCATCGCACCCCACCCCCGAGTGCAAGGGAGATGGTCATGGGCACGCTGGGCTTCTGGCGGCTCGCCGAGAAGGATCCGGACTGGATCGCGGCCGTCGACCCCGACGGCACCGAGCACACCGCGGGGGATCTGCTCGCCCGCGCGAACCGCCTCGTGCACGCGCTGCGCGGCCTGGGCCTGGAGAAGAACGACGGCATCTGCGGTCTCGTCCCCAACGGGGTCGACGGCCTGGTGCTGTACCTCGCGGCGCTCCAGGCGGGCTGGTACTACACCCCGATCAACTGGCACCTCACCGGCCCCGAGATCGGCTACATCGTCGCCGACAGCGAGGCCAAGGCGTTCTTCGTGCACG
This sequence comes from Actinocorallia aurea, assembly GCF_054783995.1. Taxonomy (NCBI): domain Bacteria; kingdom Bacillati; phylum Actinomycetota; class Actinomycetes; order Streptosporangiales; family Thermomonosporaceae; genus Actinocorallia; species Actinocorallia aurea. The sequence continues at coordinate 162,612 of NZ_BAAGPQ010000024.1, forward strand.
AGCGGCACGCCGACGAGGGCGTCCGCGGCGCCGACGAGGCGAAGCTCGACGCCTCCCGCCGCTTCGCCTTCGGCGACGTCCCCGGCTTCACCCCGGTCGAGGCGTTCACCGCAGGAGTCCCGGACACCAAGCCGGAGGACCGCGGCAACGGCGCGACGATGCACTACACGTCGGGCACGACGGGCCGCCCCAAGGGCGTGCGCCGCCCGCTCGCCGGCATCGACCCGGACGACTCCGCCGAGCTGATGACGTTCCTGCTGACGTTCTTCGGCTTCACCCCCGGCCAGGCGGCGGGCGGAAGCCCCGAGGCGCACCTGGTGACGTCGCCGAACTACCACACGGCGGTCACCCAGTTCGGCGGCTCGGCCCTGCACATGGGCCACACGCTCGTCTACATGGACAAGTGGGAGGCCGAGGAGACGCTCCGCCTCATCGAGAAGTACCGGATCACCAACACCCACATGGTGCCGACCCACTTCAAGCGGATGCTGACGCTCCCCAAGGAGGTCCGCGACCGCTACGACGTGTCGTCGATGAAGTGGGCGATCCACGCCGCCGCGCCCTGCCCGGTCCCGCTGAAGAAGCAGATGATCGAGTGGTGGGGCCTGTGCATCTGGGAGTACTACGCGGCCACCGAGGGCGGCGGCACGATCGCCTCGCCGCAGGACTGGCTGGACAACCCGGGCACCGTCGGCACCCGCTGGCCCATCTCCGAGCTGCTCATCGTCGACGAGAACGGCGAGGCGGTTCCGCCGAACACCCCCGGCACGATCTACATGAAGATGGCCGGCGCGACGTTCGAGTACAAGGGCGACCCGGAGAAGACCGCCAAGGAGCGCCTGCGGGAGTACTTCACCGTCGGCGACATCGGCTACCTCACCGAGGACGGCCACCTGTACCTGTCGGACCGCAAGTCCGACATGATCATCTCGGGCGGGGCGAACATCTACCCGGCCGAGATCGAGAACGAGATCATCCTCCACCCGAAGGTCGCCGATGTCGCGGTCTTCGGCATTCCGAACGAGGAGTGGGGCGAGGAGATCAAGGCGGTCATCGAGCCGGCCGAGGGCATCGAGCCCGGTGCCGCGCTCACCGAGGAGATCTTCGAGTACCTGAAGCCCCGCCTCGCGAAGATGAAGTGGCCGCGCACGATCGACTACACCGACGCGCTGCCCCGCGAACCCAACGGCAAGCTGCTGAAGCGCAAGCTCCGCGACCCGTACTGGGCCGACCGCGCCACCTCGATCTGAGCCTGGAGTCCTTCTTGCCCACCAACCACGCACTGGAGTTCCCGGGCGGCTACACCCGGTCGGTCGGCCCGGTCATCGGGCGGTTCCTGTCGGAGCTGCGCGACGGCAGGCTCGTCGGCGTCAAGGCGGCTTCGGGACGGGTCGTGTTCCCCCCGCTGGAGTACGACCCGGCGAACGGCCACAGCGTCACCGACGAGTTCGTCGAGGTAGGCCCCGGCGGCGTCGTCGAGTCGTTCGCCTGGGTGGCCGAGCCGCTCGCCTCGCATCCGATGGACCGGCCGTTCGCCTGGGCGCTCGTCAAGCCCGACGGCGCGGACACCGCGATCCTGCACGCCCTGGACATGGGCGAGCTGGCGCGCGGGGCCGAGGCGCCCAAATGGCTGAAGGTCGGGATGCGGGTGCGTCCCGACTATCTGCCCGCCTCCGAGCGCATCGGCGACATCTCCGACATCAGGGCCTTCCGCCCCGAGGTCACGATGATCACCGCCCCGTCGCGGCTGGAGTACGACCTCAAGCCGGGCCGCGCGCTCGACCGCTTCCTCGAAGGCATCTCCGTGGGGCGGATCCTCGGCCACCGCTGCCCGGTCTGCCAGAAGGTCATCGTCCCGATGAAGGGCCTCTGCCCGAAGGACGGGGTCGCCACGACCGAGGAGGTGGAGGTCTCCCACACCGGCACCGTCACCACCTTCGCCGTCAACAACCTGCCCGACCCGCGCGCGCCCGAGGTGCCGTTCGTCTCGGCCTACGTGCTGCTCGACGGCTCGGACATCGCGATGGTCGCCCTGGTCTCCGGCATCCCCGCCGACCAGGTCCGGATGGGCATGCGGGTCCGCGCGGTGTGGAAGCCGAGCGAGGAGTGGGGCCGCAGCATCACCAACATCCGCTGGTTCGAGCCGATCGACGAGCCGGACGTCCCCTTCGAGTCCATCGCGGAGTACATGTGAAAGACATCGCGATCGTCGCGTTCACCCAGTCGCGGCACAGCGGGCAGAGCAGTCTCCACGAGACCGAGATGCTCCTTCCGCTCATCACCGAGATCAAGGAGCAGGTCGGGATCTCCCGGTTCGACTTCACCTGCTCCGGCTCGAACGACTACCTGATCGGCGCGCCCTTCTCGTTCGTGTCCGCGCTCGACGCGGTCGGCGCGTGGCCGCCGATCTCCGAGAGCCACGTCGAGATGGACGGCGCCTGGGCCCTCTACGAGGCCTGGGTGAAGATGCAGTACTCCGACGAGGTGGAGACCGCCCTCGTCTACGGGTTCGGCAAGCCGTCGCAGGGTTCGCTGCGCGAGATCCTGGCGCGCGGCTACGACCCGTACTACCTGGCCCCGCTGGGCATCGACGCCGTCTCGATGGCAGCTCTCCAGGCCCGCGCCTACCTTGCGCGCTCGGGTGCCAAGGAGGGCGACCTGACCGCTGTCGCGGCCCGCTCCCGGACCGCAGGACGGGACAACCCCTTCGCCCTGCACCTTGACGACCCCGCGGCCGACGCGCCTTACGACGTCGCCCCGCTCCGCGTCCACGACGTCGCGCCCGAGGCCGACGGCGCAGCCGTGCTCGTCCTGGCCACCGGGGACAAGGTCGCCGAGATAAGCGCGCGCACGGGACTCACCCCCGCGTGGATCCGAGGCATCGACCACAGGGCCGACCCGCACTCGCCGGGCGCGCGCGACCTGTCGGTCTCGCCGTCCGCGCGGATCGCCGGCGAGAAGGCCGGGGCCACCGGGATCGAGGTCGCCGAGTTGCACGTCCAGTACAGCCACGAGGAGCTGATCCTCCGCGAGGCCCTCGGACTCGGCGACGACGTGGTCGTGAACCCGTCGGGCGGGCCCCTGTCGGCGAACCCGATGATGGCGGCCGGCCTGATCCGGATCGGCGAGGCCGCCGCCCGCATCCACCGCGGCGAGAACCGCCGCACCCTGGGCCACGCCAGCAGCGGCCCGTGCCTTCAGCAGAACCTCGTCGCCGTCCTGGAGGCCTGACCATGGGCAACCCCTGCGCGATCATCGGAATCGGCCAGACCCGCTACCAGACCAAGCGCCTGGACGTCTCCATCGCGGGCCTCCTACGGGAGGCCGCCCAGCGCGCGCTAGACGACGCCGCCTTGACGTGGGACGACATCGACTGCGTCGTCATCGGCAAGGCCCCCGACATGTTCGAGGGCGTCATGATGCCCGAGGCCTATCTCGCCGACGCGCTCGGCGCCACGGGCAAGCCGATGATGCGCGTGCACACCGCGGGCTCGGTCGGCGGCTCCACCGCGATCGTCGCGGCCAGCATGATCCAGTCGGGCGTGCACCAGCGGGTGCTCACGCTCGCCTGGGAGAAGCAGTCCGAGTCCAACGCGACGTGGGCGCTGACGGTCGGCGGGCCGCACAGCACGTCGCTGGTCGTCGGGGCGGGCGGGTACTTCGCCCCGCACATCCGCGCGTACATGCGCAGGTCGGGCGCACCCGACCACATCGGGACGCTCGTCGCGGTCAAGGACCGCGAGAACGCCCTGCTCAACCCGTACGCGCATCTGCGGATCCCGGGCATCTCGCGCGAGATGGTCGAGATGACGCCGATGCTCTGGGAGCCCATCCGCTACCTGGAGACCTGCCCGTCGTCCGACGGGGCGTGCGCCATGATCCTGGCCGGCGAGGACGCCGCTCGCCAGGCGCCCAACCCGCCGGCCTGGGTCCACGGGACGGCCATGCGGTCCGAGCCGATCTTCTTCGCGGGCCGCGACACGGTGAACCCGCAGGGCGGCAAGGACTGCGCGGCCGACGTCTACCGGCAGGCCGGGATCACCGACCCGCGCGCCGAGATCGACGTCGCCGAGGTCTATGTCCCGTTCTCCTGGTACGAGCCGATGTGGCTGGAGAACCTCGGTTTCTGTGCCGAGGGAGAGGGCTGGAAGCTCACCGAGGCCGGGGCGACGTCGCTGAAGGGCGACATCCCCTGGAACGCCTCGGGCGGCGTCCTGTCGTCCAACCCGATCGGTGCGTCCGGCATGATCCGGTTCGCCGAGGCCGCGCTCCAGGTGCGCGGCATGGCAGGCGACCACCAGGTCGACGGCGCCCGGCGCGCCCTCGGCCACGCCTACGGGGGAGGCGCCCAGTTCTTCGCGATGTGGATCGTCGGAAGCGAGAAGCCATGACCCTCTTCCATCATGCCGACCTGTTCGAAGGCGTCGCCGACGCGCTGCCCGACCGCGTCGCCGTCGTCTGCGACGGCGAGCGCCTCACCTTCGCCGAACTCGACGCGAAGGCCAACCGGCTCGGGCACGCGCTCATCGAACTCGGCGTCAAGCCGGGTGACCACCTCGGGATGCAGCTCTACAACGGACTCGAATACGTCACCGCGCTGGTCGCGGCGATGAAGATCCGGGCCGTGCCGGTGAACGTCAACTACCGGTACGTCGAGGCCGAGCTCCAGTACCTGTACGACGACTCCGAGATCGTTGCGCTGATCTTCGACACCGAGTTCGACGAGCGGGTCGCGGCCGTCGCGCCGCAGGCGGCGAAGCTGGAGCACCTCGTCGCCGTCGGCGGGGCCACCGCAGTGCCCGGCGCGCACGAGTACGAGGCGCTGCTGGCCGGGGCGTCCGACAAGCGCGGGTTCGGCCCGCGTACCGAGGACGACCTGTACGTCATCTACACCGGCGGCACGACCGGCATGCCCAAGGGCGTCATGTGGCGCACCAAGGACATCCTGTTCGCCTTCGCCAACCCGACCTACCCCGCGCCCGAGACGGCGCAGGGCTGGGTCGACCACGCGGCCGGCGGCGGCCAGATGATCATGATGGCGGTCGCCCCGCTCATGCACGGCGCCGCGCAGATGGCGCTGTGGATCGGCTGGTGGATGGGCGCGACGATGGTGTTCGTCCGCAAGTTCGAGGCCGACGCCGTCTGGCGGGCCATCGAGGGCGAGAAGGTCAACTCCCTCACCATCACCGGCGACGCCATGGCCATCCCCATGGCCGACGCGTTGGAGAAGAACACCTACGACCTGTCCAACCTGTTCGCCTATGTCTCGACGGGCGCGATCCTCACCGGCGCGGTCGCCGCCCGGCTCCAGGCGCTCATGCCGAACGTGATGATCATGGACAGGTTCGGCTCGACGGAATCCGGCTCCACCGCGCAGGCCATGCCCGGCTCATCGCCGGAGAAGGGCCTGAAGTTCGCGCCCGACGTGCCCGACATCGCCGTCCTCGACGACGCGCTTCAGCCGGTGAAACCCGGCTCGGGCGACATCGGGCAGGTCGCGCGCACCGGCTACATCCCCGTCGGGTACTACGGCGACGCCGAGAAGACCGCCAAGACCTTCCCCGAGGTCGGCGGGCAGCGATGGCTGCTCACCGGCGACCTCGCGACGGTCGAGGAGGACGGGACCATCGCCGTCTACGGGCGCGGCTCCCAGATGATCAACACCGGCGGCGAGAAGGTTTACCCCGAAGAGGTCGAGGCGGTGCTCAAGGGCCACCCGGGGGTGTTCGACGCGGTCGTCACCGGCATCCCGGACGACAGGTTCGGCAACCGGGTCGCCGCGGTCGTCCAGCTCCGCGACGCGGCGGTCTCCGAAGCCGACCTCGACGCGCACTGCAGGTCGCTCCTGTCGGGGTACAAGGTGCCGCGCAAGTACGCCTTCGTGCCCGAGATGCGGCGTTCGCCGGCGGGGAAGGCGGACTACCGATGGGCCAAGGAGACCGCGCAGAACCTCTGAGGCAGTTCTGTGGAGGCGCACTGAACGGCTGAGGCCTCCGGCGGACGGCCCCGGGACCCTTCGGGGTTCCGGGGGAGACGTGCCGTCCGTCAGGCCTCGGCGACCGCCCCCGCGCGCCGTTCGCGCCGGCGCCGGGGACGGGCCCGCGTCCGTCCGCCCGCTCGTCGGTCGCGGGCGGACGGACGCGGCTTCCTCTCGCGCTCTGTGCCGCCCGTGTGCTCGCGACCGCGCGCTGGTGAGCCGTCAGGTGTAGCGGTGGTCGTGGACGTAGGCGGCGGGGTCGCTCGCGTAGCGGGTGCGCCAGGCCTCGGCGAGGCGGGCGGCCGGGGTGATGCCGGACTCCGCGACGGCCTCGACGGGGGCCAGGTACGCCAGCACCTCCTCGTCCTCCTGTCCTCGGGCGATCCGGCGTTCCAGGCCTTCCCTGGCGATCCGGACGAGATCCGCGCAAAGGCTGCGCAGCGGCATGCCCCCGAACGAGCCGGCCGGCCCGTCCTCGGCGACGGCGGCGGTCAGCGCGTCGAGTTCGGCGAGGCCCGTGCCGCGCATGAGGTCGGCGGCCTCGGCCCGGGACCGCGGGTCGTAGAGCAGGCCCGTCCACAGCGCGGGGACCGCGGGCCAGGCCGTGCGGTCGGGGCCGTCGGCGACGCGCAGCTCAAGGGTGCGGCGCAGCCTGACATACGGCCACAGCGTGGACAGGAGGGCGGTCCAGTCCTCGTCGGTGGGGTAGGAGCCGTCGCCGTACCCGTGCTCAAGGAGGTCGCGGAAGGAACGGCCCGGAGGGACTGCCGCGGCCGTTCCCGTCACCCTGCGGAAGATCGGAGCGAGCCTGGTGATCGCGTCGAGGAACTTGTCGAGGTCGAGCGGATCGCCGAGGGCGTGCGGAAGGTAGCCCGTGCGTCGGCGGTCCACTTCTGACCACACGTGCAGCCGGTGCGACAGCCGCCCCGCCGGCTTTCCCTCCCAGACGGGGGAGTTCACGAACAGCGCCGCGACGAGCGGGGACACCAGGTTGGCCGTGCGGTGCTTGGCGTCGCGGTCGGCGGCGTCGGTGTAGTCGAGCGTCGTCTGCACCGAGAGGATCCGCGACATCGCCGCCCAGCCCGTGGAGCGGCTGCCGAACTCGGCCCGGAAGAACTCCAGCATCAGCGGGATCTGCGGCTTGGGCGCCCAGGTGCGGTGCCCGGACGGGTTGTAGGGCATGAGCGCCCCCGACAGCAGCGCCAGGCCCTGCTCGTGCGCGAGCGCGGCGAGGTCGGCGAGGTCCGCGCGCACCCGCCGGACCAGCGCGGCGAGCCCGACGGCCGGAGGCGAGCCGTACTCCAGCGCGCAGCCCGACTCCAGAGTGATCTCCGCCCCGTCGTTCCGCCGGAACCCCAAAATCGCGTCGCGCTCCACCACCGGCGTGCCGCGCCAACGCCGGGCGATGAGCTCCAGCAGCCCCGCGACGCCCCGTTCCCCCGCATACGGCCGCGACACCCCCGTCCGCGGATCGACGACCCCCACCTCGATCTCGACGCCGACCAGCTCCGTCCGACCGGGCACCCCGCGGAACAACTCCGCGAGCGCTCCCTCCCCGACTCCTCCGCCCATCGCATTCCTTTCTGCCAGCCCTGCCCCGCCTGCCATAATTCGTCGCGGTTTCAGCGGGAGGTGGGGGGATGTTGGTTCCCGGCTACGAGTTGTCCGAAGCGCTGGGCCAGGGAGGCTTCGGCACCGTCTACCGCGCGACCCAACTGGCGGTGGGACGGCAGGTCGCGCTGAAGGTCGACGGCCGGGTCCTGGCCACCGAACGCGACCGGCGGCGGTTCATGCGCGAGGTGCAGACCGCGGGACGGCTCTCCGGCCACGCCCACGTGGTCGCCGTCTACGACGCGGGAGTGCTCGCGGACGGACGGCCGTATCTGGTCATGGAGCTGTGCCCGAACGGCTCCCTGGCCGACCGCCTCGCGAAGGACGGGCCGCTGCCCGTCGGCGAGGTGCGGGCCGTCGGCGTCGCGATCGCCGACGCGCTCGCCGCCGCGCACGGCGCGGGCATCCTGCACCGCGACCTGAAACCGGCCAACATCCTCATCGACCGGTACGGGAACGTCGGGCTCGCCGACTTCGGGCTCGCCGCCGAGCAGGCCCCCGGCCTGGAGAGCTCCGTGACCCGCAACGCCCTCACCCCGGCGTTCGCCTCGCCCGAGGCGTTCCGCCAGGAGGAGCCCTCGGCCGCCGGAGACGTCTACTCGCTCGGCGCCACCCTGTACGCGCTGCTGCGCGGCCGTCCCCCTCACTTCCCCGAGCACGGGACGCCCTCGCTGATCCAGCTCGCTGCGTCGATCACCAGGCCGGTGCCGCCGCTGGCGCACGTGCCGACGGACTTCAACGACCTGCTGGGCGGGGCGCTGTCGTACGACGCCGCCGCCCGCCCCACGGCTGCCGAACTCCGCGACGCCCTCGCCTCCCTTGCCCTGGACGCCCGCCCGGAGGCGTCCCATGCGGCCGACCCGCATCCGACCGCACGGGATACCTTCCCCGTTTCCCCTTCCCCGCAGGCCACTCCTTCCTTCCCCGAAGCGCGCACCGATCCCGACCGGGACTCCGACGAGACCGTCGAGGCGCGGCGCGGAGGGCGTCTCGGCGTGGTCTTCGGAGCCGCGTCGCTGGTCGTGGCCCTGGCCGCGCTCGGCGGGGTCGGATACGTCGTTCTGGAAGGCAGGGGGACCGGCGGGACCGCCTCGGAAGGCGGCTCGGGAGTCGTCCCCCCGGACGATCCCGGCGCGCTGGGCGGAGGACTCGAAGGCGACGGCGCGGAAGCCGAGGTCTTCCCCGAGGAGGAGGTCGGGCAGATGCCCGCGCTGATCGAGCCGCAGACCACCGGCGAGGCGTGCGGGGCGACCGCGCTGCACGGCAGCGCCGCCGAGTGCACGGTGACCGCCGAGTGCTGGGCCGGGGTCGCCCAGACGGGCGACGAGCGGACGGCGGGTCTGCGCTCCTGCGACGAGCCGCACACGTGGGAGACCTTCGCGGTCGGGAAACTGCCGAAGGGCGTCGGCTGGAAGGCCGGCGCGGTCGACCGGAGCGCGCGGATCCGCGCGATCTGCGCGGAGGAGACGCTCGACCTGGTCCTCACCGGCAAGGGCCGCAAGCTGGCGAAGCCCGCGCAGTGGAGGATCGAGGTGCTGCCGCCGTCCGAGCACGAGTACGGGGGCGGCATCCGGTCGTACCGCTGCCTCGCCGGAATCGGGCTCGACGAGCTGACCTTCACCGTCACCCGCTGACCCGGGCCCGGGGTGTCCCGCGCGGGAGGCTTGCGGTTATAGTCAAGCGGTCGCTTGGTTGGTTTCGGAGGTGTCGGTTGGCTCAGAAGATGGCCGTCGAGGGATGGTTCTCGGTGGAGCCCGCGGCCCTGGTCGGGACGCGGTGCGCCGTCTGCGGGACGCCTTACTTCCCCCGCAACGAGATGGCCTGCCGCAACCCCGGATGCACCGGGGCCAAGGACGGGTCCGAACTGGAGCCCTACACCTTCTCCACGCGGGGCAAGGTGTGGTCCTACGCGGACGCGCGGTACAAACCGCCGCCGCCCTACATGTCGCCCGAGCCGTTCCGGCCCTACGTCGTCGCGGCCGTCGAACTCGAAACCGAGAAGATCGTCGTCCTCGGCCAGGTCGTCCCCGGTGTGGGCGTCGACGACCTCGCCGTCGGGCAGGAGGTCGAACTCACCGTCGGCACCCTCTACACCGACGGCGACGACGACTACCTCGTCTGGATGTGGAGGCCCGCCGAATGAGCCGGGAGATCGCCGTCCTCGGCACGGGCATGCACCCGTGGGGGAAATGGGGCAGGAACTTCGTCGGATACGGCCTCACCGCCGCCCGCGAGGCGCTCGCCGAAGCAGGTCTGGAATGGACCGACGTCCAGTACGTCGCGGGCGCCGACACCATCCGCAACGGGTACCCCGGCTTCATCGCCGGAGCCACCTTCGCCCAGGCACTCGGCTGGTCCGGCGCGCGCGTGTCGTCGAGCTACGCGGCCTGCGCCTCCGGCGCGCAGGCCGTCGCGAACGCCCGCGCCCAGATCCTCGCCGGGCTCGCCGACGTCGCCCTCGTCGTCGGCGCGGACGCCGCGCCCAAGGGCTTCTTCGCGCCCGTCGGCGGCGACCGGCCCGACGACCCCGACTGGCTGCGCTTCCGCCTCCTCGGCGCCACCAACCCCCTGTACTTCGCCCTCGCCGCCCGCCGCCGGATGGCCCTGTACGGGTCCACGCCGGAGGACTTCGCGCTCGTCAAGGTGAAGAACGCACGGCACGGCGCCGCCAACCCCAACGCCAGGTACCGCAAGGAGACCAGCGTCGCCGAGGTGCTCGAATCGCCCATCGTGGCCAGCCCCCTGCACCTCATGGAGATCTGCGCGACCAGCGACGGCGGCGCCGCGCTCGTCCTCACCTCGATGGAGTTCGCCAGGTCGCGGGGGCTGAACCCCGTCCGGATCGCGGGCCTGTCGACGGTGACGCCGACCTTCCCCAAGACCGTCATCGACCTTCCCGACTTCGCCACCGACGCGGCCATGACCGTCGCGGAACCGGCCAGGCCCTTCCGCGCCGACCTCGCGCACACCGCGTACGAGGAGGCCGGGGTGGCCCCGTCGGACGTGTCCCTCGCGGAGGTCTACGACCTGTCCACGGCCCTGGAACTCGACTGGATGGAGGACATCGGCCTGTGCGCCCCCGGCGAGGCCGAATCCCTTCTCCGAGCCGGCGAGACCGCGATCGGCGGGCGGATCCCCGTCAACCCGTCAGGCGGGCTGGCCAGCTTCGGCGAAGCCATCCCCGCCCAGGCGATCGCCCAGATCTGCGAACTGACCCGCCAACTCGAAGGCCGCGCCGAAGGCCGCCAGGTCGCCTCCCCGACGGTCGGCGTCGCCGTGAACCAGGGCCTCTTCGGCCACGGCAGCGCCACGATCGTCACCCGCTGACCCGCTGAGGCGCCCGCCGCGGCCACACCCCGGCGCGGGTGGAGCCGCGCGGCCAGGAGGTCGTGGAACCGGGCGATCGCGAGCGCTTCCCGCAGCGGGGTCACGATGCGGCAGGTGCCTCGCGCGGCGGGGGCATGATGCCGAGAGTGCCTCGCGTAGCGGGGTCAGGATCCGGCGAGTGCCTCGCGCAGCGTGTGGCGGGCCCGGTGCAGTCTGCTGCGCACGGTCGCAGATGCGATCCCGCAGCGGTCCGCGACCTCGGCGTCGGACAGATCCCAGTAACCGTGCAGGATCACGACACTCCGGTAGTGCGGCGCCAGCCGGACGACCGCCGCTCGCAGATCCACGGCGCCGGCCACCTCGTCCTCCATCGCGCCGCCCGGGTCCTGCGGCGGCTCGGGCATCCGCTCGACCGGAACCGGCAGCCGTCCCCTGCGCCGGTGCTCGTCGATCGCCAGATTGACCACCATCCGGTACAGCCACTTACTGAGCGACGCCCTCCCGTCGAAGCCGCAGGCCTTGGACCACGCCCGGATATAGGTGAGCTGCCGCAACTCATCGGCTTCATGGGCATCACGCGCGATCCGCCGGCAGTACCCGTCGACGATCCCGCCCGCCACTCCCACGAACTCCTCAAAGGCCCCCGCATCCCCCCGAGCGACCCGCCCCATCAACCCCACCTCATCGACCACCCCGCCCAGCCCCTTCCCTCGCCACTGGGACCGTAGAACCCGTCCCCACCCCGAACCCCCTCACCCGAGGGACTCCGTCCGGGTCAGAGGGAGTTGAGGTACTCGGCGGTCTGGGGGTCGAGGGAGAGGTCGGGGGCGGCGGCGCGGAGGGTGGTGGCGAGATGGGCCGACAGGTCGGGGTGGGCCGACAGCGCGAGCAGGTCCACGGTGAGGTCGCGTCCGGCCGTGTCCTCCAGATGGAGGGTCGGGCGGGGGGACGGGGCGAACTTGACCCTGGTCAGCTTGGAGACGCGGACCCAGGACGAGCCCGAGCGGAACCACTCGTTCCCGGCGGACATCGTCGCCTTGCGGGACCAGGCGATCAGCGCGACCACCCCGGCGAGGACGACGACGGCACACCAGACCAGCGGGTTGGCGACCCAGGCGAGGTCGCCCGTCGACAGCGTCAGCAGGACGGCGGCCAGCGCCACCGCGCCCGCGAACGCGGTGCCGTACGCGCGGGGCCCGCGCCCCGTCCAGACGACGGCGGGACCCTGGCCGGGTGGTGGTTTCGGACGGCGAGACACGGACCTCACCCTGCCAGAGACCGGACGGCATAGCGCAGACGGGCCTCGACGATGGCGTGTTCGTCGGCCGGGCAGGCCAGCAGCACGCGGGCGCGGGAGATCAGCGGTTCACCCGACAGCCCCGTCTCGGCCGCCAGGCCCGCGATGAGATCCCGCAGCTCGTCGCGCTGGTAGGCGACGATGGAGCGGCCGGGCACGAACCCGCTGGGCGGGCGCGGCGCCGGCACCCCGGGAGGTGCCGCGGCCGCGACGGGTGGTCGCGCGGTCCCGCTGGAGTCCAGCACGGTGAATCGCGCGGCGAGCGCGCCGAAGAACGTCGACGCGGGGGTAAGCGTCCGATCGGCGGGGATCTCCCCGCCCTCGCCCAGGATGATCACGCGGGGCGCCAGCCACAGCAGGAAGAGCGCCTCCGCGCCCTCCCCGGAGTGGTCGACGACGACCACGTCGAACGCGTCGGGAGTGGGGGACACGACCGTGGGCACCTTGTCCAGCGGCATGATCCACAGCGGCAGAGACTCGGGCGCCGGACTGCCGCCCGCCCTGCGCAGCGCCCAGGCCCACGCCTCTGCCGCGGCGAGCGCGGTCTTGGCCTCGGCGGCCTGCGCCTCGGCCCGCGCGAGCTCGGCCTCGGCCGCCGCCTCCGCCGCCGAGCGCGGCCGGTCCAGCAGGTAGGACGAGGCGTGCGCCCACCGCCAGGCCTCCTCCCACGTGTCGGGGGCGAGCACCGGGGACTCCGCGAGCGCGGGGTGGATCGCGTCGAGCCTCGCCAGGAGTTCCGCGCAGCGCAGCTCCGCGCGCTGCTCTTCCCGGGCGGCCTCCAGCGCGGCGAGGCACCGCTCGTAGGCGGGCAGGTCGCGTGCGGACAGGGCCGCGGCCGCCGCCGTCAGCTCCGGGGGCGCGCCGCCCCGCCGGATCTGGAGGTCGACGGCCTGGCGCAGCGACGCGAGCGCCGCCCACGCCGTCGAGGCCCGGCGCCGGACCCGGACGGTCTCCAGCGCGCTGCGATAGGTGATCCACTCCTCCGGAGAGGTCAACGGCACGGTGAGACCCGTTCGGCGGAGCAGGCTCGCGGTCTCGGCGATGGCGCGCAGCGCGGCGCGGACCTGCGCCAGCCGCGTGTACAGCCCGGCGAGCTGCGCGACCATGCCGTCGAGCGCCGGGGTCTCGGTCAGCTCGACGCCGGCCGCCGCCCAGGCCGAGACCAGTTCGTCGACGGCCTGCCGGCCTTCCAGCGCGGCGATGACCACGTCGAGCAGCTCCGGCGTGGCGGGCGGATCCCCGTCGACCGCCGCCTCGGAGAGCAGCGGCTCGGCACGGCGCTGGACGCCGGGGCGCAGCGGGCCGCGCTTCAGCGCGCCGCCGCCCGCGAGGTACTCGCGCAGCTCCCGGGCCACGGTGATCAGATCGCCTTCCGAGCCCGCTGGCAGCAGCACCCAGCGGGCGCCGACGGAGCGCAGCGCGCGGTCGGCCTCCGCCGCCCGCGTGCCCAGCGCGGCGAGCCGCTCCCAACCGGCGGACGGACCCGCCATGCCGTCGCGCAGCGCCCGCAGGGCCCAGTCGGTGCTGTCCCAGCTGACGCCGAGTTCCGTCAGGGCGCGGTGCACCGCGTTCGCGGCGGCCTCCAGCCGGTCCACCACCGCAGGGTCACGGTCGGCGAGGCGCTGGGCCAGATCCCCGGCGGGGTCCGGCGCGGGGACCTGCGCCACGCTGATCAGCGCCCGCACCTGGTCCGCCCCCGGCAGCGAACCCGGCTCCGGCAGCACCTGTCCGGCCCTGGCCTGACGCCTCGGGGTCCGCGCGGCGAGCAGCGTGCCCAGCTCAGCGGCCTCGGCCGCGCTCAGCGGTGGCCGCTCCGGCAGTCCCGGCAGCACCGGCGGCCAGGAGTATCCCGACCGCAGAAGCGCCCGCACTTCCTGCAGCGACCCGCGCAGACCGGGCCCGAAGTCGTAGGAGACGTCCGCCGCGAGCTCGACCAGCACCTCGCGCAGTCGGCCCACCTCCCGATCGCATGCCGCGGCCCGAGCCGCCCGATCGGCCAGAACCCGCTCATAACGCTCGGGATCGTGCACCGACACCCGCTGCCCGAGCCCCCGCACCTTCTCCACGACATCCGCCCGCCCGCCCGCGACCGTGACGGCGAGCCCCGCCAACTCCGGCGGCAGCGCGTCGCGCAACTCCCGCGGCCGCCCCGTCACCGCCAACACCCGCTGCCCCCGCCCCAACAGCGCCGTGAACAACCCTCCCGCCGCCTTCCGATCCCGCACATGCGCCAACCGATCCTCCACCCCCGGCCGCAAGAACCTCCCCACCCCACCCGGCACCCCCCCAACCCCAGGCACCTGAACACCACCCGGCACCCCCACGACGCCAGCCACCCCTACGCCGCCCGGCGACCCCACAGCACCAGGCACCTGTGCCGCGCCCGCCGTCGCCGCGACGCCAGGCACCTGAACGGTGCCCGCCACCCCAGCACCAGACGTCCCTATGCCGCCCGGCGTCCCAACGGCGCCAGGTACCTGAACGACGTTCGCCGCCCCCGCGACGCCTGGCAGCGAGCCCGGCCCAGAACCCGCTTCACGTCCGTCGGGCCCGGGCCCGCCCGCGTCGCCCCCTCCGACCGTTCCCTTTCCAGGCGCGGCCTCCCCGCTTCCAACCAAGCCCCCGCCCGGCTCCGAGCCCTCACGTCCCATCTCACCCTGAGCTCCCGCTTCGTGCGAGTCCCCGTCACCCCGCCCATCGGCCCCCAGGGTCGCCGCAGCATCAACGGCCTTCCCACCACGACCTTCAGAGCTGCCCGCGAGCCTGCCACCTGCGCCCTCTCCCAGGCTCCCGATCCTCTCTCCCGCCCCAGCCGCGGACACTGCCTCCACACCGTGCTCGGCACCACCATGCACGTCAGCTTCCAGGTGCTGCGCCTCGCCGACTCCGACCAGCCCGCGCCCTCCGGCCTCGCCTGTCCCAGCCGCTGCCGTGGCTGCGTTGCGCTCGGCTTCGCCGTGCGATCGCGTGCCCGACACCTCCGCTGCATCGCGGCCCACGCCACCCTGCGCGTCGGCTTCCGGGCGCTGTGCCCCGCCGAATCCCGCCCCGCCTCGCCGTCCGGCCTCGTCTGTCGCAACGCGCGCCGCGGCCGCGCTGGCCATGGCTCCGCCATATTCGTTCCGGTCGGGCGATTCCGCCCCTGAAACCCCTGCTGTGCCGTGCTCCGCGCCGCCTTGCGCGCCGCCTTGCGGGCGCTGCGCCCCGGCGAATCCGGCCCCGCCGCGCCCTCCGGCGTGGCCTGGTCCAGCGCCTGCCGTGGGCTCGGTTGCGGTGGCTGCGTTGCGCTCGGTGTCGCCTGTCGCGGTGGGCGCTGCCGGCTGGATCGCCGCGGCTGTGCCGTGCTGTGCTCCGTCGTGCGGGCGTGCGCCGGGGATCGCTGTTGCCGAGGGGCCTGGATCGGTGCGCGGGTCGGATTTGGGGGGCTTTATTGCGTTGGGGCTTGTCTTGTCGGTTGTTGCGAGGGTGCTCGCGTGGTCGTGGGCCGGTGTTTTCGGGAGCTGCGATGTGGTCGGTGCTGTGTGCTGCGTTTCGGGGCGCTCGGGGCCTGTCGTTTGGTCGTGCCTTGATTCGGAGCGTGCTGCGGCTGCTTGTGTCCCAAATCCGGGTTGCTGTGCGCTGGCCTGTGAGTCCGGTCCGTTCGTGTTCGAGGGACTCGGCGCGTCGGGTCCTGGAGTGGTTGCGGGTTCGCTTGTGTCGGGTTGGGGAGATGTGGTTCGGCTGGGGGAGGGTCCTGCCGCTGCTGCTCCGCGGAGTTCCGGAAGCGGCTCACCGCTGGTCGGGGTGCTCGGGATGGGGGCGCCGGTGGTGTGGCGGGTCGGGTTGCCGCGCCGGTCGGGTTCGGGTGCGGGGGTGGGGTGGGGGGCTGCCTCGTGGGGAGTTCTCGGCGGGCGGGTCGTGGCTTCCTGTCCGGCTCCGTGCCGGGGGAGGATTCTCTGGGGGTTCGAGGTGGGGTGGGCGGTCTCGCGGCGTGCCGGTGCCCCGGCGGCCGGGGCGGTGCGCGTATCGGCCCTATCTGCGGCGGCCCTATCTGCGGCGGCACTGTGTGCGGCGGTGCTGTGGCGGGGGGTGAGGGTGGTGAGCATGGCGTCGAGGTAGTCGACGAGGGTGAGGTCGGTGGGGGTGCGGAGGATCAGGGCGGGGGAGAGGGTGAGGCGAGGGGCGGGGACGGTGGGGGTTTCGGTCCAGGTTTCGTGGAAGGGGAGAGGGGCGGCGAAGGCGGAGTTGGACCATTTGCGGAGAATGTCGGGGGTGGAGTCGTGCAGGGCGGTGCCCTGGCCCGAGCGGACGGCGTCGCGGAGCCAGTCGGTGCGGGCGGCGTGGAAGCCGGGGAGCCCGTCGAGGAGTTCGCGGTCGCGCAGGACCGTCGGGCGGTCGGACAGCACCACGTCGACGCGTTCGGTCTCGGGATCGACCGCGATCCGGACGGGGGTGAGCAGCAGGTGGTCGCGCACCGCGGTGCCGTCGTCGGCGGTCCAGGTGAGCAGGCCCGTCGCCAGGACGAGTTCCCTGCCCTCGGGGATCTCGGCGTGGCCGCGCAGGGTGCGGTACCAGCGGCGCAGCGCGAGCCAGCCGTCGAACTCGGCGAGGGCGGCGGGCGGGGTGAGCGGGATCGGCGGCAGCCCGAGCAGCGCCTCTCCCGGGCGAGCGTCGGTGCGCACCTGGAGCTCGCCGGGCAGTTCGGCGAGCCAGTGGACCTCGTCGTGCTCCTCGACGTCCAGGACCCTGACCCGCCTGCCGCGGGCCAGTTCGCGCAGGAAGCGCAGGAGGTTCCCCGCCTCGTCGCTCAGCTCCCCGCGCACGGCGCCTCCTCCCGATCCCCGATCTAACACGCCGCCCCGCGAAACTCCAAGAGGCACGGGGCCGACCGGCGCGGGGGGCCGCGCGCACCTCGCGGTAGCGTACGGTGACGCAGTCGGTACCTTACGCATTTTCGCGGGTTCGGGATGGCGCCTTCAACCCATGCGGGCCCGGTGGCGGCTCTCGCTCGGCATCATGATCCAGAGGATCGCGTAGATCAGGAACTGCGGTCCGGGCAGGATGCAGGACAGCACCGCAAGGATCCGGACCACCGAGGCGCTGATGCCGAATCGCTGCCCGAGGCCCGCGCAGACACCGCCGATCATGCGTCCGTGGCCGCGATCCGGCCGGTAGAGCGTGCTCATCTTTCCGCCTCCCCTTCGTCCGCCCGGCGCGCCTGTCGCGGCCGGGTCGTACCTTCATCCGCTGCCCACGCTAGGCAGCGGCCGCCCGCCTCGAATCCCCTGTACGGACCGTCTCGAACTCATCCCGCGGCATTACGGGACATCCCCTAGGGGCCGCCAAATCCCGCAACCGCGGTACCGCGAACCCCGCCGTTCACTGACGCAACCGGCAATCCGCCCGCGCGGAGCAGGCCCCGCGAATGCCGTCTGGGCGGTGCCGGGTCCGCCGCGGTGACGGTTCTCGTCACCGGCTGGGCGTGCTCGGCTTCGGCGCGTGTGAATCCCGGCGGAGCGTAAACGATCTTCGGTGCGGGTGCGGGTGCGGGTGCGGGTGCGGGTGCGGGTGCGGGTGCGGGTGCGGGTGCGGGTGCGGGTGCGGGTGCGGGTGCGGTGGGTCAGGTGAGGAGAGTGACGAGGGTGTCCAGGTCGGGGAGGGTGTAGGTCGGTTCGACGGGGAGGGGGGTGAGGGACTGGACGTGGGCCCAGGGGCCGCGCAGGAGGAAGGCGGTGCGCAGGCCGTGGGCGGCGGCCGGGACGAGGTCGTTGTCGACGCGATCGCCCACGTAGAGGATGTCGGAGGCGGGAAGGGAAGCCTCCTCGCAGAGGCGGGTGAAGAAGGCGGGGGAAGGCTTCTCCACGCCCCACTCGGCGGACATCGCGGCTATGTCGGACTCGAGGCCCAGGGCGGCGAACCGGGCGGCGGCCTCGGCGGGCTGGTTGCCGGCGACGCCGACGACGAGGCCCGCGCTGCGCAGGGCGGCGAGGCATCGGCGGGCGTCGGGGTACAGGTCCTGCGCGCCGAACCCGTTCGGGACGCCCGCGGCGGCGCGCGCGGCCTCCTCGGCGGCGAGGTCGAAACCAGGGCGGAAGTGCTCGAAGACGTTCATGTGGTTCTCGCCGCGGGCGATGACCCCGCCGAGTACGGCGTGGAACGTGTGCCGGGGGACGCCGAGCCAGTCGGCCCACGCGTCGTAGATCCGGCCCTCGTTGATGAGGGTCTCGCCGATGTCGAAGAAAACCGCCTTGATCTCCACTTCTCAGATTTTAGGGGCGACCCTTCCCAGGCGGGCCGGGAGGGTTTACCTTGCGGAGAAATAACGACCAAGCGCTAGTTAGGTGGTGTTCACGTGCCGGTCCCCGATCAGCGCGACCCGGAGCTGACCCGCGCCGTCCTCGAAGGCTGGCTGGCCGACCGGCTGCCCGACCCCCGGGTGGAGCGGCTGGAGACGCCTTCCACGAGCGGCTTCTCGGCCGAGACCCTTCTGTTCACCGCCGGCGGCGCGGACTACGTCGCCAAGGTCGCGCCGACCGGTTACCAGATCTTCCCCGAGCCGCGTTTCGAGGAGCAGTACGAGGTGCTGCGGGAGCTGCGTTCCCGAGGGCTGCTCGTGCCCGAGGTCTTCTGGTACGAGCCCGACGCCTCGCTTCTCGGCGCGCCCTTCTTCGTCATGGCGGCCTACCCGGGACGGGCGCCGTCCGACATGCCGCCCTACCACCAGGAAGGGTGGGTCACCGAGATCGGTGAGGACGAGCGGGCCGCCTTGTGGGACGCGGGGCTGCGCGCGATGGCGTCGGTCCACCTCCAGGACGTCAAAGGCCTGGAGTACGTGGACCAGACGAAGTACGGGCCTACGGGGTGGGCCCAGCGCATCGCCTACTGGGAGCACTACCTGAGCTGGGGCTACTCCGGGAAGGTGCCTGTCGCGGACCGGGCGCTGGAGTGGCTGCGGGCGAACGCGCCCACCGAGGACAGGCCGCCCGCACTGCTGTGGGGCGACTCCAGGATCGGGAACCTGCTCTTCGTCGAAGGCGAGGTCACGGCCATCCTCGACTGGGAGATGGTCACCCTCGGCCAGCCGGAGGAGGACCTGGCCTGGTACCTGTACCTCGACCGGCACCACAAGGACGCCGTCGGGTCCGAGGGCCTTCCCGGGTTCCCCACGCGCGAGGAGACGATCGCCCGGTACGCGAGCCTCCTGGGCCGCGAGCTGGACGACCTCCGCCCCTACGACGTGCTGTCCGGCCTCAAGTTCACCGCGGTCATGGCCCGCATCGGCCAGCTCCTCATCCACTACGAGCTCGTGGGCCCGGACGACCCGTTCCCCTACGACAACACCGCCACCCGCGTCCTTGAGACGGTCCTGGACGAGCTGTCCTGAACGGGTCGCCCTGAAGTGGTCCGCCCCGCGGAGGCGGGGCGGACCTCACTCGGCGACGGCGAACCAGTCGGGGAAGCCGGTGGGGTCGTGCCGGCCCATGGCGGCGTGTTCGAACAGGCCCCAACCCTCGGCCCCGTCGCAGGTGGCACGGGCGACGTGGTCGATGACGCCGAACATGACGCGTCCCGCGACGTCGGGGGCGGTGATGTCGTAGGTGACGCGTTCGACGAAGCCAGGGCCTTTCCACATGCCGTGGGACCAGTCCGGGTCGCCGCCATAGCCGGCTCCGACGTGGATGGGGACGGCGAGCAGGGACTCGATCTCCAGGGTGACGGTCTTGCGGTCGGGCGTGGTGCAGATGATGGTCGCGCCGGTGGGGGTCCGAGTGCCGGGCGCGTACCTGACCTGGACGTGCGGCCACCCGAGCTGTTCCACCCTGCCGTCCTTCCAGACCCGGGTGCAGTCATTGAGGGTGCGGAAGCCGTCCGGCTGCTCCTGCATGATCAGGACGATGCCGTAGTCGTCGAACCGGAGGGGCGCGTAGGTCCACCACATGCCTTCGAACGGCGGATCGGCGGGCCGTCCCGCCGGCTCCGCTTCGCCGACGGGACGGATGCCCCAGGACCGGTCGCGGGTGCCGACCCATCGGTCGGGCGTCACCGCGATCTCCTCTCCGTCGACGGTCACCGTGCCGCTCCAGGTCCCCACCTGGGCGAAGCGCTGGGCGTCGAGGGTGATCCGGCTGCCCGTGCGCATCAGGTGCGGCTGCTCCTGGACGACGTCGAAGGACCCTTCCCACGTGAGGTCGAGGGCGATGCCCTCGGTCTCCGCCAAGACGACGCGCAGCCTTCGGAGCGGTTCGAGCACCTCGATCCGATAGGGCCCGACGTGCTGGTTCAGCCGGTCCTGGTCGATGGCGTCGCCGAGCCGCACGACGGTCTGGACGTCGCCGCGCCGCACGAGGACGAACGCGTCCTTGGTGCCCAGGTGGGGGTAGTAGCCGGCGCCGGTGATGACGAAGACGTCGCCGGTGCGGTCGTGGGCGTTGAAGTAGCAGCGGTCGTAGAAGTTGCGGTCGCTGGTGGCGGCCCAGGCCATGGGCAGGGCGGCCTGGTGGATGGGGTACTCGTCCAGGGGACCGATCATCGGGGTGGGACCTTTCCACGGGGAGGATCTCCGGACCACTATCCCCACCCGGGCCTAAATAGAACAAGTTCTAAATTGCCCCGGTTCCGCCACGCCACCCGGAGGAACGGATGGGCCGCGCGGTCGCGGAATGTCATGATCTGGTGCCATGGTGCTGCCTGAGTGGATAGGCCCGTATCGTCCGTTGGAGCGCCTCGGTGCCGGAGGGATGGGCGAGGTCTTCCTCTGCCGCGACGGCGACGGCCGCGTCCTCGCCGTCAAGGTGCTGCGGCCGGAGTACGCGGGCCGGGCCGACGTGCGGGCGCGGCTGCGCCGCGAGGCCGAGACGATGCGGCGCGTGGAAAGCCCTTACATCGCCGAGCTGGTCGCTGCGGACGGCGACGGGGAGACGGTCTACCTCGCGACCCGCTACGTCCAGGGAGGGACCCTGGGGGCGTACGTGGACGATCGGGGGCCGCTCGGCGGGGAGCCGCTGCGGGCGCTGGCGCACGGGCTCGCCGAGGCGCTCGTCGTGATCCACGCGGCAGGGTGCGTGCACCGCGACCTGAAGCCCGAGAACGTGATCCTGGCCGAAGGACGGCCGGTCGTCATCGACTTCGGCATCGCGCACGCGCTCGACGCCGGCCGGTTCACCACCACGGGCAGAGCCACCGGAACCCCCGCCTACATGTCCCCCGAACTCCTCACCGACGGCTCGGTCGGCACCGCCGCGGACGTCTTCGCCTGGGGCGCCACGGTCGCCTTCGCCGCCACCGGCCGCCGCGCCTACTGGTCGCACCTCTCACCCGATGCCTTGGGGAAGCTCCTCGACGAGGCGGAGCAGATGCCGCGGGAGATGCGGGGAGCCGTCGACGCAGCTCTGTCACCCGACCCGCAGGGCCGCCCTTCGGCACGGAAACTGGTGACGCTTCTCGATCGCCCTATCGGCGACCGGCCTTCGACACCGACACAGACACCGACACCTGTGCCCCGTCCCACCGCCTCCCCGCCGGGCAGGCGTCCGTCCGTCCGGCGTGGACGCAGACGCGCCCTCTGGCTGGCCGCAGCGGCGCTGGCCGTCGTCATCGTGCCCCGCGTCCTGGGCCCCGACGTGGAAAAGGAGCCGTTCTTCGGCCCGGACGCCGCTCCGACGGCTGCAGAGACGCAAACGGCCGCCGAGACCCCGACGGCGAAGTCCGCTGTCTTGGAGGGCCTGCCGCGCGAGGCCTGCGATCACGTGCCCGAGGCGATGTTCCTCGGTTATGTGGCGGACGGGACCAGGGTGAGCCATGGCGGGCCGAGGGCGGGCTCGTGCGCCTACTCGTCCTCGGCCGGGACGCCCTTCCTCAGGCTGGAGGCGCGCATCGCGAGCGCCGTCGGCGATGTGGACCCGGTGGCGACGGCCAAGTGGTCCTATGGGCAGGATCTTCAGATGGACTCCGAGGACAAGGGGACCTTGACGCTCCGCATGGAGGACAGGCAGGGAATCGGCGATGCCGCCTACGTCCGCGTGTACGTGGAGGCGGGAGAGGCGAAAGCGACGACGGCCAGGGTCGTGTCCCGGATCGGGAACGTCATCCTCACCGTTTCCTACAGCCTCTCCTACGTGAGGGAGGCCGAGGATGAGGCGCAAGCCTGCGTCGACGGTGCCGAAGCCGTCCTCAGGGAAGCCCTGAAGGTGTACGTCTGAAAAGTGCCGGGCCCGGCCCCCGGGTAGGGGCCGGGCGCAAGGGTGTCAGGCGTTGGGGGACAGGGCTCGGACGGCGTCGAAGCCGTTGAGCTGGGAGTTGGGGAGCAGCATGAGGATGGGCGTGGTGAGGCCGGCCGAGACGTAGGCCTCGACGCGTTCGCGGCAGGCCTCCGGGGAGCCGTGGATGATCAGGTCGTCGACGACCTCGTCCGGGATGGCCTTGAGCGCGCCTTGGCGGTCGCCCGAGGCCCACGCCTCGAACATCGGGTTCAGGGCCTCGCCCCGGCCGAGCCATTCGTGGAACGCGCGGTAGACGGGCACGTTCAGGTACGACGTGATCATCCAGCGGCCCAGACGACGGGCCTCCTCGGCGTCCGAGGTCGGGACGACGAACAGGCGCGCGAGGAGCTCCTTGTCGGGGTGGAACGCCGCGCGGACGGTGCGCACGTCGTCGGCCGAAAGCCAGTTGGTGATGGCGGCGTCGGCCTCACGGGCGGCCAGCCGCAGCATGCCGGGGCGCAGCGCGGCGAGCGCGATCTGCGGGGCGGTCTCGGGCGCGGCCTCCAGCTTGAAGCCCTTCACGCCGAGCGCCTCGTCGGTCACCTTCTCGCCGGCGAGGGCGCGGCGCAGGAAGCGCAGCGTGTCGCGGACGCGGGCGAACGGCTCGGTGAACGGGATGCCGTTCCAGCGTTCGACGATGGTGTCGCTCGACGTGCCGATGCCCAGGACGAACCGGCCGGGGGCCAGGTCGGCGAGGGTGGCGGCCTGCTGGGCCAGCAGCGCGGGGCCGCGCGTGTAGACCGGCACGATCGCCGGGCCGAGCCGCAGGCTCGGCGCCCACTGGGACGCCAGCGCGAGCGGGGTGAAGCCGTCATTGCCGTTGGTCTCGGCCGACCAGACGTCGGTGTAGCCGAGGGCGGGCAGTTCCTCAACGAGCGCCCGGTGGTCGGCGAGCTTGACGCCGGGCAGCGGAATGGTCAGTCCCCAGTTCATGCGAACTCCTTGAGAGGGTCAGGCGATCGCCGGGCGGATCACCGAGCCGCCGTCGACGACCATGGTCTGGCCGGTCATCCAGGACGAGCATTCTCCGGCGAGGAACACCGCGGCGCCCGCGATGTCCTCGGGCACGCCGAGGCGGCCGAGCGGAAGGGCCTTGGCGATGGCCTCCTCGTTGCCTTCCCACAGGCCCGAGGCGAGCTTGGTCTTCACCAGGCCCGGTGCGATCGCGTTGACCCGCACCTTGGGCGAGAGTTCCACGGCGAACTGCCGGGTGAGGTGGATGACTGCGGCTTTGGTGGCGTTGTAGTAGCCGATGTTGTGCTCGGTCACCATGCCGCCGATGCTGGCGATGTTGATGACCGTGCCGCCGCTTCGCTCCATCGCGGCCTTCCAGGCCAGCTGGGTCCACAGGACGACCCCGAACTGGTTGATCTCGACGGTCTTGGCCGCGCGGCCGGCGTCGATGTCGACCAGCGGGCCGAAGTGGGGGCTGGTCCCGGCGTTGTTGACCAGGACGTCGAGGCCGCCGAAGGCGCCGATGGCGGTGTCGATCGCGGCGGCGGCCGCGGCCTCGTCGCCGACGTGCGCGGCCTTGGCGAGGATGCCCGCGCCGGGGTGCGCCGCCTTGATCTCGGCGGCCACCTCGTCGAGCGCCTCCTGCCTGCGCGAGGTGAGCACCACGTTGGCGCCCTCCTCGGCCAGCGCGAAGGCGATCGCCTTCCCGATGCCGCGCGACGCGCCCGTCACCAGCGCAGTCTTGCCTTCGAGTCCCGTCCGCATGCCGCCCTCCCGAATGTCGTTCCGGCGCACTCTACCGAGTAAGTGACTCATGGGTTAGTTTGCCCCCATGACAGAGACCGCCGACCGCTCCCAGGCTCCGGCGCTCCGGCTGAGCGCGCTGCTCGCCGTCGCGGGGGTGCTGCACTTCCTCATGCCCAGGCCGTTCGACGGGATCATCCCCAGGGGCCTGCCCGGCACACCGCGCTCCTGGACGCACCTCAGCGGCATCGCCGAGATCGCCGTCGCCGCCGCGGTGGCCCTTCCGAGCACCCGTCGTCTGGGCGGGCTCGCGGCGGCAGGACTGTTCGCCGCGGTCTTCCCCGCGAACGCGCGGATGGCCCGCGACTGGAAGGACAAGCCGCGGCCTCTGCGCCTCATCGCGCTGGCCAGGCTGCCGCTTCAGATCCCCCTCGTGCTGTGGGCGCTCTGGGTGGCTCGCAAGGCCGACGCCTAAGACGGCTCGCGTACGCGGCCCGGCAGGGGGAAGGCCAGGACGTCGCGGATGGGGCGGCCGGTGAGCACCATGATCAGTCGGTCGACGCCGAGGCCGAGGCCGCCTGAGGGAGGCATCCCGTATTCGAGGGCCCGCAGGAACGCCTCATCCAGGTCCATCGCCTCCGGGTCGCCGCCCGCGGCCAGCAGGGACTGCTCGGTGAGCCGGACGCGCTGGAGCACCGGGTCGACCAGTTCGGAGAACGCGGTGCCCAGTTCCATGCCGCAGACGATGAGATCCCATTTCTCGGCGAGGCGCGGGTCCCGGGCGTGCGGGCGGGCCAGCGGCGCGGTCTCGGCGGGGAAGTCGCGGACGAAGGTCGGCGCGGCGAGGGTGCGCTCCACGAGGTGCTCGAACAGTTCCACGACGAGCCTGCCCGCGCTCCAGCCGGGGTCGGCGGGCATCCCGCGGGCGGCGGCGTGGGCGAGGAGGACGGCCGCCGGGGTCTCCGGGTCGATCTCCTCGCCGAGCGCTGCGGAGACCGCGCCGTGCACCGTCAGCGTCGGCCACGGCGCGGCGAGGTCGCAGGACAGGCCGGGACGGTCCAGCACGGCAGTGCCGAGCGCGGCCCTTGCCGCGTCGGCGACGAGGTGCCGGACGAGGTCGGCCATCGTGTCGTAGGTGCCGCCGGGCTCGTAGGCCTCCAGCATCGTGAACTCCGGGCTGTGCCGGGCGGACAGCCCCTCGTTGCGGAAGCAGCGGCCGATTTCGAAGACCGGGCCCGCGCCCCCGGCGAGCAGCCGCTTCAGGTACGGCTCCGGTGCGATCCGCAGGTACAGCGGCAGGTCGCGGGCGTCCAGCCGGGTCCGGAAGGGACGGGCCGCGGCGCCGCCGTGCACGGGGTGCAGGAGCGGCGTCTCGACTTCGAGGAAGCCGCGGGCGCGCAGCGCGTCGCGGACCGCGCCGACCGCGGCGGCCCGCGTCCGCAGGAGGCCGAGGTCCGCGGTCGGCCCGCGCCGTCCCGCCTTCGGCGTGCGCGCCGCCGGGCGCAGGCATTTGGCGAGGAGCGTCCACGAGGACGCCTCAACGGTCAGCTCGCCGGTGTCCGAGCAGACCACCTCGCCCCGGACCTGGACGCGGTCCCCGCGGCCGATGAGCGCCTTCCAGGCGGCATAGGACGGCAGCGCGGCGGTGAGCAGCACCTGGATGTGCCCGGTCTCGTCGCCGAGGTCGGCGAAGCACAGGCCGCCGTGCCCGCGCAGCCGCACGACCCGGCCCGCGACCTCGGAGACGGCGCCGGTGCGCGATCCGGGTTCCAGCCCGGCGAAGAGACCGTGCAGGGTGTGCGCTGTGTGGGAGCGCCCGTATGCGCGGGCGTAGGGCTCGATGCCCAGCGCGCGCGCTTCGGCGAGCTTGCTGTGGCGCGCCTCCTCCTCGTCGGTCAGTTTGCGCGAAGGGGCGCGCGCGGCTTCGGCGGCCTCCTCGACCTCCCCAATGGCGGCCAGCAGTTCGGGCGACGCCGCGGCGACGGCGAGGGGCGGCTTGCGAAGGGTGGGCAGGAACCCTTCGGCCCGCGCGGCGGCCAGGCCGATCCGGACGACGTCGCGCGATGTGGCGAAGCACAGGTAACGGGGCACCCACTCCGGCCGGTACTTGGCGTTGGACTGGTACAGCGATTCGAGCTGCCAGAAGCGCGACGCGAAGGACAGCACCCAGTAGCCGAGCCGCAGTACGGGGCCCGCTCCGAGCTCGCCGCCCTGCTCGAAGAAGGCGCGCAGGACGGCGAAGTTGAGGGAGATCCGCCGGACGCCCAGCGCAGGCGCTTCGGCCGCGAGCGTCGCCACCATGTACTCGGTGAGCCCGTTGTGGGCGGTCCTGTCCCTGCGCATGAGGTCGAGGGACAGGCCGGTGCGGCCCCACGGGACGAAGCTGAGCAGGCCCCGGCGCGTCCCGTCATGGTCGAAGGCCTCGACCATGACGCACCGGCCGTCGGCGCGGTCGCCGAGTCGGCCGAGGGCCATGGAGAACCCCCGCTCGGTCGCGCCTTCGCGCCAGCGGTCGGCGTCCGCGGCGAGGGAGGCCATCTCGGCGGGGTCGATCTGCGCGTGCCGCCGCACGCGGACGGTGTAGCCGGCCCGCCGCACCCGCCGGACAGCCTGGCGGACCTGCCGCATCTCGTGGCCGGTCAGCCGGAAGGACGCGGGGTCGAGGACCGCCTCGTCGCCGAGTTGCAGGGCGCGCAGGCCGTGCCGGGCGTAGGCGCCGGCCGCGCGCCTGCCCGCGCTGAGGACGCCGGGGATCCAGGCGTGCGCCCGGCACATGGCGAGCCAGGACGCGATGGCGGCGTCCCAGTGGTCGGGGTCGCCGAGGGGGTCTCCGCTGGCCAGGCAGACGGCGCCCACCACCCGGTAGGAGACGGCGGCCGTGCCTTGGGGAGCGGCGCACACGTCCTTGTCCCGGCGCAGGGCGAAGTACCCGAGGGAGTCCTCCTCCCCGTGCTCCGCGAGGAGCCTGCGGGCGGTCAGCTCTTCCTCGGGGGTGAGAACCGCCTCTCCGCGAGGTGGCTTGAACAACGCCCAGACGGTAAGGACAAGGAGGCCGCCGCCGAGGACGCCCAGGATCCCGTCCACCCATGAGGGCACCTGGACGCCGACAAGGTGGCCGGTGACGGCGGCGCCGAAGGTGGACTGGGAGACGGCGTAGACGACGTGGGTCCACCATCCGCCGGTGTGGTCGGTGTCCGTGGCGGCGACCAGAAGGCTGCCCGCGATGACGCCGACGACGAGGAATCCGGAGAAGACGAGCAGGGCGAGACGCCGATTGGCCCGGTCAGGAAGGGTGTCGAAGGTCTCTCGGGCGGCGAGGAGCCCGGCGAAGACGAGTCCGGTGGCCAGGGCGAGGACGGCGTTGCCCGTGCGTCCCGTGGGGTCGAGGGCGGCGACGACGGAGAGCAGGAAGACCGCGCCGAACATCACGCAGACGATCCGCCACGCGGCCTTCTTCCGTCTGCGGATGCCGTAGGACAGGAGGACGAGGGCGAGACCGTAGGGGAGACTGGGAGCCCAACCGAGAAGTACCAGCCAGCGCAGCGCCCAGATGCCCAGCAGATCCTGGATCGAATCCGAGGAAATCCACGCGATTATGGACAGGAAACCCGACAGGCGGACATACCAGAACACTATGCTTGGCGCGACGGTCCGCCAGTGATCCAGTGCGCTCCGCATCTTTCCCCCGAGGGGGAGCCGTACCCAATCCGTCCGTGACATCGCACGAACATCCACCGACTTCCGGCCGTCTAACGCAACCAGAGCGTGTTCCTGGTCGGGACGCCGCCAAAATGCACCTTCGAACCTGGATATGGTCGCTTCTATGCCGAACGAGACCCCGAGTGACCGGATGCTGGCACGTCGATACCGGTTGCACACGCAGGTCGGCAGGGGCGGCATGGGCACGGTGTGGCAGGCCTTCGACGAGGTGCTCGGCCGGGACGTCGCGGTCAAGGAGGTCATCCTTCCGCACGGTCTGACCGACGAGGAGCGCGACCTCCAGCACCGCAGGACCTTCCGCGAGGCGCGGACCGCCGCCCGGCTCGCCCACCCGGGCGTCGTCACCGTCTACGACGTGGTCGAGGAGGACGGCAGGCCCTGGATCGTCATGGAGCTGATCAAGGCCGACTCCCTCGACCGGGTGATCAAGGGCCAGGGCACCCTCGACTACCGCAGGGCCGCCAAGATCGGCGGTCAGATGATCAGCGCGCTGCACGCCGCGCACGAGGCGGGCATCCTGCACCGGGACGTCAAGCCGTCCAACGTGCTGCTGGCCGCGGGCGACCGCGCGGTCCTCACCGACTTCGGCATCGCCACCTCCACCGGCGACGCCACGCTCACCGCCACCGGCCTCGTCATGGGCTCGCCCGCCTACATCGCGCCCGAGCGCGCGCGCGGCAAGGTCGCCGGTCCGGCCTCGGACCTCTGGTCGCTGGGCATCACCCTTTACGCGATGGTCGAAGGCAAGTCGCCTTACGAGCGGCCGGAGCCGATGGCCTCCCTCATCGCGATCATCACCGACGATCCCGCCCCGTCGGAGAAGTCGGGGCCGCTCGGCCGGGTCATCGAGGGCCTGCTCGACAAGGACCCCGACACCAGGCTCACCGCGCACGAGGCGGGCCGGATGCTCGACGAGATCGCCCGCGACGGCAGGATCAGCGGCGAGTACGAGCGGCCGGTCGCGCTGCGCGCCGAGCCCGTCGCGGACCCGGCGCCGACCACCGCCCAGCCCGTCCCGGACACCGGCGTCGGCCTGCTCGGCGCCTCCACCACCGCCGTCCGGTCAACGGGCAACCGCACGACGGCGCTGATCGTCGCCGCGATCGTGCTGGTCACCGTGATGATCGTCGGCGGCATCGCGCTCGCGAACAGCTTCAAGGACGACGAGAAGCCGGGCGCAACGCCCACCACGGCGGCGACGGACACCCCCTCGACGGCCCCGAGCGCCTCCCAGACGCCCACGAAGCAGTCGACCCCGAGTCCTTCCGCGACCGCGGACGCGACGACGCCTCCGGCCGGATACCGCCTGGTCGAGGACCCGTCCGGCTACTCGATGTTCGTCCCCGACGACTTCGGTCCGGTCGACCGGCAGAGCGCCGAGAACCACTTCTACGACGGCGACGGCGGCGTCCGCGTGCAGATCGGGCAGACCTCCAGCCCGGGTCGCAGCGCGATCCAGGACTGGAAGGACCAGGAGCCGAACGCCAAGGCGGGCTTCACGGGCTATGCGCTGAAGGACATCAGGCCGACCGGCGACGGCCTGCCCGTCCCCAGCTCCGACGG
Organism: Actinocorallia aurea; assembly: GCF_054783995.1. NCBI lineage: Bacteria > Bacillati > Actinomycetota > Actinomycetes > Streptosporangiales > Thermomonosporaceae > Actinocorallia > Actinocorallia aurea. Next base: position 192,043 of record NZ_BAAGPQ010000024.1, read on the forward strand.
CGTCAAGTCGTCGGACTGGGAGTTCACCTTCACCGGCAACGCGGGCGGCCCGATGCGGGCGCTGAACAGGGGCTTCATCATGGGCGACATGGGCTACGCCATCCTCGTGATGGCGCCGAGCGACAGCTGGGACGAGACGATGCGGAAGCTCCAGCCGCTGTATGCGAGCTTCAAGGGCAAATGACACAACCGCCGACGATGGGGACCGCCGGATGACGCAGGGCGAGGGAAGGGTGCTGGCGGGGCGGTACCGCCTGGACTCGGTGCTGGGCCGGGGTGGCATGGGCACCGTGTGGCTCGCCAAGGACGAGGTCCTCGGCCGGGACGTCGCGGTCAAGGAGGTCATCGCGCCGCGCGGTCTCGAAGACCACGCACGCGAGGTCCTCTACAAGCGGCTGCTGCGCGAGGCGCGCGCCGCGGCCCGGCTGAGCCATCCGGGCATCGTCGTCGTCCACGACGTCGTGGAGGAGGACGGGGCGCCCTGGATCGTCATGGAGTACGTGCGGGCGCGCACCCTCCAGGACTCGCTGGACTCCAGCGGGCCGCTGCCGGTCGACCGCGTCGCCGAGATCGGCAAGCAGGTGCTGGGCGCGCTGCGGGCCGCGCACGCCGCGGGCATCCTGCACCGTGACGTGAAGCCCGCGAACGTCATGCTCTCCGACGACCGGGTGATCCTCACCGACTTCGGCGTGGCCCAGCTCGAAGGCGACGCGACCCTCACCCAGACGGGCATCGTCATGGGCTCGCCCGCCTACCTGTCGCCGGAGCGGGCCCAAGGGCTGAAGCCGGGTCCGGCGTCCGATCTCTGGGCGCTGGGCATGATGCTGTACGCGGCGTGCGAAGGCACGCCGCCGTACGAGCGCCCCGAAGTGCTGTCCACTCTTGCCGCGGTGATGATGGAGCCGCTGCCCGAGCCGTCCCGTGCTGGGCCGCTCGCCCGGGTCATCAAGGGGCTGCTGGAGAAGGAGCCCGAGGAGAGGCTGGACGGCGCGACGGCCGCCGAGATGCTGCACCGCGCGCACGCCGAGGCCAAGGCGGTCCCGCTGACGCCGGCGCCGAGGCATGTGCCGGAGGCGCAGCGCAGCGGCGACACCTATGAGTCGCTGTTCAGGCCGCTCGCCCCCTCGCTCGCCACCACGCCGGATCCCGCGAGGGCGGCCTCCCGCCCCGCGCCTCCGCCCCGCGCCCCGTCCGTGCCCTCGGTGCCGGCTCCTCGGCCCGCCGAGACCCGGCCCGCGTACAGCGAGACGCCCTCGCCGAGGGCAGCGGGTCCGGGCCCCGATCGGCCCCGGACCTCGCGGAGGACGGCCTGGCCGGTCTACGCCGCCTTGGCCGTGGTCCTCGCGGTGGTGGCCGCGGGCTCCGTCTACGTGTTCCGGGACCGGGTCTTCGGAACGGAGCGGACGTGGGAGGCCCTCGGGTACAGCATCACCGTCCCCAAGGACTGGGAGCGGACCCAGTACGACGCGCAGCGGCAGTTCGCGACCTGGACCGACCCGGACACGGGCGCCTACGTGCAGCTCGACCTTCGGGACTGGTCGGAGGGCGGCAAGATCTCGACGCCGAGCGCGTCGTTCGAGGGCTACGGGGACCATTTCGAGGAGTACAAGCAGACGCGGATCGAGACCGAGCCGCTGAACGGCTCGCCCACGACCGAGGTGTGGCACAGGTTCAAGCGGAACGGCAAGTGGTGGCGCGCGGTCAACCGCCGGTCGGTCGAGGAGAACGGCGACCACCTCGCGCTGTTCGCGGTCTTCCCGGGCAAGAACTGGGGGAAGAACAGGACCACCGCCCTGAATATTCTGAATTCGTGTGCTTCATGAGATGGTGGTGAGCCTGTTCTCCAGAGCCCGGGGAGAGGCGCGTTATGGAACAGGGTTCGGGGCGGTTGCTCGGCGGCCGGTACAGGCTGCTCGGCGAGATCGGCAGGGGCGGCATGGGCGCGGTGTGGCGCGCCCGCGACACCATGCTCGACCGCGACATCGCGGTCAAGGAGGTCACTTTCGGTCCGGGGCTCAGCCACCGCGAGAAGGAGATCCTCAAGCAGCGCACCCTCCGCGAGGCCAAGGCCTCCGCCCGGCTCAACCACCCGAACGTGGTCACCGTGCACGACGTGGTGGAGGAGGAGGGCCGGCCCTGGATCGTCATGGAGCTGGTGCCCGCGCCCTCGCTCCAGGACATCCTCGACACCGAGCGGACGATCGAGCCGCACCGGGCCGCCGAGATCGGTGTCCAGGTCCTCGAAGCGCTGCGCGCCGCGCACGCCCGCGGCATCCTGCACCGCGACGTGAAGCCCTCGAACATCCTCATCACCGACGGCGTCCCGGCGCGCGTCGTCCTCACCGACTTCGGCATCGCGCAGATGGAGGGCGACGTCACGCTCACCCAGACGGGCCTGGTGATGGGGTCGCCCGCTTACATCCCGCCGGAGCGGGTGCAAGGCGAGCGGGCCACCGCGGCGTCCGACCTGTGGTCCCTGGGCGCGACGCTGTTCGCCGCGGTCGAGGGCTATGCGCCGTACGAGCGGCCGGACGCGATGGCCGCCTTGTCGGCCGCCCTTTCGGAGCCCGTTCCGCGGCCGCGCAACGCGGGCCGTCTGACCCGCGTCCTTGAGGGGCTGCTCACCCGCGAGCCCTCCGCGCGGATGACCGGTGAGCAGGCGCTGCCGCTGCTGTCGGACGTGTCTACGTCCCGGCCCAATCCGATGCCCACGCAGTTCGACGAGACGGTGCTGGACACCCCGCGCGCCAGGGACTCCGCGCTGGAGACGGTGCTGGACCCCACCGTCCGGCCGAGGCGCGTCCCGCAGTCGTCCTGGCAGCAGCCGGAGCCGGAGGCGATGACGATGCTGGAGCCGCCAGGCTGGTCGCTGGACCAGCAGGCGCAGGTGCCGCCGCCGCAACCGCCGCCGCCGTACGGGTACGCCCCGCAGCCCTACCAGTCCCACTCACACGGCCCGCCGCCTTCCGGAGGCCCGGCGACGCGCCACACGATCGTCATCGCGCTCTCCGCGCTGGTCGTGGTGGTCGCGATCGTGGTGGCGGTCCTGCTGCTGCGCTGACGGCCGTCAGCGCTGGGTGAGGCCGGTCACGTCGACCGTCGTCGCGGTGACCGCGGTCCCGGTGACGGTGACGTCGGTGAACATCATCACGGGCAGGACCAGCGGGGGCGGGGAATCCGGCGTGAGCGTCATCGGCAGCGCGCCGAACGCCTTCCCGGTGATGCTCGCGGCGTACATGACGACGGAGCCGGAGAAACCGAACTCGGTCGCGCCGAGCGTCATGCCCCCGGCCGTCTGGCTCAGGCCCTTCAGCGTCGCGGTCTTCATCGAGAACTTCAGCAGCCGCTTCGAGCCGGTGGACGTCGGGAGGGTGACGACGCCGTCGTAGGACAGGCCCGTCTGGGTGAGGGAGTCCGCGGTGAGGGTGACGTCCTCGGTGTAGGTCGTGAAGGGATCCGCGGACGCGGCCTTGGCCGCGGGGGCGGTGCAGTCCGCCGCCTTCCACGCCTTGTAGAAGGCCGCCGCCTCCGCCTGGGTGACGGCGGAGGCGTCTTGCGGGATCTCCGGGCAGTCGGCCTTCTGCTCCTCGGCCTTCTGCTCCTCGTCCTGCGCGGTCGCCGCATCCGCCGCCTCGTCCGCAGCGCCTTCACTCGCGGTGTCTTCGCTCGCGGTGGCGGCGGGCTCGGACGCCTCCGGTGAAGGCGAGGCCTCGGTGGCGGACGGCGCGGGCGTCTCCGCGGAGGGCGACGGAGACGGAGCCGGGGAGGACGGCTCCGCCTCCGCCGTGGGAGAGGCCGCGGGGGAGGCGGCCGTCCCGGGGACCGCCGTCTCCGGCGTCTCCTCCGCGAGGGCGGGGGCGGCGCAGAGGACGGCGAGGAGCGGCGGGAGCAGGGTCAGGGCCAGGGGCTTGGCGCGCACGGGGAGGCTTCCTAAGGACGTCGGTCAGGAGACGAGGTCGGGGACGATCTCGTCGCGGGCGCGGGCGCGGGCGCGGGCGCGGGCGCGGGCGCGGGCGCGTTCGGGGACGGCGCCCGGCGTCCAGGCGAAGACCATGCCCGCGCCGACGACGCCCAGCAGCAGGCCGAGGAGGAACCCGCCGAGGTTGGAGGTGGGGAAGGAGGCCAGCGCGGCGAGCATCGCGACGATGCCGTAGAAGTGCCGCTGGACCGGATGGGCCCAGGCCAGCACGCCGCTCGCGATGAGCAGGACGCCGACCAGCCAGGACGAGACCCCGGGCATGCCCTGGTGGATGCTGACGGCCAGTGGCGCGAAGGGGACCGAGATGAGTTCGAGGCCCGCGAGGACGGCGAACACGCCACCCCAGAAGGGGCGTGTCCGCCGCCACTGCCGGAAACCGGCGAGCGCGGGGAGGGCGCTACTTGCAGACATCGCCGCTTCCGCCGAAGCCCAGGTGCAGGTTCGGGAGCTTGAACGTGCCCGCGGTGGTCGCCCACGCGGTCTGGTCGAGGCCGGTGATGGTCACCTTGTCGGCCTGCTGGCCGAACATGCCCACCGGTCCCTGGACGTCGCCCGCCTTGTCGAGGGTGGAGGCGTCCCGGCCGATCTCCATGTCCGAGAACACCGCGTCGCCGGACAGTTCGGAGATGTCCAGGACGAGGTTGGAGGCGCTGACCGGGGTGCCGGCGTCGCCTGCGGTGAGGCGCAGCGTGATCGGGCCGAGCGAGACCGACTGGCACATGTTGGTGATCGTCGCGCTCTTGATGCCGGAGACCGCGACGGGGACGTCGCCCTTGCCGGCCGGCTTGACGGTGCTGCCGTACTGGACGAAGCCGTCGCCTTCCAGCTTGTCGGCGGTGACCTTGAAGTTGCTGCCGGAGATGGCGAAGGACGACGCGAGGGCGCCGGAGGCCGTGGCGAGACCGAACGCGCCGACGACGATGCCCGCCGGGACCATCATCAGGCCGAACCGCTTCCAGCTGACCCGTCCGGTTTCGGACGCTGCCGCATGCTTCATGTGGGGGTTCCCCAAACTCGGGATTTAACGGGGTGATTCCTGACACTTCGTCAGGCAACCGTCAAGTTACTCCTAAGTACTTACTTGCGGCAACCCGGGTGGATGTCCCTCCATGCATGTTGATCAGCGAAAACAGTCCACGGAGGAGTCTGGTCGGGCTCTATGGTCTAGACCAATCACTTCTGACTCGCCTCACGTAAGGGCAAACCGGGCCCGGGGGGTGACGGCGTGATCCCGGTGCGCGAAGATGCTCTTGGAAAAGTGGAGGTGCCACCTTGGCCGGCGACGTACGGATCACCGTCACGCGCACTCTGAGCAAGGAACAGCAGCTGCGGCGCGCACGGCTGATCCAGGCCGCCCACGAACTGGCGAGCGAGGGCGGCTACCCTGCGGTGACGATGCACGACGTGGCCGACCGCGCGGGCGTCGCGAGGGCGACGGTCTACCGGTACTTCTCGTCCAAGGACCACCTGCTGACCGAGGTCGCCGCGGACTGGGCCCGGGTCATCGAGGACGTGGGCGGGTCCCTGGCCGCCGGCGATCCCGTCGAGCGGCTGAGCGCCCTGCTGGAGGCGCTGGTCGCGATCGCCTCCGACAACCTCCAGCTGACCTCGGCGATCGTGCAGGCCGCCACGTCCCTGGACTCCGGCGTCGACGACGCGCGGGGCGAGTTGTTCCGCTACATCCGCGACCGCTTCGGCGGTGCGATCGACCCCGACCACGCGATCGAAGAGGTGGCGGGGGTCCCGGTCGAGGACGTCGAGGTGGTGATCGGGCACCTTGTGCTGTCGGCCCTCATCGGTCTGACCACCCTGGCCCGCCCGCGCGAAGAGGTGAGCTCCATGGTCCGCACCGCGGCGAAGCTGATCATGGGAGGGCTCTGACCGGGCTCGCGGACCCCTCTTTTATCACCTGACTGACAAACCGCCCGGTTGTTTTGTCCGCCACTGTGGTGCGCGGCTGCGTACGCCCCGGTAACTTGCCATCCGCAACAGAACGGAAAAACCGGCGGCACCCCCGGGAGGTGAGGCGATGTCCATCACGCTGGACGGCCCGTCGCACAGGACGTTCCCGCAGCTTCCCGGTGACTGGAACGCGTTCTTCACCCCCTTCATCGGCGACGTCGCCGACCAGATGATCGAGGAGATCAAGGCGGGGGTCCCGGAGTTCGCCCGGATGGAACCCGCCTACGTCACCAACATCCGGACCGCCGTCGAGGGCGCGCTCCAGCACTTCGTCCAGCTCATCACCGACCCCGACGCCTCCCTCGACAAGCTCACCGAGGTCTTCCGCTACATCGGCTGGGGCGAGGCGCGCGTCGGCCGGAGCCTGGACGACCTCCAGATCGCCATGCGGATCGGCGCCCGCGTCGCGCTGCGCCGGATCACCCTGGAGTCCGAGCGGCACGACCTGCCGCGCTCGTCGCTCGGCGACCTCGCCGAGGCGATCCTGCTCTTCCTCGACGAACTCGCCGCCGCCGCGTCGGCCGGCTACCACACCGCGAGCGAACAGGTCGCGGGCGAGCAGACCCGGCGCAGGCGCCGCCTGCTGGACATGCTGCTGTCGGACCAGACCCCCTCGCCGTCGGCGATCGCCGAGGCGGCCCGCGACGCCGGATGGCGCCCGCCCAAGGCCGTCGCGGCGGTGGCCCTGCGTGAGCGGCGCACTGAGGAGTACCTCCAGCCCGCGCTGCCCGCCGACGTCCTCATGGACCTCAACCGGCACGAGCCGTGCCTCATCGTGCCCGACCCCGACGGCCCCGGCCGCAGGCAGGCTCTGGAGAAGGCGCTGCGCGACTGGTCGGCGGCGATCGGCCCGACCGTGGAGCTCGCCGACCTCGGCAACTCGCTGCGCTGGGCGCGCGAGGTCCTGGCGCTGGCGCACCGCGGCGTGGTGCCCGACGACGGCCTCATCCGGTGCGTCGACCACCTGCCGAGCCTCGTCGTCTTCAAGGACGAGGACCTCGTCTGGACGGTCGCCCGCGCGCGGCTCGCGCCGCTGCTCGACATCCGCGCCCGGCACCGCGACAGGCTGGCCCGCACCCTGCTGGCCTGCCTCCAGAACGGGTTCAACGCCACCGAGGTCGCCGCGCGCCTGCACGTCCACCCGCAGACCGTCAGGTACCGCCTGCACCAGTTGGAAGAGCTGTTCGGCGAGCAGCTGTACGACCCGGAGGCCCGGATGGCCTTCGAGATGTCGCTCCGCGTCTGGCTGACCCTGCACGCCGAAGGCCGCGAGTCCTAGCTGCCGGCGATCCTCGGCCTGCGGGGAGTTCTGGCCTGCCGGAATCTCCGCCTGCGAGAGATCCGGCCTGCGAGGGCTCTAGCCTTCGGCGGGGACCTCGACGACGCGCAGGTCCTCGTCCAGGACGACGAGGTCGGCCCGCCTGCCGGGGACCAGGGCGCCGCGGTCGGCGAGGCCCAGCACCCCGGCGGGGACCGCCGAGGCGTAGCGCGACGCGGTCTCGATGGGGATGCCCACGTCCTTGACGGCCCTGCGCAGCGCCGCGTCCATGGTCAGGGTGCTGCCCGCGAGGCTGCCGCCCTCGGCGAGCCGCGCGGTGCCGCTCTCGACCCGCACCCGCATGGCGCCGAGCAGGTACTCGCCGTCGCCCATGCCGGTCGCGTCGATGGCGTCGGTGATGAGGGCGAGCCTGCCGGGCGCGAGCCGGTCGACCATCCGGACGATCGCCGGGTCGAGGTGGATGCCGTCGTTGATGACCTCGAGGACCACCCCGGCGCGCTCGGCGGCGGCCACGACCGCGCCCGGCTCGCGGTGGTGCAGCCCGCGCATCCCGTTGAAGGCGTGGGTGATGAGCGACGCGCCCGCCGCGAAGGCGGCCTTGGCCTGGGCGTACGTGGCGTCGGTGTGCCCGACGGCCGCGACGACGCCGCGCGAGACGAGTTCGCGGACGAGGTCGAGGCCGTCCTCGCCGGTCTCGGCGTTCACCAGTTCCGGCGCGACGGTCATCTGCCGGATGGTGCCGCGCCCGGCGTCCAGGAGCAGCCGGAGTTCGGCGAGGCTCGGCGGCCGCAGCGCGGTGGGGTCCTGCGCGCCGCAGTGGGCGTGCGCGAGGAACGGGCCCTCGAAGTGGCAGCCCGCGACCAGGCCCTCCTCGGTGAGGTCGGCGATCCAGCCCGCCGCCTCGGCGAGGTGCGTGAGCGGCGCGGTGACGAGGCTGACCAGCGTCGTGGTGGTGCCGTGGGCGCGGTGGAAGGCGACGGCCTCGCGGATCGCGGCCTCGGACGTCATGGCCGAGTGCCCGCCGCCGCCGTGCACGTGCAGGTCGACGAATCCGGGCAGCAGCCAGTTCCCGGCGAGGTCGTGTCCACGCCGGTCCCCGGTGCCGACCCCGGTGATGCGGCCGTGCTCGGCCTCCAGCCAGCCGCGGCCGATGACGCCGGTCGGGGTGACGATCCTGGCGTTGGTGTAGACGGTCATTTCACCCGCGTAAAGAAGCGTTCGATGGTCATCTTGTACCCGTTGACGGAGAAGCCCGACTTGAGGGTGAGGGATTTGCCCGCGCAGGTGAACGACGACTTCACCGGGGCGATGCTCTCCTGCCCGCTGCCGCGGTAGGTGGTGCGGAGCTTCCAGGTGCGCTCGGCGCCGATGTTCGGCACGGTGGCCTTGTACCGGCCCGTCGCGCCTCCCTCGGCGCTCTTGGGCTTCACCTTGACGGTCCCCGACGAGGAGCCGGTGACGGTCGCCTCGAAGGACAGCTTCTTGTCGTACTTCGTCCAGGCGGACCAGTGGATGCCCTCGACGTGGCCGGACGCGGTCTCCTTGGCCGACCTGGTGAAGTCGTAGTCCACCGTCTTGCGGGTGATGGTGAGCTTCACGCCGGCCCCGCCGTGCACCTCGCTCAGCGCGTCGTCGGAGACCGCGGTGCCGTTCTCGCCGGTCTGCTTCCAGGTGCCGAGGACGCAGGCCTTGCGCGCGCCGGGGTCGCCGGGCGCGGCCGAGGCGGCCTGGGCGGGGACGGCGACGCACAGGCCGACGACGGCGGCGAGCGCCGTGCGTGATGCGACCACTGAGACCACGGGGAACTCCTCGCTCGGGGCAGGCGCCCAATTTATAGCGGACGGGCCGGACACGGCAGTCGAAACGGATGAACGCCGCGTGAGCGCCGTCCTGGCGGAAGGCGTCCCGCGGGAAGTGCGGACGAGAACCTAGGAGACGCGGCTGAAGACGCGCTTGACCGTCGTCTTCTCGGCTCCGTAGGTGATGGTCGACTTCAGCGTCAGCTTCTTGCCCGCACAGGTGAACGACGCCTTGGCGGGGGCCACCGACTCCGAGCCTCCACCGCGGATGTTCTCGGCGAGCCGCCAGGTCAGGGGCTCGCCCTCGGTCGGGCTGGTGATGCGCGACGTGCCGGTCGCGCCGCCCTTGACGGACTTGGGCTTGGCCGCCATGGTGCCGGCGTCGGCGCCCTTGACCGTCGCGGTGAAGGTGAGCTTGCCCTTGTACTGGGTCCAGCCCTTCCACTTCGTGCCGGTCGCGGTGATCGAGGCGATCTCCCGCGCCGAGCCGCCGAAGTCGTAGGCGAGCGACTTCCGCTTGACGGTCAGCTTGACGCCCTTGGCGCCGCTGGTCTTCTGGCGGTAGTTCACGCCGACGGTGTCGGACGTGTACGAGGTCTGCTTCCACTTGCCGAGCACGCAGGCCGCGGGTGCGGCGGCGGCGGGCGCGGGGGTGCCCGCGAGCACGCCCGCGCCGAGGGCGGCGGCGAGCGCTGCGGCCCGCGCCTTCCGGTTTCCGATGACGAACAAGACGTCCTCCCACCTTCGAAGCTGCCCCAACCTACCGATCTCGGCCTTCTCGCCGATACCGGGTCTCCGAAACCGGCGTCGCCTAAGGTCAGCGGCACAGGCGGGCGGCCAAGGGCAGCACCTTGCTCGACGCGCCCACCTCGACCGTGTAGCAGCCGTGCGGGGTCTTCCATCCGCCCTTCCTGACAGACCCGCCCTTCCAGACAGAAAGCGCGCGCTTGTCGAGCGTGAAGGTGACGCGGCGGGACCGGCCGGGGTTCAGCTTGATCCGGGTGAAGCCCTTGAGCTGGCGCGGCGGCTCGCCCGCGGTCGGCGGGAACGTCAGGTAGAGCTGCGGGACCGCTGTGCCCGCGCGCTCGCCGGTGTTGGTGACGGTCACCTGGACGCGTCCGCCGGTCACCTTGATGCCGCTGTACTTGAACGTCGTGTACGTCAGGCCGTGGCCGAAGGGGTACGCGACGGGTGTCTTGCGCGTGTTGACGCGGCGGTAGCCGACCTGGAGCCCTTCGGTGTACCTGACGGTCCCGCCCTTGGCCGCCTTGACGTCCGCGACGGGGAAGGTGACGGGAAGCCGTCCGCCCGGCTCCGCGTCGCCGTACAGGACGCGGGCCACGGCGGCTCCGCCGCGCTCGCCCGGGTACCAGGCCTCGACGACGGCCGCGGCCTTGCCGCGCCAGGGGGTGAGCACGGGCCCGCCGGTCTGGAGCAGCACGACGGTGTTGGGGTTGGCCGCGGTGACGGCCCGCACGAGCGCGTCCTGGTCCTCCCGCTCGGGCGCGCCGCACGCCAGCCTCAGGCACTTGAGGTCCTCGGCCTCTTCGCGCTGGTCGGCGACGACGACCACGGCGACCTGCGCCGCCCGTGCCGCCGCGACGGCCTGGCCGAGGTTCGATCCGTCGGCGTAGGCGACGGGCCCGCCCGCGCGCGCTTGGAGGCCCTCAAGGACGGTGACGGGGTCGCGCGGGGTGACCCGGGAGGACCCGATGCCGCTGACGTACTCGTTCGCGGACGAGCCGATGACAGCGAGGCCGGTGCCTTCCGCGAGCGGTAGGACGCCGTTGTTCTTCAGCAGGGTGATGCCGTTCTCGGCGACGGACCGCGCGACCGCGTCGTGGGCGCCCACGTCGATGGTCTGCGGCTGGTCGGGGTAGGCCGTGCGGTCGAAGACGCCGTGCGCGAAGAGGGTGCGCAGGTAGTTCCGGACGCGGGCGTCGATCTGCCCGCGGGTGATCTTCCCGTCGCGCAGGGCGTCGGTCAGCCTGTCCCGGCTGTAGATGAGCCCGACGGGCATCTCCACGTCCATGCCGCCCCGAACGGACGCGACGGTGTTCTTCGCGCCGACCAGCCAGTCGGAGGCGACGAAGCCCTGGAAGCCCCAGTTCCCGCGCAGGACCTTGCCGAGGAACGTCCCGTTCGCGCAGGACGGCGTGCCGTTGACCTTGTTGTAGCCGCACATGACGGCGGCGGCGTCGGCGCCGCGGACCGCCTTCTCGAAGGGCGGGAGGTAGATCTCGCGCATGGCCCGGGCGCCGACGACCGCGTTCATGAGGTAGCGGTCGGTCTCCTGGTTGTTGGCGGGGTAGTGCTTCACCATCGCCATGACGCCGCGCCGCTGGGCCGCCTCGATCCAGGAGGCGCCGAGTTCGGCGGTGAGGTAAGGGTCCTCGCCGTATGCCTCGTAGGAGCGGCCCGCGTTGGGGAGCCGCATGATGTCCAGGGCGGGGCCGAGGATGATGTCGTTGCCTTTGCGCCGGCCTTCGTCGCCGACGAGCGCGCCGTAGCGGGCGGCGTCGGCGCGGGAGAAGGTGGCGCCGAGGGCGAGGGGCGCGGGCATCGCGGTGCCCTCGCCCTGCCGGATGCCCGCGGGGCCGCCACCCGCCATGCGCACCGTCGGGACACCGAGCCGGGCGATCCCCTCGATGGTCCCCTCGTGCGCGGTGGCCTGGGTCTCGGTCTGGAGCGGGCCGAGCGCGTCGTCACCGGCCATCATCGCGATCTTCTCGTTCAGCGTCATCGCCTTGAGCAGGAGGCGGGCGCGCGCGTCGGGCTTGAGGTCCCGGTCGCACCAGGGGCGCGCGGAGACGCTGCCGCAGGCTCCCGGCGCGGCGGCGGACGAGCCGGCGACCGCCACGAGGGGAACTCCGAGAAGGACGGCGAATGCCAAGGCTGCGCTTCGGGAAATCACAAGCGGTCATTATGTCCAGCCAATTCCAGGCGATGGAATCGGCATTTCGTAACGAATCAGGCATCTTCCGTGGTGACCCGGACTGACTTGCCTTGTTACCGGGGGTATCGAAGGCACTTGGGGGACGATGGGTGCCGGACCAGTGACTTTCGGTGAACGGAACGGGGTCCGCGAACGCGACGAGCCGGGGGTGGGTGGACCCGGGTGGACTTCGGGTGGACCCGGTGGACTTCGGGTGGACAAGGACGTGCGGTGGAGGAGATGTCGTCTGGCGCGGTCGGGGTCCAGGTGGTCGAGCGCAATCCCGTCCTGCGGCTGGGGGTGGCCGCCCTGCTGCGCGACGCGCCCGGGATCGAGGTGGTCGAGGAGGGCGCCGCCGTGGCGGTCGCGGGGATCGACGGGCCGCGCGGCATCGCCGAGGTGGAGCGCCTGTCCGCCGCGCACAAGGTCGTGGTGCTCGCCCCGGAGGACAGCCCGGCGCTGCTGGTCAGGGCGCTGCGGGCGGGCGCGCACGCGGTGCTGGCGCACGGCCACTTCGGCGCGGCCGAGCTGGCCGAGGCGGTGGCCGCCGCGGCGCGCTCCCATGGCTACCTGTCGCCGCCGGTGGCCACGGCCCTGGTCGAGTGGCTGCACGGGGGCTCGCCGGAGGCCCCCGGGCGCACGCGCGGCTTCGGCCACAGCCTGACGCCGCGGGAGGCCGAGGTCATGGAACTGATAGCCCGCGGCTGGACGAATCGGAAAATCGCCAATGAGCTCTACATATCCGAGAAGACGGTAAAGAACCACGTTCATCAGATCTACCGCCGACTCAAGGCCGACGACCGCGAGCACGCCGTCGCGCGGTGGCGGGTCCTAGGACCGGCCCGTTCGTGAAACGGGACCCGATTCTTCCGCGCGGCATGTGCCGGATGAAAGACGCTACACACGGCAACAAGCTGATTACGGAGGAGACTCTATGAAAGGTCCCGGCATACGGGTCCTGTCGGTGTTCGCACTGACCGCGGGCCTCGTGGCCCTCCCGACGGCCGCGCAGGCCGCGGGCCCGCGGATCGACCTGAAGGTCCTCGTGGTGACCGACGGGTCGAGCCCGTCGGTCGCGGCGATGGTCGCCCAGCTCGACAGCGAGGGCGTCCCCTACGACCTCGTCGACCTGAGCGCGGCTGGCCGCCCCGCCATCACCAAGGCGTTCCTCCAGGACACCGTCGGCGGCGCGGCACGGGCCAAGTACCAGGGCGTCGTCCTGCCGAACGCCGCACCGTTCTCCGACGCCGCCGAGATGACCGCGCTCGCCGAGTTCGAGAAGCAGTTCGGCATCAGGCAGATCAGCTCGTACGTGTACCCCACCCCCGACGTAGGCCTCGACTACCCCACGAGCGCCGGACCGGTCGACGGGACCACCGCGGAGCTGACGGCGAGCGCCAAGGCGGGGGCCTTCCGCTACCTCAAGGGCTCCGTGCCGTTCGAGGACCTCGCGGCCGGCATCCCCGAGACGTACGCCTACCCCGCCACGCCGCTCCCCGACGCGGCAGGAGCGCACTTCGAGCCTTACCTCACCTCCGGCGGCAAGACCCTCGCCGGGGTGTTCACGAGCGGCGCCAGGTCCCAGATGGTGCTGACGTTCAGCGCCAACCAGTACCAGAGCCAGTTCCGGGCCCTGGGCCACGGCCTGGTCACCTGGCTCACCAAGGGCGTCCACCTCGGCATCAACCGGCAGTACTTCAGCGTCCACGTCGACGACGTCTTCGCGCGCGACTCCCGGTGGAGCGCCGACCAGAACTGCACCCCCGGCGAGAACTGCGCCGACCCCGCGATCACCACCCCCGACATCCGGATGTCCCCCGACGACGTCACCTACGCCGTCAACTGGCAGGCGCAGCGCGCGTTCCCCCTCGACATGTACTACAACGGCGGCCCGAGCAAGCAGATCGTGGCGGACGAGGGCGGCGACGGCCTCCTGACCGCGTTCAAGGCGCAGCGCGCCAGATTCCGCTGGGCCAACCACACGCTCGACCACACCTACCTCGGCTGCGAGCAGGACTTCACGGTCAGCCCGTGGGCGTGCAAGAAGGACGCCCAGGGCAAGACGGTATGGCAGACCCGCGCCTACCTGAAGGCGCAGATCGCCGACAACCGCACCTGGGCCTCCCAGCAGGGCTTCGCGATCCAGCCCGACGAACTGGTGACCGGCGAGCACTCCGGCCTCAAGATCGTCCCGCAGCAGCCGGAGGACAACCCCAACCTCCCCCTCGCCGCCGCCGACACCGGCGTGAAGTGGCTCGGCTCGGACGCTTCCCGCGACTTCGAGCAGCGCCCCGTCGGCGCCGCCCTGACCGTCCCGCGGTACCCGATGGCCAACTACTTCAACGTCGGCACCGCCGCGGAGATGACCGACGAGTACAACTGGATCTACACCTCCCGGGCCGACGGCGGCAGCGGGATCTGCGAGGACAACCCGCAGATCATGACCTGCATCCGGCCCCTCGACCCCGCGACGGGCTACCAGCAGCACATCCTGCCGCTGGACGCGCGGATCACCCTCACGCACATCATGCGCAACGACCCGCGCCCGCACTACGTGCACCAGTCGAACCTCGCCGAGGAGCGCATCCTCTACCCGCTGCTCGACAAGGTCCTCGCCGACTACGCCGCACTGTTCGACGCAGGCAGCCCGCTGGTCAACCAGCGGATGCGCGACAACGGCGCGGAGATGAAGCGCCAGGCCGCCTGGCGGGCCGCGGGCAGGCAGGTGACCGCCTACCTCCAGGACGGCAAGGTCAGGATCTCCGGCGCGCCCTCCGGCGTCCAGGTGCCCGTCACGGTGCCCGAGAACACCAGGACCGGGCTGCTGAACCTCGTCGTCTTCGGCGAGAAGTACGCGGGTGAGCGCTCGGCCTACCAGTCGGGTTCCGTGACCCTCACCGTGGGTGCGACGACGGTATGAAGATCACCCTTGTCACCGAGGGCACCTACCCGCACTCGTTCGGCGGGGTGAGCGTGTGGTGCGACCAGCTCGTGCGCGGCATGCCCGAGCACGACTTCCGCGTCGTCGCGCTCACCGGAACCGGGCTGGAGAAGCGGGTGTGGGATCCGCCCGCGCACGTCCGCGTCGAGCCCTTCCCGCTGTGGGGCCCGTCCCCGCGCGGCAGAAAGCCGACCGGCAGGTCCGCCCGCGCCTTCGCCGAGGCCTTCCGCGCCCTGCTGTCCCTGACGGCGCGGGGCGCCGAGGCGCCGGGCGGCGGCGACGGACGGTCCGGCGACGCCGACGAGACCGCCGAGTTCGACAGGGTCCTGCGGGCCCTGTTCGACCTCGGTCCCGGACTCGTCGCCGCCCTGGGTGACGAGGGTCCCGTCGTCTGGCTGATGGAGGAGTGGGCGCGCAAGGCCCTGCCCGAAGGGATCCGCCCGAGCGTGCACGACGCGCTCTCGGCCGTCTCCCTTCTGGACCACGCCCTGCGCCCGCTCGCCCTTCCCCAGCCGAAGGACGACCTGACGCACGTCGTGTCCAACGGCGTCGCCGTCCTGCCCGCCCTCGCCGCGAAGTGGGCGCACGGGACGCCCATCTGCCTCACCGAGCACGGCATCTACCTCCGGGAGCGCTACCTCGGGTACGCCCGCGGCTACACCTGGCCGGTGAAGGCGCTCATGCTCAGGTTCCTGCGGCTGCTGTGCGCCGAGGGCTACCGGGCGGCCGACCTCATCACCCCGGGCAACCGCTACAACCAGCGGTGGGAGGTGCGCTGCGGAGCCCGCGCCGAGTCCATCCGGACGATCTACAACGGGGTGGACCCCGCGGTGTTCCCGCCGGCCGGGCCGGAGCCCGCCGTGCCCACCCTGAGCTGGGCGGGGCGGATCGACCCGATCAAGGATCTGGAGACGCTCATCCGGGCGTTCGCCCTGGTCCGCGCGGAGGTCCCCGACGCCGTCCTGCGGCTGTTCGGGGGCGGCGACGCCGGGTACCGCGCGAAGTGCGAGGCGCTCGCGGCCAAGCTCGGCACGGCCGACGCGGTCGCCTTCGAAGGCCGGGTGGAGAACATCCGCGACGCGTACGCGGCGGGGACCGTGGTGATGCTCTCCAGCATCTCCGAGGGCTTCCCCTACACCCTGATCGAGGCGATGACCTGCGGCAGGCCCACGGTCTCCACCGACGTGGGCGGCGTGGCCGAGGCGGTCGGGCCGGACTCCCGGGGGCGGGAGTGCGGGCTGGTCGTCCCGCCGCGCGATCCGGAGGCGATGGCCGAGGCCGCCATCGGGCTCCTGCGCGACCGGGCGGCGCGCAGGCGCATGGGGGAGGCGGCCCGGAGCCGGGCGCTGGAGGACTTCACCGTCGACCAGGCGGTCGCCTCCTTCCGGACGGTCTACCGGGAACTGGCGCGGACCTCTCCCGACGGTGTCCGGCCGCCCGCCGCGCGAGAGCCGGTGGGCGCATGACGGAAGTCCTCACCTGCTTCGACGACCTGGGCGACGACCTGCCGGACGGCCTCGTCCCCGACGAGACGGAACTGCCCGAGGGCCTTCCGGGTCTGCTGGCCTCCGCCGTGGACCCGCTGGAGGTGACCGCGGCGCTGGAGGCCGAAGGCTTCGGCGACAGGGCGGCCCACCGATACGGATTCGACGACGTGTTCACCCTTGCGCAACGCCTCTACGACACCTCGGTGCGACGGCCCCCTCGGCCGATCGCCCACGACAACCCGTGGGCCGCCGAAGGACCCCTGTGGAAGACGGCCCTGCGGTACCTCCTGCGCGGGGTGCTGTTCGGGCTTCCCGGCCTCGGCTATGTCGCGGCGGGGCCGCTGCTCGGGCAGCGCTCGGGAGGCCTCGTCCTCACCCTCTCGCTCGTCCTGTGCTGGCCCGTCTCGCAGGGAGTGGCGGCCATCGCCTACTCCCGCACGGACGGGGCGCGCAGGCGGATCCTGGCCCTGGGCATCCTGATCGGCACCCCGCTGCTGTCCCTCGTGGCGGCGGCCCTGGGGCTGGCGGTCGGGTCGGGACCGGCGATCATCGCCGTCGCCTGCGCCCAGAGCTTCTACCTGCTGGCGGCGACGGCCGCGCTCGTCATGGGCGCGGAGGTGAGGCTGCTGGCCTGCCTTCTGCCGGGCAGCGCGGTGACCCTGGCCGGGCTCGCCTGGCAGTTCCAGGTGTTCGGCTGGGCGCTCACCGGGCTGTCCGTGGCGGCCCTGGCCGCCGAGCGGACCCGCGGCGGGGACGATCCCGGCGTGAGCTGGGTGATGGTCTCCAGGGCCGCGCCCTACGCGGCGTTCGGCCTGCTCGCGGGCGGCCTGCTCACCTTCACGATCGTCGCGGCGTACGGCGGTTACGGGGCGCCCGCCCCGGCGACCAGCGCCGCCATGGTCGCGCTGTCCGTGGCGATGGGCCCCGCCGAATGGCTGCTGACGGCGTTCCGGGCGCGCGGCCACGGGCTGCTGCACACCTCCGAGACCCCGCACGGCTTCGCGGCGAGCGCGCGGGCCGCGTTCGGCGACCTCCTCGCCCGGTTCCTCCTGGTCCTGGCGCTGCTGCTGGGCACCGCCATCGGGATCTCCGGGCCCACGTCGGGGGAGGGGCGGGTCTTCGTGTGCTTCCTGCTCCTCGGCGGCGCCCTGGTCGTCGCGCTGATCCTCCAGTCGTTCGGCCGCACCGCGGCCCCGGTCGGGCTGTGCGCGGGCGCGCTGCTCGCCGAGACCGCGGTCCTGATGACCGCCGCGCCCGACCCGGGCGCGGTCCAGCTCCACGGCGCCGTCCTGCTCTTCGCGGCGCTGCTCGCCTACGCCGTCGTGGTGCTCGGGCGCGCCACGACGCACCGGTGAGACCCCTCAGATGACGCACTTCAAGAACACGAACTTCAAAGACGAAGGACGGAACATGCAGAACCTGGTCGCGGTGACGGGAGCCGACGGCTTCATCGGCTCCCATCTCGTGGAGTTCCTCGTGGCGCGCGGCCACCGGGTGCGCGCGATGGCCCAGTACAACTCCCAGGGCTCCTGGGGCTGGCTCGACACCCTTTCCCCGGACGTCCTCGGCAGCGTCGAGGTCCAGCTCGGCGACGTGCGGGACCCCGGATCCGTCGGCGCCCTGGTGGACGGCGCCGACGCGGTGTGCCACCTCGCCGCGCTGATCGCGATCCCGTACTCCTACCGGGCGCCGCGCAGCTACGTCGACACCAACGTGACGGGCACGCTCAACGTGCTGGAGGCCGTCAAGGAGCACCGGACGCCCCGCATGGTGCACACCTCCACCAGCGAGACCTACGGGACGGCCAGGACCGTCCCCATCGCCGAGACCCACCCGATCCAGACGCAGTCCCCGTATGCGGCGTCCAAGGCCGCCGCCGACAAGCTGGTCGAGAGCTACCACGCCAGCTTCGGGTTGCCGGTCGTGACGCTGCGGCCGTTCAACACCTTCGGCCCCCGCCAGTCGGCGCGCGCGTTCATCCCGACCGTGATCTCCCAGATCGCCGCGGGGATGAGCGAGATCAAGGTCGGCGCGCTCACCCCGACCCGCGACTTCACCTACGTGCGGGACACCGCCGCGGCCTTCCACGCCGCGGTGAGCACCCCGGGGATCGAGGGCGAGGTGTTCAACGCGGGCGTCGGCGGCGAGATCTCCATGGGCGATCTCGCCGCGACGATCGCCGAGGCCATGGGCCGGCCCGAGGTCGGGTTCGTCAGCGAGGCGGAGCGGATGCGGCCGGACGCCTCGGAGGTGATGCGGCTGGTCTGCGACTCGACCCGGCTGCGCGAGGCCACCGGCTGGGCCCCCGAGCACACCCTGCGGGACGGCCTCGCCGAGACCGCCGCGTGGCTCACCGGGAACCTCGACCGGTACCGCCCCGGCGTCTATGCGCTCTGACGGCTCCTCCTCCGCGACCGAACTTCCCGAAAGGCATCCCATGCACGCTGTCATCCTCGCCGGGGGCAAGGGCGTCCGCCTGCGGCCGTACACGACGACCCTGCCGAAGCCGCTCGTCCCGATCGGCGACCGGTACTCCATCCTGGAGATCGTCCTGCACCAGCTCGCCGCGCAGGGCTTCGCCTCCGTCACCCTCGCCATCGGCCACCTCGGCCACCTGATCCGCTCCTACGTCGGCGACGGGGCCCGCTGGGGCCTGGACATCGACTACGCGCCCGAGGACTCGCCGCTCGGCACGATCGGCCCGCTGCTGGCCATGCCGAGTCTTCCCGAGGACTTCCTGGTGATGAACGGCGACATCCTCACCGACCTCTGCTACGGCGAGCTGCTCGCCACCCACCGCGCGGCAGGGGCGCACCTGTCGGTGGCGACCTACCGGCGCGAGGTCAAGATCGACTTCGGGGTGCTCACCACCACCGGCGGCAAGATCACCGAGTTCGCCGAGAAGCCCTGCTACGACTACCGCGTCAGCATGGGCGTCTACGCGCTCAACCGCGGGGTCCTCGACCGGTACACCCCCGGCCTCCCGCTCGGCTTCGACGAACTCGTCCTCGACCAGCTCGCGGCGGGCCAGAGCCCCCTCGACTACGCCTTCGAGGGCTACTGGCTCGACATCGGCCGGCCCGACGACTACGACCGGGCGAACGCCGAGTTCGACGCGCTGCGCCCGGCCCTGCTCGGGAGCCGCGGATGAGGCGGATGCTGCTGCTCGGCGCCACGGGATTCCTCGGCAGGCACGTGGCTGAACGCGCCTCCGGCTGGGAGGTGATCACCACGTCCCGCGCTGAGGACGCCGCCGACGTGAAGCTCGACCCGACCCACGACGGCCTCCGGGACCTCGTCCGGAAGCTGCGGCCCAGCTCGGTCGTCAACTGCGCGGGGTCGGTCTCCGGATCGCCCGCGGAACTCGTCTCGGGGAACGTCACCCTGGTGTCGGCCGTCGTCGAGGCGGTCCGGGCCGAAGGCGGCAGGCTCGTCCACGTCGGGTCGGCCGCCGAGTACGGACGCGTCACCGAGGGCGTGCCCGTCACCGAGGCGACCGCGCCCAGGCCCGTCGGCGCCTACGGGATGACCAAGCTCGCCGGGACGGAACTGGCGCTCAGCGTGCCGGGCTCGGTCGTGCTGCGGGTGTTCAACCCGATCGGGCCGGGCGCGCCCCGCGCGTCCCTGCTCGGCGGCGTCGCCGGGCAGCTCGCCGAAGGCGCCTCGGAGGTGCGCACCGGGCCGCTCGGCGCGGTCCGCGACTACGTCGACGTGCGGGACGTCGCCGACGCGGTCCTGGCCGCCGCCGCCCGCGCCGCCACCGGCATCCTCAACGTCGGCAGCGGCACCGCGACGGTCTCCCGCGACCTGGTGCGCTCCCTGCTCGCCCTCGTGCCCGGCCGCACCCTCGCCGAGGACGGCGACGGCTCGGCCAGGTCGGCCGCCGTGCCCTGGCAGCGCGCCGACCTCGGCACCACCACGGCCGCACTCGGCTGGACCCCCGTGACGCCCCTGGCGACCGCCGTCAGGGACCTCTGGGAGAGCCCTTGCTGAGCAGGCGCAACATGCTGTGCGCGATGTCGGCGGCGGCCGTGCCGCCGCCGGCTCGCGCCGTCTCACCGCGCGTGATCGTCCCCGCCTACTTCGCGCCGCACGTGCGGCCCGGCCTGTGGGAGCGGATCGCCGACGCGCGGCTGCGCTGCGTCGTGCTCAACATCGCCAACGGCCCCGGCACCGCGCTCGACCCGGTCTTCGCCCGCGCCACCGACCGGATCGCCGCGCGGCGCGGGACCATCGCGGCGTACGTGGACGTCTCCTACGGCCGCCGCGACACCGCGCTCGTCCTGGCCGACCTGCGGCGCTACCGGCGCTGGTACGGCGTCTCCGACGTCTTCTTCGACCAGGTCCCGGCGGGCGTCGACGGCCTCGCCTACATGCACCGCGTCACCGGCGAGGCCCGGGACGCCGGGGCCGGGCTCGTCGTGTTCAACCACGGCACCCACCCCGACCCGGCCTACCTCGCCCTCGCCGACGTCCTCGTCACCTTCGAGGGCCCCGTCACCGCCTACCCGGCGGCCGAGCCCCCCGCCTGGACCCTCCTCGCCGATCCGGGCCGCTTCTGCCATCTCGTGTACGCCTGCCGCCCCGAGGACCTGGAGGTCGTCACGGCCCTTGCCCGCCGCCGGAACACCGGCGTCCTCTTCATCACCGACCGCGCCGGTGCCAACCCCTACGACGGCCTGCCGTCCTACTTCGAACGGCTCATCGGCGGCTGACCGCCGACGGGAGCCACGCACCCTTACGGAGCCGGGAATGCTCGACCTGAGACTGCGCGACACCCTCGACACCTCCCCGCTGCCGGCGGCCCGCCGCGGCCTCGTCGGCCGAGACGCCGAACTGCGGGAGCTGGCAGGGCTGTTGCCCGCCTACGGCGCGCTGACGCTCACCGGACCCGCGGGCATGGGCAAGTCGGCCCTGGCCCGCGGACTCGCCGCCCTGCTCGGCCCGCGCTACCCCGACGGCTGCGCGTTCGCCGACTGCGCCGTGCTGCCTCCCGACGCGGCCTCCGGCGCCGCCGCCGACCTCCTCGTCTCGGCCCTGCGCCTGGCACACGGGCCGTCCGGGCCGCTCTCGACGCTGCTCGGCGCGGTCCGGGACCGGCGCGCGCTCCTCGTCCTGGACAACGCCGGACAGCTGACGGCGGGGGCCCGCCGGGTCGTCGAGGAC
Source organism: Actinocorallia aurea (assembly GCF_054783995.1). Classification (NCBI taxonomy): domain Bacteria; kingdom Bacillati; phylum Actinomycetota; class Actinomycetes; order Streptosporangiales; family Thermomonosporaceae; genus Actinocorallia; species Actinocorallia aurea. The sequence goes on from NZ_BAAGPQ010000024.1 coordinate 213,591, forward strand.
GTCGTCCGGGCCGTCCGCGAGGCGGGCGGCTCCGGCGCGCACGTCGTGGCGGTCTCCCGGGAGCCGCTCGGCGCGGAGGGCGAGCGGGTCTGGCAGGTGCCGCCGCTGAACGGGGGCGCGGCCGTGCGGCTGCTGCTGCCGCGGCCGAGCGCCCCCGCCCTCCTCGGCCCGCCCGCGCCCCGCCACGCGGCCCCCGAAGGCGCGCCGGACACCCGGGCCGACCTCGCCGAACTGCTGGGCGGGGTGCCGCTCGCGTTGGAGCTGGCCGGCGCGCTGCTCGGCAGGGTCTCCGCCGCGCGGCTGCGCGACCATCTGCGCCGCCGCCGCGACCTGCACGCCGCGTTCGGGCTGCCGTGGCCGTCGGAGGTCGCCGACTGGGTGCCCGACCTGCTGCCCGCCCGCGAGGCCGTCCTGCTGGGCCGGATGGCGGTCTTCCCGGGCCCGGCCGGGCCCGACGCCGTCGCCGCGGTCTGCGGCCACGACCCGCTCAGCGCGGGTGAGGTGCCGGAGCTGCTGGAGTCGCTCACCGTCGCGGGCCTGCTCACCGAGGAGGGCACCCTGCGGCAGGGCCTCGCCGAGTCGTGCGCGGCCCGCTGCGCCGACCCCGCCCTGCTGCGGGACAGGCTGCTCGCCTACTGCCTGCTCACCGCGCTGGAAGGCCGCCGCGCCGCCGCCGCCGACACCCTCGCCGCGCTGGCCTGGGCGCTGCGGCCGGACGCCGGCCCCGCCTCGGTCCGCGCCGCGGCCGACCTGCTGGGCGCCGCGGGCGCCGACCTCGCCGACGACACCGGCCCCGCGGAGGCCCTCGCCTGGACGCTCCGGGCGCTGCACCACCCGGCGGGGCTGCCCCGGCACGAGGCGGGCCTCCTGCACGCCCGCGCGGGCGCGCTGCGCGCCGGGATCGGCGACGGGGCCGAGGCGAGGACGCACTACGAGACCGCGCTCGGCCTGTTCGGGGTGGAGCCGCGCGGCCTGCGCCGCCGCGCCGAGGTGCTGGGCCGCCTCGTCGACCTCGACCTGAGCGCGGCGCACCCGAGCACCGCGGCCCTGGTCGCGGGCGCCGCCGCCGAGGCGCGCGCGTCCGGCGACCCGCGCGCGATCACCGCGGTGCTGCCCTCCCTCGCGGTCGCGCTGGCCTGCCTGGGCCGCGAAGAGGACGCGCTGGCCCTCCTCGCCGAGGCCGAGGCGGCCGGGCCGCTGCCCGCTCCCGAGGAGGCCGCCTTCGTCCATCTGCGCGCGGGCGATTCCGTCGAGTGCCTGGCCAGGACAGCGCCCCTGACGTCCCGGGGTGGCGCCGTCGGGGCCAGGGCCCTGCTCGCGCGCGGGTGGGCGCGCATGGTCGACGGCGACCTTCCCGAGGCCGCCGAGACCCTGGCCCGGGGCGAGGCGCTGACGGGAGGCCCGGCCGCGCAGGCGCCGGTCCTGCTCGCGGCCTACGACGAGGCGTTCGCGCACGCGGCCCGGCTCTCGGGCGACGCCCCCTCGGCGGCCCGCCGGACCGCGCGGATGCTGCGCAGGTCCGTCGAGCGGCGGGACGTCCTCACCGGGGTCAGGGCCGGCTGCCTCGCCCTCGTCCTGCACGCCGACACCCACCCCGAGGCCGAGCGGATCGCCGCCATCGTCCGGGAGTGCAGGCTGCGGACGGGCCTGCCCGCCTGGCCCTTCCCCGACGCCGAGATCGCCGAGTTGGAGGAGGCGCTGGGCGCGACGGAGACCCCGCCCGCGGGCTGGTACCCCGACACCGTCCCGGCCCTGCTCGCCGAACTCCTCGATCTTCTGGAGTCCTAGCGGGGCTCACGGGCTCACGGCGCGGCGCGGGGGCACGGGCACGCGGTCGAGATCGTGCGCGAGGACGGCGCCGGGGAAGTCCGCCTGCTCGAGGAAGAGCGGGTCGCAGGCCTCGTCGTACCGTTCGGAGAAGTGGGTGAGGACGAGGGTCCGCACCCCGCAGGCCCGCGCGACCTCGCCCGCCTGGCGCGCGGTCAGGTGCCCCCGCTCGAAGGCCTGGTCGGTCTCGGCGTCCAGGAACGTCGACTCGATGACGAGCATGTCCGCGCCGTCGGCGAGGGCGTAGACGTTGTCGCACAGCCGGGTGTCCATGACGAAGGCGACCTTCTGGCCGGGACGCGGGACCGTGCACTCCTCCAGAAGCGCCCCGGACAGCTCGCGGATCGCAGGGCCGGAGATCCCGTGCGCGCGCAGGCGCTCGGGCAGGTACGTCCGGCCGTCGGGCTCGGCGAGGCGGAAGCCGTAGGTGGGGATGCTGTGGTCCAGCGCGAGGGCGGTCAGGGCGAAGCCGTCACCTTCCAGGACCTCGCCGGGCCCGGAGACGGGATGCTCCACCAGCGAAGGGGCGCCGTAGTAGCTGGTCGCGTGCTTCAGCCGCTCCCAGAAGCGGGCGCCTTCGGCCGGGAAGACCGCGTGGACGTCATGCGGGACGCCGTCCCTGCCGAGGCGCTGCACGATCCCGGGCACGCCCAGGGCGTGGTCGCCGTGGAAGTGGGTGACGCACAGCCAGCGCAGCTCCGTGGCGGAGGCGCCCGCGTGGGACATCTGCCGCTGGGTGCCCTCGCCGGGGTCGAACAGGACGCCGTTGCCGTCCCAGCGCAACAGGTACCCGTTGTGGTTGCGGCGCCGCGTGGGCACCGCTCCGGCGGTGCCCAGCACGACGAGTTCCCTGGCGGACATGGCCCCATCCTCGCGGGAAGGAACCCCGTAAGGCACGCCCTTTTTCGGGGCCGCCGCTAGACGGAGGTGAGGATCAGCCGGGGCGAGACGACGGTGCCGTCGGTCAGCGGGACGATCCAGTGGTCGCGGTAGAGGCTGTGCAGGGCGAGGTGCAGGTCGTCCACTCCGGCGAAGCCGTTGACGTGGCTCTCGTGGACGAAGCTCGCCTCGTGGCCGACGGTCTCGATCCCCTGGAAGTCGATCGCGACGGCCTCCAGCACGGCGAGGTCCGCGGGGATGAAGTCGCCGTAGCGGGCGAGGATCGCCGTGCAGAAGTACTCGCCGTCGTCCCAGTCGGCCATCCAGTCCGACACCCACGGCTGGTCGAGGAACTCGCGCCGGTCCCACACCAGGCCCGTCGCGGGCTGCCAGGCCGCCGCGTTCTCGGGGTCGGCGGCCCGGGCCAGTTCCGCGAGGGTGAGCCACGGCTCGGCAGGGGCCAGGCGGTACCGAGCCGGGTCGTAGACCCGGCCCGCATAGGAACGCCCGGTGCAGCGCCACAGCGGCCGGACCCGCCGCCCGACCCGCGATCTGCCCATCGCAACCCCCGACCCGTCTGAGCCCGCCAAGGACGCTGCGATCCTAAACACCCACCGCGCCCACCACCGCCCACGTCGTCCAGATAAGGAGAATGCGCACCCCCGCTTTACCAGCCCGCCACCTGGGGCCGGACGCGGCTCACGGCAGCCGGAGGCTGACGGGGAGATTCGGGCAGCGCCAGAGAGTGCGCAGCGTGTCGCCGCAGGCCTTGGTCCGGTGCGCGAGGTGCCGCAGCGGCCCGCGCGCCCGGCCCGAGCCCGCCTTGCCGCCCTTGGGCGAGGCTGTCGCGGTCGCCTGGGCGTGGGGGTGCCCGGTCGCGGGGTGCGGCGCGGGCTCGCCGCTTTCGGGTGCTTCTTCCGGCGTGTCCTCGGCGGAGGGGGACGCGGGCTGCGAAGGGCTCGCCGCGGCGAGGACGGGGCCGTGGGACGGTTCGGCAGCGGCCGGGTGTCCGACCTCCTCAGCGGCGGTCTCAGGGCCGTCCTGGGGCTTTCCGGGAGCGCTCTGGGGTTCGGTCTCGTCGGTGCCGGCGTCCTGCGGGGCGGCGGGGGCGTGGCCCGAGGGCTGCACGGGCGGGACGCCGCCGACGGCGCCGGGCCGCGACGACAGAGGGGTCGCGTTCCCCGCGGTGGTCAGCTCCGGGACCTCGAGGCGCGGCGCGGCGACCCGGGTCGGCTCCGGCACCTCGGCCCAGTCCACGGTCTGCTCGGCGCGCGGGGCCGCGAGGCTCAGCTCGGCCGGGGGAACGGTCCCTGTCGACAGCAGGGCGAGACCCACGACGGCCCAGCCGGACAGGGCGATGACGGGGAGGACGGACGCCACGACCACATGCCCTCGCGACGTAGGGGCAGCGGCGTGCGACGCTGAGTATCTGCTCACGGGGGGAGAGTTGCATAGCCGAGGCGATTCGGCTGGGCTTTTTCCTGCTTTCGTTATGCTTCCTCGAAGTGCCCGCACGCCCCCTCACCTGCGTGGTAATGCGCGGGGTAACGCCGGAAAACCGGTCCGAAAACGGCGGAACCCCGCCATGCGCGCGCATGGCGGGGTTCCGTGCAGGGGCCTGTCGGCCGGGGGCGCCTCAGCCGCCGATCTCGGCCAGGAGCTTGGCGCGCTGCTGCTCGCCGAGGCCGCCGACGCGGCGGTTCTCGTCGATGCCGAGCTTCTCGATCAGGGCGGAGACCTTGGCGGGGCCGTAGCCCGGCAGCGCCTTCAGGACCTGGGTGACCTTGGTCTTCTTGGCCACGGTGTCCTCGCGCGCCAGCACATCGGCCAGCTTGAGCGTCCCGGCCTTCAGCGCCGCCAGCAGCTCGCTGCGGGCCTTGCGGGCCTCCTGGGCCTTGGCGAGAGCTTCGGCCCGCTGCTCGGGGGTCAGCGTCGGCAGAGCCATCGTTTCTCCTCGTTGTTGATCGAACCGTCCGCACCGTCGGCACGGACGTAGTGACCATCATGGCGAAGAGGACCGGCCGATGCCCACTTGAGCAGCGGATTAGTTCGATCTGACGGTGTCCGGTGACCCATCGTGATCGTTTTCGGTCTGCCGGTCGAGGCGCGCGGCCACGGCCAGAAGGCGCAGGGAGTGGGTTTTGAGCGCGGGATGGGCGGGTTGTTCGCGGCGTCGGACGACGGTGTTCATTCTCCTCCTGATTGCGTTGCGTGCGGAGGGGCCATAGGCATGCAACGCCCTGGAGGGGGCTGGATATTCCGCGGGGGAGGGGCGGGAGAAGAGAAGAAGGCGCGAGTCCGGGGACTCACGCCTTCGTCGCGCCGCTTCGTGCGCTCCCGGCAGGATTCGAACCTGCGCTTTTGCCTCCGGAGGGCAACGCTCTATCCCCTGAGCTACGGGAGCTTGTCGCTTGTGCAACGGGAAACAACAGTACCAGGGTTCGCCCGGGGGCGCGCACGAGTTCGTTTCAAGTGCGCCATGGCACCGGTAAGGCTAGCCTCAGCCTTGTGGTCGAGAAGCTCGGGCGGGTGCTGGTCGTCGATGACGACGAGGTGATTCGGCAGCTCATCGCGGTGAACCTGCAGCTTGAAGGGTTCGACGTCGCGACGGCCGTCGACGGGAGGGACTGCCTGGACAAGGTCCGCGAGGTCGCCCCCGACGTGATCACTCTCGACGTGATGATGCCGCGGCTCGACGGGTGGATCACCGCGGTCCGCCTCCGCGAGGACCCCGGCACCGCGCACATCCGGGTCGTGATGATCACCGCACGGGCGCAGGAGCGCGACCTCGACCGCGGCATCGAGATCGGCGTCGACGCCTACGTCACCAAGCCGTTCGACCCGGCGGAGCTGATCCGCACGGTGCGTCGGCTGTCGGCGGCGGTGCCTCCGCCGAGGCCGCCGTCCTAGTCGGCGCTCCCGGGTGTCCGGGCGGGTCCTGATAACGGTTGGGTCGTCCACATGCTGGTCGGCTACCCTCGGGACCGTGACTCCCGGTGACCTCGACGCGGTGATCGTCATGGCGGTGCGCGCCGTGACCGGGATCACCGTGCCCACCGCGGCGATCACCTGGGAGGACACCTACGTGTCGCCCGTCGCGGCACGCCACGGGCTGCCCGCGGGGCCGATCGCCGACCGCGTCGCCGAGCACCCCGACATCTCACATGTCGAGACACGCGGTCCGCTGCTCGCCGTCGGGCTGCGCGAGCCCGGCCGGATCGCCGAGGCGATCACCCGGGACTCGGCCTACGGGACGGGCACGGCCATCCGGGCGGAATGGGCGGACTTCCCCAGAACGTTCCACAACCCGGGCTTCCGCGTCAGGTTCGCCTACGAGCGCGCCTGTTCCGCCGTGCGCCGCGCCCGGGACCTCGGCGTCCCGCAGGGCGACCCGGCGGCGCTCACCGCGCCCGGCGAGCGGAAGCTGCTCGGGCTGCTGGCGGGGTTCGACGGGCACCGAAAACCGGTGCTCCAGCTGGAACGGATCGCCGACGCCTACCACGACGTCCACGAGACCTTCCGCGAGGAGCCGACCCCTTCGCACGGCGCCCGAGTCATCCTCGCCGACGCCGTGCGCGTCACCTTGAGCAACGGGCTGCGCAGGCTCGGAGAGACCCCAAGAGAGAGATTGTGAGCAGAGTTCACCCGGCGGGCGGCAGGCACGAGAACGTCCTGCCCGAAGACAACCCTTCGCCGGCCCCGGCCGACCTGAACGACCTGGCCCCTGCCGTCTGGCCGCGGACCGCGCTCCGCCAGGAGGGCGGGGACGGAGCAGGCGCGCTGCGCGTCGGCGGCGTCGACGTGCGCGACCTCGCGAGCGAGTTCGGCACCCCGCTGTACGTCGTCGACGAAGAGGACTTCCGCCAGCGCGCGCGCGAGTACGCCGCGGCTTTCTCCAGCGCCGGCGGCCACGACGGCAGCGTCCACTACGCCGGCAAGGCCTTCCTGTGCGGCGCGGTCGTGCGCTGGCTGGCCGAAGAGGGCCTCGGCCTCGACGTGTGCTCGGGCGGCGAGCTCGCCCTGGCGCTCGCCGCCGGGTTCCCGCCCGAGCGGATCACCATGCACGGCAACAACAAGTCCGCCGAAGAACTCGTCATGGGCCTGGAGGCGGGCGTCGGCCGGATCGTCGTCGACTCCTACGAGGAGATCGCCCGTCTCGGCTTCCACGCCGAGCGCCTGGGCCTGCGGCCCAAGGTCATGGTCCGGGTGACCACCGGCGTCGAGGCGCACACCCACGAGTTCATCGCCACCGCCCACGACGACCAGAAGTTCGGGTTCTCCCGCAACTCCGGCGCCGCCCTGGAGGCCGTGCGCCGCATCCTGGCGCTGCCCCAGCTGGAGCTGGTCGGCCTGCACTCCCACATCGGCTCGCAGATCTTCGAGACCGACGGGTTCGAGGTCGCCGCCCACCGCGTCGCCGAACTGCTGGTCGCGATCCGCGACGAGCACGGCGTCGTCCTGCCCGAGCTCGACCTCGGCGGCGGCTTCGGCATCGCCTACCTCGAAGGCGACGAGCCCATCGACGCCAAGCTCATCGCCGACAACATGCGCGACATCGTCGCCCGCGAGTGCAAGTCCTACGACCTGCCCGTCCCGACGCTGACGGTCGAGCCCGGCCGCGCGATCGTCGGCCCCGGCGGGATCACCCTGTACGAGGTCGGCACGATCAAGGACGTCGAAGGCATCCGCACGTACGTGAGCGTCGACGGCGGCATGAGCGACAACCTCCGCACCGCCCTCTACGGCGCGGAGTACACCGCCGGCCTCGTCAGCCGGTCCTCCGCCGCAGACCCCATGCTCAGCAGACTTGTCGGCAAGCACTGCGAAAGCGGGGACATTGTCGTGCGTGACCTATGGTTGCCCGAAGATATTTCGCCCGGAGACCTGGTGGCCGTCGCCGCCACGGGCGCTTACTGTCGATCGATGGCCAGCAACTACAACCACCTGACCAAGCCCGCCGTGGTGGCGGTGCGGGACGGGGAGGCGCGGGTCATCGTCCGGCGGGAGACGGTCGCCGATCTTTTGAGGCTCGACATGGAGGTTGGACAGCCGTGAAACCGGTGCGGGTGGCTTTGCTGGGATGCGGTGTCGTCGGCACCGAGGTCGTCAGGCTGCTCCAGGAGCAGTCGGCCGATCTCGCCGCGCGCGTGGGCGCGCCGGTCGAGCTGGCGGGCATCGCCGTCCGCCGGCCGGACCGGGTGCGCGAGGGCGTGCCCGCGGACCTGCTGACGACGGACGCCATGGGCCTGGCCACCCGCGCCGACGCGGACATCGTGGTGGAGGTGATCGGCGGGATCGAGCCCGCGCGGTCCCTGATCCTCGGCGCCCTGAAGTCCGGCAAGTCGGTCGTGTCGGCGAACAAGGCGCTGCTCGCCGAGGACGGCCAGACCCTGTTCGGCGCGGCCCGCGAGTTCGGCGTGGACCTGTACTACGAGGCCTCGGTGGCCGGGGCGATCCCGCTGCTGCGCCCGCTGCGCGAGTCCCTCGTCGGCGACCGCGTCCACCGGGTGCTCGGCATCGTCAACGGCACCACCAACTACATCCTCGACCAGATGGACACGCACGGCGCCGGGTTCGCCGACGCCCTGTCCGAGGCGCAGGCGCTCGGCTACGCCGAAGCCGACCCGACCGCCGACGTGGAGGCCTTCGACGCCGCCGCCAAGGCCGCGATCCTCGCCCAGCTCGCCTTCCACACCCCCGTCACCGCGGCCGACGTGCACCGCGAGGGCATCACCGAGGTCACCGCGCAGGACGTCGCGGGCGCCAAGGCGATGGACTGCGTCGTCAAGATCCTCGCGATCTGCGAGCGCGACGGCGACCGGGGCGTGGCCGTGCGGGTCCACCCGGCGATGATCCCCAGGACCCACCCGCTCGGCTCGGTGCGCGGCGCCTACAACGCGGTGTTCGTCGAGGCCGAGTCCGCGGGCAGCCTCATGTTCTACGGCGCGGGCGCGGGCGGCGCCCCGACGGCGTCGGCGGTGCTCGGCGACATCGTCGCGGTCGCCCGCAACCGGGTGAACGGCGCGTCCGGCCCCGTGGAGACCACCTACGCGGCGCTGCCGATCCTGCCGATGGGCGAGACCGTCACCCGGTACTACGTCCAGCTCGACGTCGCCGACCAGGCGGGCGTGCTCGCCCAGGTCGCCGAGGAGTTCGCGCGCCACGGCGTCTCCATCCAGGCGGTCCGCCAGGAGGGCAGCGGCGAGGACGCCCGCCTCGTCATCGTCACCCACCGCGCCACCGACGCGGCCCTCGGCGCCACCGTCGAGTCCCTCCGCAGCCACCCCTCGGTCCGCGAGGTCGCCTCGGTCATGCGCGTCGAAGGCGACATCTGATCTTCGTCTAGACTCGCGTTCCATAAAGGCAGGTCAATCCCCGGTTCGGTGATGCCCCTTTCGGGCGTGGGCCGGACGCCGCCCCGGCGGCACGCATCAGGAGGAAAAGCCGTGAGCGCTTGGCGCGGGCTGATAGAGGAATACCGTGACCGGCTGCCGGTCAGCGACAAGACTCCCGTGGTGACGCTCCTCGAGGGCAACACCCCCCTGGTGCCCGCCCACAGGGTGTCCGAGCAGACCGGCTGCGAGGTCTACCTCAAGGTCGAGGGCCTGAACCCGACGGGGTCCTTCAAGGACCGCGGCATGACCATGGCGATCTCCAAGGCGGCCGAGGAAGGCGCCAAGGCCGTCATCTGCGCGTCCACCGGCAACACCTCGGCGTCGGCCGCGGCCTACGCGGTGCGCGCGGGGATGACCTGCGCGGTGCTGGTGCCGCAGGGCAAGATCGCCATGGGCAAGCTCGCCCAGGCGCTCGTGCACGGCTCCCGGCTCCTGCAGGTCGACGGCAACTTCGACGACTGCCTGGAGCTGGCCCGCAAGCTCGCGGTGGACTACCCGGTCGCGCTGGTCAACTCGGTGAACCCCTACCGGCTCCAGGGCCAGAAGACCGCCGCCTTCGAGATCGTCGACGCGCTCGGCGACGCGCCCGACATCCACTGCCTGCCCGTCGGCAACGCGGGCAACATCTCGGCCTACTGGATGGGCTACAAGGAGTACGCCGCCGACGGCGTCTCCACCAAGCGGCCCCGGATGATGGGCTTCCAGGCGAGCGGGGCCGCGCCGTTCGTCGCGGGCGCCCCGGTGAGCAACCCGCAGACCATCGCGACCGCGATCCGGATCGGCAACCCCGCGTCCTGGGACCTCGCCTCGTCCGCGCGCGACGAGTCCGGCGGCGCGATCGGCTCGGTCACCGACCGGCAGATCCTCGCCGCCTACCGGCTGCTCGCCCGTGAGGAGGGCGTCTTCGTCGAGCCCGCCTCGGCGGCGTCGGTCGCGGGCCTGCTCCAGGCGCGCGAGCAGGGCGCGATCCAGCCCGGCCTGAAGATCGTGTGCACCGTGACGGGCAACGGCCTGAAGGACCCCGACTGGGCGATCTCCGGCGCCCCGAAGCCGACCACCGTCCGGGTGGACGCGCACGAGGCCGCCACCGCGCTCGGCCTCGCATGAGCCAGAGCGTCACCGGCGTCACCGTCGAAGTGCCGGCCACCAGCGCCAACCTGGGGCCGGGCTTCGACTCCCTCGGCCTCGCCCTGACCTACTTCGACGAGGTCACCGTCGAACTCGCGGGCGACGGCGTGGAGATCACGATCGAGGGCGAGGGCGCCGAACTCGCCGGACTCGGCGAGGACCACCTGATCGTCAAGGTGTTCCGGCTCGCCTGGGCCCGCATCGGCGGCACCCCCTCGCCCGCGGGCGTGCGGCTGCACTGCGTCAACCGCATCCCGCACAGCCGCGGCATGGGCTCGTCCTCGGCGGCGATCGTCGCGGGGATCACCGCGGCCCGCGCTCTGCACCCCGAAGGCGGCGGCTTCTCCGACGATGACGCCCTGGCCCTCGCCACCGAGATCGAGGGCCATCCCGACAACGTCGCGCCCTGCCTGGCCGGCGGCCTCACCATCGCCTGGACGGGCCCTGCGGCCGAGACGAGGCTCGTCCGCCTCGACATCGACGTTCCCGTCACCGTCTTCGTCCCCGACCAGCGCCTCGCCACGGAGCGTGCGCGCGGTCTGCTGCCCGAGACCGTCCCGCACGCGGACGCCGCGGCGAATTCTGCCCGCGCGGCCTTGCTCATCGCGGCACTGACCAGCAAACTGGGCTACGACGTGCTGTTGGACGCGACCGAGGACAGGTTGCACCAGTCGTATCGCGCGCCCGCGATGCCGGGCTCCGCCGCGCTGGTGGAACGGCTCCGTCGGGCGGGAGTGCCGGCCGTGATCTCCGGGGCCGGGCCTACAGTTCTGGCGTTCGGGTGGCCTACTCCCGGTTGGCCCGAAACCGATGCGGGTAATGGCTGGGATATGTACCGGCTGAACGTCAGCCCGTACGGTGCCCGCGTGCAGCCGCGCGACTCGCGAACACGCTGACCTCAGGGAATACAAGTGCGCCGTGGTGGTGTTAGGCTGGAAGCCGCACCAGATGCCCCGCTCGGGTTTCCACTGCTCGGGGCCGTAGGCCCATCGGCATATCCAACGCCGATGCGCCCGTGCACCAGGCTCTCCACTTCTGATTCCCTTCGGCTTGGGGACGAGTACGCGATCATCTGGCTGTCTTCGGAATTTCCGCATGGCGAATTGATCGCCGGATTCGGCGCCCCCGCCGAGTCGAAACATCGGGTAGATCGGCCTCCTATCGGCCCACACCCGCTCCCTGGGAAGGACCCTTTGTGAGCGAATCCAGCGAACTGCTCAACGAAGCGCCGGCCGACGCGCCCGCGCCCAAGCGCGCCCGCCGCGGCACCGGGCTGTCCGCGATGGTGCTTCCGGAGCTGAAGACCCTCGCGTCGCAGCTCGGCATCAGCGGCACCACGGGGATGCGCAAGAGCCAGCTCATCGCTGCCATTCAGGAGAAGCAGGGCGGAGCGTCCGCGGGGGCGGCGGCCAAGCCCGAGACGAAGGCCGAGGGCCGGGCCGCCGAGGCCAGGAGCACCGAGGCCAGGAACGACGTCAAGGCCGAGGCCACGACCGAGCCGACCCGTACCCGCCGCGCCCGCGCCGCGGCCCCGCGTGAGGACGCCGAGCAGGCCGAGGCCCGCACGGAGGTCAAGCAGGAGACCCGCCAGGAGCGGCCCGCCGAGCAGGCCAAGGGCGAGGCCCGCCAGGAGCGGTCCGGCGAGGAGCACGGCGAGAGCGGCGAGGGCCGGCGCGAGGGGCGTCAGCGCACCCGCAGCGGCCGCGAGCGCGGCGACCGCCAGCGCGACCGGGGCGAGCGCCAGGACCGGGGCGAGCGCCAGGAGCGCGGTGACCGTCAGGACCGGGGTGACCGCCAGGATCGCGGCGACCGTCAGGACCGCGGCGACCGTCAGGACCGGGGCGACCGCAACCAGGACCGCCAGGACCGCGGCGACCGCCAGGGCGGCGGCCAGCAGGTCGCCGAGCACGACGACGAGCGCGGCTCGCGGCGCGGACGCCGCTTCCGCGAGCGCAACCGGGGCCGCGGCACCGGCGGCGGCCGGGACCGCTACGAGGCCGAGCCCGTCGTCTCCGACGACGACGTCCTCATCCCCGTCGCGGGCATCCTGGACATCCTCGACAACTACGCGTTCGTCCGCACGACCGGCTACCTGCCCGGCCCGAACGACGTCTACGTCTCGCTCGCCCAGGTCCGCAAGAACGGCCTGCGCAAGGGCGACGTCATCACCGGCGCGGTCCGCCAGGCCCGCGACGGCGAGCGGCGCGAGAAGTTCAACGCGCTGGTCCGCCTGGACACCGTCAACGGCATGGAGCCCGAGCAGGCCCGCGGCCGCGTCGAGTTCTCCAAGCTGACCCCCCTGTACCCGCAGGAGCGGCTGCGCCTGGAGACGGACGCGAACATCCTGACGACCCGGATCATCGACCTGGTGAGCCCGATCGGCAAGGGCCAGCGCGGTCTGATCGTGTCCCCGCCGAAGGCCGGCAAGACGATGGTGATGCAGTCGATCGCCAACGCCATCACCAAGAACAACCCCGAGTGCCACCTCATGGTCGTCCTCGTCGACGAGCGGCCCGAAGAGGTCACCGACATGCAGCGGTCGGTCAAGGGCGAGGTCATCCACTCGACCTTCGACCGTCCCGCCGAGGACCACACCACGGTCGCCGAACTCGCCATCGAGCGGGCCAAGCGCCTTGTGGAGCTGGGCCACGACGTCGTCGTGCTGCTGGACTCGATCACCCGTCTGGGCCGCGCCTACAACCTGGCCGCGCCCGCCTCGGGCCGCATCCTGTCCGGTGGTGTGGACTCCACCGCGCTGTACCCGCCCAAGCGGTTCTTCGGCGCGGCCCGCAACATCGAGAACGGCGGCTCGCTGACGATTCTCGCCACCGCGCTGGTCGAGACCGGCTCCCGGATGGACGAGGTCATCTTCGAGGAGTTCAAGGGCACCGGCAACATGGAGCTCAAGCTCTCCCGCCAGCTCGCCGACAAGCGCATCTTCCCGGCGGTGGACGTCGACGCGTCCAGCACCCGCAAGGAGGAGATCCTCATGGCTCCCGAGGAGCTGCGCGTCGTCTGGCAGCTGCGCCGGGTGCTGCACGCCCTGGACACCCAGCAGGCGCTGGAGCTGCTCCTGGAGAAGATGAAGGAGACCAAGTCGAACGCGGAGTTCCTGCTCCAGGTCCAGAAGACGACCGTCGCGCACGACTGATCCCCGCACCAGCCCCGAGGCCCGCACGGTTCGCCGCGCGGGCCTCGCGCTTTTTTTCTCGCGCGGCGCCTCCCCGTCGGCGTCCGGGGGTTATCCCCACCCTGTGGACGGAGGGCCGCACCATGGTCGGCGGCCTCGCGTTCCGGAAGTCTTGAGGACGTCGAGAGAGAAGGAGAGATCCGCGATGGCAGACCCCGCCGGACGCCAGCCGAGCGTCATCGCCGTCCCCAAGCCCCAGGACCTGATGCGCGACGCCGCGGTCTGGAAGGCCGCGCTGTACTTCCCGCTGAGCTCGCCCCTCGGGCTCGCCTGGCTCGTCATCCTGGCCGCGGGGGTCCCGCTGGCCGCCGCGACGACGATCATCTGGGTCGGGCTGCTCGTGTGGGCGCTGCTCCTGCTGCTGCTGCGCTCGGGCTCCATGCTCGACCGGCGGCTCATCGGCGCGGTCTTCGGCACCCGTATCCCCGACCCCTACCGGCAGACCCCGCAGGGCTCGCTCCTGGCCAAGGGCAGGACGATCCTCGGCGACCCGGCCACCTGGAAGGACCTGGCGTTCCAGATCATCCGGATACCGCTGGCGTTGGGCTACTTCGTCGGCTCGATGGTGATGTGGGCGGTGACCGCCGCGCTGATCTTCGCCCCCGTCGGCGGGCAGATCAACGAGGGCTTCGTGCCGGACTTCGGGAACTACGAGCCGCGGATCGGCTCCTGGTACGACGGGCTTCCCTTCATGCTGCTCGGGATCGTGTGCCTTGTGCTGTCCCTCTACGTCGTCAAGGCGGTGAGCGTCATGCACGTCGCGCTCGCCAAGGCGCTGCTCGGGCCGTCGGAGAAGCAGACGCTCCGCGCCCGCACCTCCCAGCTCCAGGCCAGCAGGGCGCGCGGGGTGGACGCCGCCGAGGCCGAGCGCCGCCGCATCGAACGCGATCTGCACGACGGCGCCCAGCAGCGCCTCCTCGGGGTCGCGATGGACATCGGCCGCGCCCGCACCAAGATCGACAACGATCCGGAGGCCGCCCGCGCGCTCATCGAGCAGGCGCACGAGGGCGCCCGCGCCGCGATCGCCGAACTGCGCGACCTCGCGCGCGGCATCTACCCGGCGATCCTCACCGACCGGGGACTGGAGGCCGCGCTGTCGGCCCTCGCCGCGCGCTGCCCGGTGCCCGTGCGGATCTCCGTGGACCTGCCCGAGCGGCCTCCCGCGGCCGTGGAGTCCATCGCCTACTTCACCGTCGCCGAGGCCCTGACGAACGTCGCCAAGCACGCCGGCGCGGCCCAGGCCGCCGTCGAGGCGCGCAGGGAGGGCGCCGACGTCGTCGTGGAGATCCGCGACGACGGGCGGGGAGGCGCGGCGCTCACCCCGCGCGGCGGCCTCGCCGGGCTCGCCGACAGGGCCGCGACGATCGACGGCGCCCTCACCCTGGACAGCCCCGTCGGGGGCCCGACGGTCGTCCGGGCCGTCCTACCCTGTTCCTGGTGACAAGTGGGTCCAGGTGAACGAGAGGGTCCTGGCGAACGGAAGGGGCGGAGCCGTGCGCGTCGTGATCGCCGAGGACTCGGTCCTCCTGCGGGAGGGCCTGGTCCGGCTGCTCGCCGACGAGGGCGTCGAGACCGTCGGGGCCTGCGGCGACGGCGACGCGCTCGTGGCCATGGTCGCCGACCTCCGCCCCGATCTCGCGATCACCGACGTCCGGATGCCGCCCGGATTCGGCGACGAAGGGCTGCGGGCCGCCCTGGCGATCCGGCCGACGCCCGTGCTGGTCCTCTCGCAGTACGTGGAGGAGCAGTACGCGGCCGAACTGCTCGGCGGGGGAGCGCGCGGCGTGGGCTACCTCCTCAAGGAGCGGATCTCCGACGTCGCGGAGTTCACCGCCGCGGTCCGGGAGGTGGCCGGGGGAGGCACCGTGATCGACCCCGAGGTCGTCGCCCAGCTCCTCGGCCGCAACCCCCTGCGCGACCTGACGCCGCGGGAGCGCGAGGTGCTCGGGCTGATGGCCCAGGGGCTGTCCAACGCGGGGCTGGCCAAGGCCCTTTTCATCGGCGAGGGCGCGGTCGAGAAGCACATCTCGGCGATCTTCACCAAGCTCGGACTCGAGCAGTCGAGGGGCGTGCACCGGCGCGTCCAGGCGGTGCTCGCCCAGCTCAGGGCCGCGGAATAGACGCTGGTCCCGGCATGTTCGGGTATCCGTCATACTGGAGGGGTTCACAGGTTCCGGTTCCCGATCGCGAGATGTCGCGGCCGACCCGGGGCCGTCTCGAAGGAGATCATCCATGAAGCCCGAGATCCACCCCAACTACGTGGTCACCGAAGTGACCTGCACGTGCGGGGCGACCTTCACCACCCGCAGCACCGTGGAGAGCGGCCAGATCCGCTCCGACGTGTGCAGCCAGTGCCACCCGTTCTACACGGGCAAGCAGAAGCTTCTCGACACCGGTGGCCGCGTGGCCCGGTTCGAGGCCCGCTTCGGCAAGAAGAAGGCCGCGGGCAAGTAGGGGTGCGGCGGGGGCCCGGCCGCGGCTGTGATCGCAGCCGTGTGCCGGGCTCCACTGCTTTTCCTTCCCTCCTCGTCCGAACCAGAGCCTTGAGAAAGAGCTGACCGGTGAACTTCGACCTCGACGACTTCCTGCGCGAGTACGCCGACATCGAGCTGGCGCTCGGCGACCCGGCCGTGCACGCCGACCAGAAGAAGGCGCGCGACCTGGGCAAGCGGTACGCCCACCTGCGCCCGATCGTCGAGACGTACCGGGAGCTGGCGCAGGCCGAGGAGGATCTGGACGCGGCCCGCGAGCTGGCCGCCGAGGACAAGGCGTTCGCCGAGGAGGCGACCGCGATCGAGGGCCAGATCGGCGAGCTGAACGAGCGCCTGAAGCGCCTGCTCGTCCCGCGCGACCCCAACGACGACAAGGACGTGATCGTCGAGATCAAGGCGGGCGAGGGCGGCGAGGAGTCGGCCCTGTTCGCCGGGGACCTGCTGCGGATGTACGGCCGCTACGCCGAGCGGATCGGGTGGAAGACCGAGATCATCGACTCGCAGCTGTCGGACCTGGGCGGCTACAAGAGCGTCACCATGGCCGTGAAGTCCAAGGAAGGCGCCTGGTCGCAGCTCAAGTGGGAGGGCGGGGTGCACCGCGTGCAGCGGGTGCCCGTCACCGAGTCCCAGGGCCGCATCCACACTTCGGCGGCGGGCGTGCTGGTCACCCCCGAGGCCGAGGAGATCGACGTCCAGATCGACCCGAACGACCTGCGGATCGACGTGTTCCGCTCGGGCGGGCCGGGCGGCCAGTCGGTCAACACCACGGACTCCGCCGTCCGGATCACCCACATCCCGACCGGCACCGTCGTGCAGTGCCAGAACGAGAAGAGCCAGCTGCAGAACAAGGAGTCGGCGCTGCGGGTGCTGCGCTCCAGGCTGCTGGCCGTCGCGCAGGAGGAGGCCGACGCCGCGGCCTCCGCCGAACGCAAGGCGCAGGTGCGCACGGTCGACCGCTCCGAGCGGATCCGGACCTACAACTTCCCGGAGAACCGGATCTCCGACCACCGCGTGGGCTTCAAGGCGTATAACCTCGACCAGGTGATGGACGGAGATCTGACGGCCGTCATCAAGGCCCTGGTGGACGCCGACATGGAACGCCGGCTGGACGAAATTCAGCAGTAATGAACTTGCTTCTCGACGAGATCGCGCGCGCCACGGCAAGGCTGGCCGAAGCCGGGGTGGCATCGCCGCGCGCCGACGCCGAGGAGCTGGCCGCCTTCGTGCACGGAGTGGGCAGGGGTGAGCTGCACACGCTCCCCGACAGCGCCTTCGACGCCCGGTACTGGGAGGGGGTGGCCCGCCGCGAGGCGGGCGAGCCGCTCCAGCACATCACCGGGCGCGCCTACTTCCGCTACCTGGAGCTGACGGTCGGCCCCGGCGTCTTCGTGCCCCGCCCCGAGACCGAGGTGGTCGCGGGCTGGGCCATCGACCGGCTGCGCGAGATGGACGTCGCCGATCCCGTCGTGGTCGACCTCGGCACGGGCTCCGCGGCGATCGCGCTGTCGATCGCCCAGGAGGTCCCGCAGGCCCGGGTGCACGCCGTCGAACTCGACGACGACGCCCACCGGCACGCCGCCAAGAACATCGCCGACCTCGACACCCGCGGCCAGGTGACCCTGCACCAGGGCGACCTCGCGGGCGCGCTCCCGGAGCTGAACGGCAGGGTCGACCTCGTCGTCAGCAACCCGCCGTACATCCCGATGAGCGAGTGGGAGTATGTTCCGGTCGACGTGCGCGAGCACGACCCGGCGCCGGCCCTGTGGGGCGGCGGCGACGACGGGCTCGACGCCGTCCGCGCGGTCGAGCGCACGGCCCGGAGGCTGCTGCGCCCGGGCGGATTCGTGGCGGTCGAGCACAGCGATCTCCAGGGGGCCCCGGTCTACTGGATCTTCGCTGAGGAGCATGGCTGGCGCGACGTGCGCAACCGCCGCGACCTCACCGACCGGGACCGGTACGTCACGGCCCGCCTCACGACCTCGATGGAGTAGTCCCATGAGCCGACACTACGACTGCTCGGACCCCCTGGAGCGGGCCCGGGGCATCGCGGACGCAGCGTCCTGCCTGCGCCGCGGTGAGGTCGTCGTCATACCGACCGACACCGTGTACGGGATCGCCGCGGACGCGTTCACCCCGTCCGCCGTGCGGCTCCTGCTGGAGACCAAGGGCCGCGGCCGGGACATGCCGCCGCCGGTGCTCGTCGGCTCCGTCCGGGCCGCGACCGCGCTGATCGACGACCTCGGCCCCTACGGCCAGGACGTCATCGACGAGTTCTGGCCGGGCGCCCTCACCGTCGTGTGCCACGCCAACCCGAGCCTCGCCTGGGATTTGGGCGACACCAAGGGCACCGTCGCGGTCCGCATGCCGCTGCACGACCTGGCGCTCGAACTGCTGCGCGAGACCGGCCCCCTGGCGGTCTCCAGCGCGAACCTGAGCGGGCACCCCGCCGCGCGGACCATCGCCGAGGCCGAGGAGATGCTGGGCGACGCGGTCTCGGTCTACCTGGACAACGGCCCGTCGAACGGCGGCCCCGCCTCCAGCATCATCGACCTCACCGGCACGCTGCCGAAGCTGCTGCGCCGCGGCGTGATCCCGGAGGCGCGGCTGCGCTCGGTGTGCGGCGTGCTGCTGCGCGACGAGCTCCTCGGCGACGAGGACGACGACCTGTCGCCCGCCGCCCGCGCCATCGAGGAGGCCGTGGCGGCCGAGGCCCTCAAGGAGGAGTTCGGCGCCCCCGGCGGGGTGGACCTCGTCAAGGACCCCTTCACGAAGGACGACGCCGCCAAGGACGATGCCGCGAACGAAGTTCCTGCGAAGGACGCGTTCGCGAAGGAGGACGCGGCGAACGACGGCTCGGTCGACTTCGGCAAGAAGGCCGTCGAGCCCGTCGAGGACGCTCCTGCCGACGAGTTCCCGTACCGGGAGCTTCCGCCCAAGGACGCCTGAGTCCCACGCCGAGCGCGTCCGGCGGTCCCGGTCACTCCGCGGTGCGGCGGGTGGCCACCCGGGCCAGGGCGAGCAGCATGAGCCCGCACAGCAGCTTGTCGTCGACGGCGGTCTGCCACGGGCCGCCCTTGACGACGTCGTCGGCGAGGTCGAGCACGACGAGCAAGCCGCCCGCGAGCAGGAGGGCCCGCCGCAGTGGCAGCGGGCTGCGGCCGTGCAGCACCATGCCGAGCGGCACCGCCGACAGCAGCACGAGCCACCCCCACGGGGTGAACCCGAGGTGGGGCGGGGCGGTCGCGGCGGCGACGGGCGCGAGCGCGCCCGAGGTGAACGCGGCGCGCACGACCATGCCCTCCCCGGGCCGCAGCCCGGACTGGCGGAACTCGGCCTTCCCCGGCCCGCTCGGGCCGCCCGCGCAGACGGTCTGGGCGCCGGAGCGGCCGGCGAGACATCCTGCGGCGAACACGGCGGGGGCGTGGATCCGCACCGTCGCCTCGCCGAGCGGATGGGGCCAGCCGGGCCCGAGCGCGTTCCAGAGCAGCTCGTCCTGCGCCCCACCCCGATGCACCAGCCCGACGACGTCGTAGTCCAGGACGTACGTGTGGCGGCCGGAGACGGGGTGTCCCGCGCCGATCCTGAGCTGGCGCTCGTGCCCGAAGTCGCGGACGGTCAGGTTGACGGGCGCGAAGGTCGGACTCGCCACCGCGACGCGCTCGATCCGGTGCACGTGGTCGCCCTCCCGCTGGCGCAGCCGCCGCAGTATCCCCGCCTCCCCGCTGCCGGTGTAGTCGACGGTGAAGGTCTCCCGCACGTGCACGGTGCCGTTCTCGGCGACGGTGAGAAGCGCGTCGAAGTTCGGGACGCTCGCCTCCGCGGACTGCTGCCCGCGGAAGAGGACCGGCAGGAACGCGAGGAACACCAGGGTGGCCGCCATGACGAGGCCGGTGGGGGAGGGGCGTCGCTTCATCACCGGGTGCAGTCTTTCGCGGACGCAGCGCAGCCCGCAGCAGTTCCCGCAAACGAAAAAGCCACCCAGCACCACAAATGTGAAGAAGGTCACATGCAACCTGACGCACATCGGTGATCACTTGCATGCACCCCGTGTTTCCCCTGGTAGATCCGTCACGAGTGCTCACTGAACGTCATGATCTCCGCTCCCGCATCCCGTCTTCGATGTGAAGAGCGATCCCAAGGTTCCCGAAATCTCGCGATTTCGGCCCACGGCAATCCCCACGTATGCGGCGCATAAACCTGATCTTTAACAAACCGCTACAGTCCCCCACCGAGTAGGCGAGAGATCAAGGAGTGAACACATGCGCCGTATTGCTGCGGTGACTGCCACCGCCGTCGCCCTGGGCGTCGGAATGGGTCTGGTCGCCACCCCCGCCGGAGCCGCGCCCGCCGAGGCCAAGGCCGCCGCGAAGAAGTGGGCCACCCACAAGGGCAAGACCAAGATCCTCAAGTCGATCAACGTGAACGGCACGTACACGCGATCCGGCAGCACGGTGAAGATCAGTGCGACGTTCCACGACTACGTCGGCGGGAACGGCTGGGGCCCGGGCGTGCAGTTCCGGATCAAGCAGAACGGCAAGTGGAAGCCGTCGAAGGTGATCTTCCTCGAGCGTCAGGGCACCAACACGCCCGTCGACATCAAGGTCAGCTACAACGTCGGCCACGTCTGGACCGCCAAGGGCAACCACCTGCAGGTTCGCGAGATCGCGCTCAAGCCGACCTACGGGGGCAAGACCGGCAAGGCCGGTGCGTGGAAGAGCCTCTACTAGGAGTTCGATCCCCCGTTCGGCTCCCGAAGCCCGGCACCCTCCGAGGTGCCGGGTTTTCTGTTTCGGGAATTCGCATCTGCGATGTGGTGCACATCACATGCAACCTGGATTCGGGTGTGATGCGTCGCCTGCGCTGCGTAGTCGGCCGAGGTGGGCCGCCTGTGGTGTCGGAAGGGCATGGGAGGCCTGTCGGCGGGCGGCTTAGATGCCGGGTGGACTGCGGAGGTTCGGCGGGCACGCGATGTTCATCTGATCGTGCCAATTCGGCGACCGGGGGAAATGAGGCGCCATTGCGCGGTCGGTACAGTCCACTTTCGGAAATTCGGGTGAGCGAGTGAAGGAGTCGGGGCATGCGGCGCATGGCGGTGGTGGCTTCGGCGGCCGTACTGGCCGCGGGCTGGGCGGTTCCCGCCCAGGGGGCGCCGGCGGCGGAAGCGGCGCGCGCGAAGGTGACGAAGAAGTGGTCTACCCCTGAGGGCAAGACCAAGCCTTTGAAGTCCGTCAAGGCCTATGGCACCTACACCCTCGAAGACGACGCCCCGGTCTCGGTGCGGGGGGAGCTGCGCGACTTCGCCAAGAACGGCTGGTCACCGGGCGTGCAGTTCCGCGCCTGGGACGCCGGGAAATGGGTCCTGTCGGAGGTCTACTTCCGGGTGCGCCCCAACGGAAAGCCGATGGACCAGCCGTTCACCATGAACTACGGCCTCTTCTGGGCGACGCCCGCGACCCATTTCCAGGTCCGCGAGGTGGCCCTGAAATCCACCAGCACCACCAAGGGCCGCAAGTACGGGGCCTGGCGGAAACTCTTCTGAAAAATCCGCGTGCCCTTCCTCGGGCGATCGCCGGAAAGGGAACGGGGGGCGCGGATACGATGCCCGGGCCGATTCCGCGTTGACCGCCGGGAGTGCCACGGATGCCACGCGTCACCACCGTGCTGTTCGCATGCGGCGCCCTCTCCTTGGGCGTCGCGCTCTTCGGTGTGCCCGGGCTCGCCGAGAGCCGGGCGCCCCAGGCCGTCGTCGCCGAGGGGCGGTTCAGGACCGCCGACGGCGAGGGCGCGGCCTTCGGACGGATCCGGGCGAGCGGCCGGTACGAGATCACCGAGGACGCCGTCACCGTCCGCTTCACGCTCACCGACCGTGCGCGGGACGGCTGGACCGCGGGGGTCCAGTTCGCCACGTCCGAGGCCTGGGACGAGCAGCACTCTCCCGTCTACCACGCCTACGGCGACCCCGCCGCGCCCTCGCCCGGCGCGCTGCGCGGCCCCCGGGTGCCCGAGGCGAAGCCGGAGGGCAGGCCCGGGTGCCACGGCTGCCGGGTGATCGAGGCGCGCAAGCGCAAGCGCGCGGACCCGCTCGTGGACGAGGCGGTCTCCTACCGCTACCCCAAGACCTTCACCTCGTCCTACACCGAGGGCCTGTGGGTGCGGGAGGTCCTGGTCAAGAAGGACGGCCGCAGGACGCTGCTGCGCCCGGGCCGGACCGTCGCCGTCTACCGGGCCCCCGTGGGCACCGTCCACCCCTCGGTGCAGCGCTCGGCCCGCCTGTCCCCGGGATCGCGCTTCGCGGCGGACCCTGAAGATCCGCCCGGCCCGTCCGGGCCGGGCGGTCAGGGCGGTCAGGGCGGCCCGTCCGGGGAAGGCCCGGGGCCCGAGGAGCAGCAGGGCACCGTCCTGTTCTCGGCCAAGCAGCTCGCCAAAGGCGCCAGGGTGAAGGCGGAGCCCTGGGGGGAGGCGACCCGGGCGGCCGGAGGCAGGGGAGACGGCAGGCGGGCCCGCCTGCTGCTGCGGATCAGGGACCTCCAGGCCGACCGCCGCCTGGCCGGGGTGATCGTGACCTTCACCGACGAGGACGGCCGGCGCGTCGACACCTGGACTTTCTGGAACAGCAGGGACAGCGTCGGCCGTTGGACCAGTCGGATGGCGGTGAACAAGCTGTCCGGGCACCTCTTCTACCGGCCCTGCGTGGGTACGCAGAGTCATATCGACGGTGAGTGGGCCTACGAGCCCGTCTCCTGCGGGGACACCACGCGGATCTACTGACCGCGGCGCCGCGGGCGCGGTGTGACGAGGCGCTCACACGGACGAAGGCCCTGGAAAGCACATCCAGGACGATCGGAAGGCGTAAGGTGTGCTGATCGTGGGACCGCCCTCCAACCGGAGACGGCCGGCCGGCGTCCCACCAGATACAGGGGCATGAGGGCCGGAACGGGGGTGAGGGCGTGCGGGAGTACCTGCTGGTGATCCTCACCGGTATCACCGTCACCTACCTGCTCGTCTCCCCGGTGAAGAGCCTGGCGATCGCCATGGGCGCCCAGGCCGCGGTCCGCGACCGCGACGTGCACAAGGTGCCCACCCCGCGCATCGGCGGCCTGGCGATGTTCGGCGGCCTGCTGGGGGCCCTGGTGATGGCCCGGGCGCTGCCGCACATGACCCAGGTCTTCATCGAGACCAAGACCGCCAACGCGATCATCCTGTCCGGCGCCCTCATCGTCCTGCTCGGCATCGCCGACGACCTGTGGGACATCGACGCGCTGACCAAGCTCGCCGGGCAGATCGCCGCCTCCGGCATCCTGATCATGAACGGCGTCCAGCTCAGCGCGCTTCCGCGGCTGGACGGCGGCTCGCTCACCTTGTCCCCGATCTACGGGGTCCCGCTGACCGTCTTCATCGTGGTCGCCACGATCAACGCGGTGAACTTCATCGACGGGCTCGACGGCCTGGCCGCGGGCGTCGTCGGCATCGCCGCCTTCGCGCTGTTCCTGCTCGGGTACCGCCTCGCCGAGGTCGTCGACATCCCGCTGCTCATCGGCCCGGCGATGATCGCCGGCGTGCTCGTCGGGATCTGCGCGGGCTTCCTCGCGCACAACTTCCACCCGGCGCGCATCTTCATGGGCGACACCGGCTCGATGCTCATCGGCCTGCTGCTGTCGGCCTCGACGATCCAGCTCATCGCGCTGTTCGACACCGCGCTCGCCGAGAAGTTCAAGATCCTGCCGATCTGGCTGCCGCTGCTGCTCGTGCCGATGGTGACCATCGTGCCGTTCGCCGACATGCTGCTCGCGGTCTGGCGCCGCACCAACCAGGGACTGTCGCCCTTCGCGCCGGACAAGCAGCACCTGCACCACCGGCTCCTGCGCCTCGGCCACTCCCACCGCAGGTCGGTGCTGATCATGTACGGCTGGGTCGGCCTGGTCGGCGCCTGCATGGTCGCCATGTCGTTCGTTCCGCCGAACTCGCCCAAGTGGCAGGCGCTCGTGCTGTTCATCACTCTCTGTGTCGCAGCCCTGGGCGCGGCCCTCATGGTGGGCGTGCCGCGCCTCATCGCGCGCAGGGCTTTCCAGGCCGAGGTCGAGGCGGCCGCGGCGGGTCCGGGGGACAGGACGCGGCAGCACGCTTAACGTGCCGTTCGCATGCCGGTTACCCAGGGGGTAATTGCCGGAGTTCCCTAGCCTTGTGATAGCTTTCACTAAGTAGAGACGAACACGTAACGTAACCACCCCGGAGCCCTCATGGACTCGACTGGAAAGCGCCTCTTCGCCGGCGCAGCCCTCCCCGTCTCCCTCGCGGGAGTCGTCGCGATCGCCGTCGGCAGTGTCGTCGGCGGGGTCGAAGGGGCGCTCGGCGCGGCACTCGCCTCGGTGGCTGTGATCGCCTTCTTCTCACTCAGCGCGTACGTCGTGAACTGGGCTTCGAAGATCTCGCCGCAGACCGTCCTGCTCGCGGGCCTTGCCAGCTATGTGCTCAAGGTCCTCGCCATGATGGTCCTGGTTTCGGCGGTGAAGGGTGTCACGGTTTTCGACACCGTGGTTTTCGGCTGGACCGTGGTGGCCCTCGCGGTCGCCTGGATCGTCGCCGAGTTCCGTATCACCCTCGACACACGAAAGCCCTACATCGATGAACCCGCCGGTGATGCCCGCCGCGACGACGCCAAGGAGCGCGCGTCGCACGGGGCCACTCCGATATGACCAGTCCGCGCCTAGCCTGCTATTGTCCGGAACGCGATGAGCGAGCACGAGGCACCATCCGAAGAGGCGGGCCCCAGCTTCGCAGACGCCATGTGGTCGGTCCCGAGCTACATACTCTCGGGAATGGTCATCTGGGGCGGCGCGGGTTGGTTTGCGACGTACCTGACCGGGTGGGTGTTGTTCAAGCCGGTCGGTTTGGTGATCGGTGTGGTGCTCGCCGTCTACCTGGTCTACGTGAAATACGGTCGCTGACCGCCGGTGCGCGGCATCCGGTCAGACGGTTCTTGATCCGATATCAGCTTGAAGGGAACGCCACAGTGCGCGAGTGCAGCGAGCGGACCACCGTACCCACCGAGGTGAACAAGTGAGTACAGCGATCGTGCTCGCTTCGTCCGGTGAGGAGTTCACGCCGCCTGGCGCCGAACTGTTCGACTTCCCGCCGCTCTTCGCCGGCGGCCCGGAATGGCTGACCAAGCCGGTCCTCATGGCGATCTTGGGCGCGGTGGTCACCTGTGCCCTGGCGTGGAGCGCGTTCGCCAAGCCGAAGCTGGTGCCCCGCGGCATGCAGAACGTCGGCGAGATGGGCTACATCTTCGTACGCGACCAGGTGGCCCGTCCGTTCCTGGGCAAGGACGCCGAGCGGTGGATGCCGCTGCTGCTGTCCATGTTCCTGCTCATCTGGTGCTGGAACATCTTCGCGGTCGTCCCGATCATCCAGTTCCCGGTCGCCTCCCATATCGCGTTCCCCGCGGTTCTCGCGCTGAGCGTGTACGTCCTCAAGATCTACCTGGGCATGAAGCACCAGGGGCCGGTGAAGTACTTCACCAACCTCATCCCGCCCGGCCTGCCCAAGCCGATCTACGTGCTGCTCGTTCCGATCGAGTACCTCTCGACGTTCGTCCTCGCGCCCTTCACCCACGCCGTCCGACTCTTCGCGAACATGTTCGCCGGACACATCATCCTGGCCTTCTTCAGCCTCGTGGGTTACTGGTTCCTCATCGAGAACCCCACTCTTCTGGGCGCTCCCGTCGGCGTGCTCGGCGTCGTCATGACCATCCTGATGACCGCTTTCGAGATGTTCATCCAGTTCCTGCAGGCCTTCCTGTTCACCATGCTGGCCGCGATGTACATCGGCAGCGGTCTGCACGCCGACCACTGAGTCGTCGACACAAGGCCTCTATCCCCAAGGACCAGACCGGCGGAAACCTCCGCCGGCCAACTGAAGGAGTAAGTGAAAATGAGCGTTCTCGCCGCCGTCGAAGGCAACGTCGGTGCGATCGGCTACGGCCTCGCCGCCATCGGCCCCGGTGTGGGCGTCGGCATCATCTTCGGCCAGGGCGTCCAGGCGATGGCCCGTCAGCCGGAGATGGTCGGTGTCATCCGCCAGAACATGATGCTGGGCTTCGTTCTTACCGAGGCGCTCGCCCTCATCGGTCTGGTCGCGCCGTTCATCTACGGCTGATCAGCCCCAACCCTGACGAAAGGCTGCGAACATCATGATCACAGCAGCTTCACTGCTCGCTGCGGAGGAGGGGAACAACCCCCTCATTCCGCACACCTATGAGCTGGTCGTCGGAATCTTCGCCTTCCTCGTCGTCGTCCTGGTCGTCGGCAAGATCCTGACTCCCCGGATCCAGAAGACCCTGGCCGAGCGCACCGAGCTCATCGAGGGTGGGCTGAAGAAGGCCGAGGATGCTCAGGCCGAGGCCAAGCAGACCCTCGACGCTTACAAGAACCAGCTCTCGGAGGCCCGCCAGGAAGCGGCGCGCCTGCGCGAGGAGGCTCGTGAGCAGGGCGCTTCGATCATCGCGGAGATGAAGGAGCAGGCCCAGGTCGAGGCTCGGCGAATCGTCGAGAACGCTCAGGCGCAGATCGAGGCGGAGCGGGCCCAGGCCCTGGCCTCCCTGCGCGCCGAGGTCGGCGCGCTGTCCGTCGACCTCGCGGGTCGCGTCGTCGGTGAGTCCCTTGAGGACGAGGCGCGCCAGCGCCGCATCGTCGACCGGTTCCTGGAGGAGCTCGAGACCTCTGACGCCGCCGGTAAGGCCCTGTGATGGCGGGAGCTGTCACCAGGGCCGCCCTGGCCGAAGTGGACGAGCGGTTCCCGGCGATCCTGGCGTCCGCCGACGCGGGCGTGCTGGGCGCCGAACTGTTCGAGATCCTGCACCTGCTCGACCGTGAGCACGGCCTGCGCCGGACGCTGTCGGACCCCTCGGCCTCGGCCGAGGCGAAGGCGGGCCTCTTCGGCTCGCTGCTCGACGGCAAGGTCAGCACCGCCGCGGCGACGCTGGCCGGCGAGATCGTGCGGCGCCGCTGGAGCTCCTCCAGCGAGCTGACCGACGCGTTCGAGCTGTACGCGGTGGCGGCCCTGGCCGACGCCGCGGAGCGGGCCGGGCAGCTCGACCAGCTGGAGGACGACCTCTTCCGCTTCGGCCGGACCGTCGAGGGCAACACCGAGCTGCGCAACGCGCTGGCCGGTGACCTGGTGCCCGTCGACCGCAAGGCCGAGCTGGTCAGCTCCCTGCTGGAAGGCAAGGTCGCCGGGCCGACTCTGGCCCTCGTGCTCGAGGCCGTCACCCACCCGCGGGGACGTAGCCTGGAGCGTGGGCTGGACGCGTTCGGCAAGATCGTCGCCATTCGGCGCAACCGGCTCGTCGCGCTCGTGCGCACCGCTGTCGCCCTCACCGGCGAGCAGCAGACCCGGCTGGCGGCCGCGCTCGGCGCGTCCTACGGCCGCGAGGTACACCTGAACATCGAACTCGACCCCTCAGTGCTCGGCGGTATCGCCGTGCAGCTCGGGGACGAGGCAATCGACGGCACGATCGCCGGACGCCTTGAGGGCGTTCGCCGGCGTATCGCCTGAAGGGCAAGAGAGGAATCATGGCGGAGCTGACGATCCGTCCGGATGAGATCCGGAACGCGCTGGAGCGTTTCGTCCAGTCGTACGAGCCCGACGCGGCCGCGCGCGAGGAGGTCGGCACTGTCACCGAGTCCGGCGACGGTATCGCTCGCGTCTCGGGCCTCCCCTCGGCGATGGCCAACGAGATCCTCGAGTTCGAGGGTGGCATTCGTGGTCTGGCGCTGAACCTCGAGGCGCGCGAAATCGGCGCGGTCGTACTGGGCGACTTCACTAAAATCGAAGAAGGCCAGGCCGTGCGCGGCACCGGCGAGGTCCTGTCGACGCCGGTGGGCGACGCGTTCCTCGGCCGCGTCGTGGACGCGCTGGGCAACCCGATCGACGGCAAGGGCCCGGTCGAGTCGACCGAGCGCCGCGCGCTGGAGCTGCAGGCTCCGACCGTCGTGCAGCGCCAGTCGGTCGGCGAGCCGCTGCAGACCGGCATCAAGGCGATCGACGCCATGACGCCGATCGGCCGCGGTCAGCGCCAGCTGATCATCGGCGACCGGCAGACCGGCAAGACCACGGTCTGCGTCGACACGATCATCAACCAGCGGGAGAACTGGCTGTCCGGTGACCCGGACAAGCAGGTCCGCTGCATCTATGTCGCGGTCGGCCAGAAGGGCTCCACGATCGCCTCGATCCGGGGCACCCTGGAGGAGGCCGGCGCGCTGGAGTACACCACCATCGTGGCGGCTCCCGCGTCCGACCCGGCCGGCTACAAGTACATCGCGCCCTACACCGGTTCCGCGATCGGCCAGCACTGGATGTACCAGGGCAAGCACGTCCTGATCGTCTTCGACGACCTGTCCAAGCAGGCCGAGGCCTACCGCGCCGTGTCGCTGCTGCTGCGCCGCCCGCCGGGCCGTGAGGCCTACCCGGGTGACGTCTTCTACCTGCACTCGCGTCTGCTGGAGCGCTGCGCGAAGCTGTCCGACGACATGGGCGCCGGCTCCATGACGGGTCTGCCGATCATCGAGACCAAGGGCAACGACGTCTCGGCGTTCATCCCGACCAACGTCATCTCCATCACCGACGGCCAGTGCTTCCTGGAGACGGACCTGTTCAACCAGGGTGTCCGTCCGGCCATCAACGTCGGTATCTCCGTCTCCCGCGTCGGCGGCTCCGCGCAGATCAAGGCCATGCGCAAGGTGGCCGGCACGCTGCGTCTGTCGCTGTCGCAGTTCCGCGACCTGGAGGCGTTCGCCGCCTTCGCGTCCGACCTCGACGCGGCCTCCAAGGCCCAGCTGGACCGCGGCTCCCGCCTGGTCGAGCTGCTCAAGCAGCCGCAGTACAGCCCGTTCCCGGTCGAGAAGCAGGTCGTCTCGGTCTGGGCCGGCACCTCCGGCGAGCTCGACGAGGTCCCGGTGGAGGACATCCGCCGGTTCGAGGCGGAGTTCCTCGACTACGTCGAGGCCAACTCCAAGGGCCTCCTGGCGGGCATCCGCGACACCGGGCAGCTCTCCGACGACGCGCTGACGACCCTCAAGGACTCGATCACCGAGTTCAAGAAGGGCTTCACCACCAGCGCCGGTACCCTCCTGGGCGCCGACGAGCCGGTCGAGCCCCTGGGCGCCGAGGACGTCGAGCAGGAGACCATCAAGCGCGTCAAGAAGGCCTGATCCATGGGAGCTCAGCTTCGAGTCCTGCGCGGCAAGATCAAGTCGGTCTCCTCGACCGCGAAGATCACGCGCGCGCAGGAGCTGATCGCCACCTCACGGATCACCAAGGCGCAGGAGCGCGTGGCCGCCTCCAAGCCGTACGCCGACAAGATCACCGCGGCGCTGTCCGCGCTGGTCAGCCACCGGTCGGGCGTCAACCACCCGCTGCTCACCGAGCAGCCGGAGGACAAGCGCTCGGCGGTGCTGATCATCACGTCGGACCGCGGCTTCTGCGGCGGCTACAACTCCAACGTGATCCGTGAGGCCGAGTCCCTCATGGCCATGCTGCGCGAACAGGGCCGCGAGCCGGTCCCGTACGTGATCGGCAACAAGGGCGTCACCTGG
Organism: Actinocorallia aurea; assembly: GCF_054783995.1. Classification (NCBI taxonomy): domain Bacteria; kingdom Bacillati; phylum Actinomycetota; class Actinomycetes; order Streptosporangiales; family Thermomonosporaceae; genus Actinocorallia; species Actinocorallia aurea. The sequence goes on from NZ_BAAGPQ010000024.1 coordinate 243,094, forward strand.
TACCAGTTCCGTGACCGCGAACTCGGCGGGCACTGGTCCGGCTTCTCCGGACAGCCGGACTTCGCCAGCGCCGAGCGGGTCGGGCGCAAGCTCGTCGAGGACTTCCTCAAGACGGACGCCGAGGGCGGGTTCGGTGAGATCCACGTGGTCTACACCGAGTTCGTCTCGATGCTCACCCAGGAGGCCCAGGTCAAGCGGCTGCTGCCGCTCCAGGTCGAGGAGGTGGACCGGAGCGGGGACGCTCCGCTGCCGTCCTACGACTTCGAGCCGTCGGCGGACACGGCGCTTGACCTGCTGCTGCCCAACTACATCGAGAGCCGCATCTTCCACATGCTGCTCCAGGGCGCGGCTTCCGAGCACGCGGCACGACGCCGGGCCATGAAGTCGGCGACGGACAACGCCAACGATCTGATCAACCTGTACTCGCGCAAGGCCAACCAGGCGCGGCAGGCCGAGATCACCCAGGAAATCAGCGAGATCGTCGGTGGCGCGGACGCGCTCGCCGACGCCGGTCGCGGGGAGTGAAAAGGAACATGTCTTCAACTGCGGTAGCGATCGGCACCGGCCGCGTCACCCGGGTCATCGGCCCGGTCGTCGACGTGGAGTTCCCCGCCGACGCGATGCCTCCGATCAACAACGCCCTCAAGGTCGACGTCACCCTCGGTGCCGAGACCAAGACCCTGACCCTCGAGGTCGCCCAGCACCTGGGTGACAACGTGGTCAAGACCATCTCCATGCAGCCCACGGACGGCCTCGTCCGCGGCGCCTCGGTCAGCGACTCCGGCAACCCGATCCAGGTTCCGGTCGGCGACGTGACCAAGGGCCACGTGTGGAACGCCCTCGGCGAGTGCCTCGACGTGCCCGTCGCCTCTCTCGAGGTGAACGAGCGCTGGGGCATCCACCGCAGCGCTCCGCCGTTCGACCAGCTGGAGTCGAAGACCGAGATCCTGGAGACGGGCATCAAGGTCATCGACCTTCTCACCCCGTACGTCAAGGGTGGCAAGATCGGTCTGTTCGGTGGCGCCGGTGTCGGCAAGACCGTGCTGATCCAGGAAATGATCACCCGTGTCGCGCGGAACTTCGGTGGCACCTCGGTGTTCGCCGGTGTCGGCGAGCGCACCCGTGAGGGCAACGACCTCTGGGTCGAGATGGACGAGGCGAACGTCCTCAAGGACACCGCCCTGGTGTTCGGCCAGATGGACGAGCCGCCGGGCACCCGTCTGCGGGTCGCCCTGTCCGCCCTGACGATGGCGGAGTACTTCCGCGACGTGCAGAAGCAGGACGTGCTGCTCTTCATCGACAACATCTTCCGCTTCACCCAGGCCGGTTCCGAGGTCTCCACGCTGCTGGGCCGCATGCCGTCCGCGGTGGGCTACCAGCCCACCCTGGCCGACGAGATGGGCCAGCTGCAGGAGCGGATCACCTCGACCCGCGGTCACTCGATCACCTCGATGCAGGCGATCTACGTCCCCGCGGACGACATCACCGACCCGGCGCCGCACACCACGTTCGCGCACCTGGACTCCCGGACGGTTCTGTCCCGGGCCATCACCGAGAAGGGCATCTACCCGGCGGTCGACCCGCTGGACAGCTCCTCCCGGATCATGGACCCGGCGATCATCGGCCGCGAGCACTACGACGTGGCCCAGAGCGTCATCGGGATCCTCCAGAAGTACAAGGAGCTCCAGGACATCATCGCGATCCTCGGTATCGACGAGCTGTCCGAGGACGACAAGGTCACCGTCCAGCGCGCGCGTCGCATCGAGCGGTTCCTGTCGCACCCCATGTACGTCGCCGAGCAGTTCACCGGCCAGCCCGGTGTGACCGTTCCGCTCGACGAGACCGTGGCCTCGTTCAAGGCCCTCACCGAGGGCAAGTACGACCACATCCCCGAGCAGGCGTTCTTCATGTGCGGTGGCGTCGACGACGTCGAGAAGAAGGCCAAGGAGCTCGCCAAGTAAGGCGGCTTCCCGCCGCCGGGGCCAGCGGGCCCCGGCGGCCCTTCTTCCTGGAAGAGGAGAGACACTATGGCGATCAGAGTCGCCCTCGTCTCGCCCGAGCGCGAGGTATGGGCCGGCGAGGCCGAGATGGTGGTCGCGCAGACCATCGAGGGTGAGATCGGTATCCGTACCGGTCACTCCCCGGTGCTGGGCGTCCTCGTCGACGGCAGCGTCGTGAAGATCTTCCCGACCGGTGGCGACCCCGTCATCGCGGCGGTCGGCAGCGGGTTCTTCTCCGTGGCCGACAACGAGGTGTCCGTGCTGGCCGAGCAGGCCGAGCTGGGCGCCGAGATCGACCTCAGCGAGGCCCGTGAGGCCCTCGCCGCGGCGCAGGCCGGCGGCGACGGGGACAACCCGCAGGCCGTGGCCGAGCGTCGGGCGCGGGCCCGGCTCCGGGCCGCCGGCGCGGACGTCTGAGAGAGTTCGGCAACACGTGGGCGAGCACCTGGCAGAGATCACCGGCTGGGTGCTCGTCGCCGTTGTGCTGCTGGTCACCCTGGCCTTCGCCGCGATGACCCTGCGCCGCTGGCTCCTGGAGCTGGGCGGCGGCACCGTCGAGTGCAGCCTCCGCGACCTCGGCGGCACCGGCGTGTGGCGGCTGGGGATCGGCAGGTACCAGGGCGACGAGCTGCAGTGGCACCAGATCTTCGGGCTGGGCCGCAGGCCGCGGATCGTCATCCAGCGGCGCGGCCTCGTCGTCCTGGGCCGGCGCGACCCGTCCGACGGGGAGGCCGAGGCCCTGACGGGCGACGCGGCCATCATCGAGGTCCGCAGCGGCGACGCCAAGGTGGAGCTGGCGATGTCCTTGGCGGCCCTCACGGGCTTCCTGGCGTGGCTGGAGTCCTCGCCTCCGGGCTGGCCGGTCGACCTGCCTTCGGGGGCCTGAGGCGCCGCGCTCTACGCTGGCCCGTATGAGCCGCGAAGACGAACCCGTCGTCCTGTCCAAGATCTACACCCGGACCGGGGACGACGGCACCACGGGTCTCGGCGACGGCAGCCGGACCAGCAAGACCGACCCGCGCCTTGCCGCGTACGCGGACGTCGAGGAGACGAACGCCTTCATAGGCGTCGCTCTGGCGACCGGGGGACTGCGCGAAGACGTCGCCGCCGTGCTGCGGCGCGTGCAGAACGACCTCTTCGACGTCGGCGCCGACCTGTCGGCCCCCGTCGTCCCCGATCTGCCCTACGAGCCGCTGAGGGTGACCGCCGCCTACGTCGAGCGCCTTGAGGGCTGGTGCGACGAGTTCAACGGCCCCCTGCCCGTGCTGCGGAGCTTCATCCTGCCGGGCGGCGACCTGCCCACGGCGCACCTGCACGTGGCCCGGACGGTCTCGCGGCGGGCCGAGCGCATGGTGTGGGCGGCGATCGAGGCGCACGGCGACAAGGTGAACCCGCTGACGGCGCGCTACCTCAACCGCCTGTCGGACCTGCTGTTCATCCTGTGCCGCACCGCGTCGGCGGGCGCCGAGGTGCTGTGGAAGCCGGGAGGCTGACCTACAGGAGGCGGGCCATGAGGACGTCGTCCACGTAGCCGCCGTCGATGAGGAACTCCTCGCGGAGGATCCCCTCGATGTGGAAGCCCGCCCGCTCGTACAGCCGGCGCGCTGCGGTGTTCCCCGACAGCACGCGCAGGGTGAGCCTGCGCGCGCCCTGGCGGCGGGCCTCGGCGCACGCGGCGTCCAGCAGCGCGAGGCCGACGCCCTGCCCGCGCGCGGCATGGTCGACGCCCAGGCCCTGGATCTGCCTGACGTGCGCCGCCGTCGGCTGCAGGACCGGCTGGACGAGCCGGAGGAAGCCGATGAGGGCCCCCTCCCGCTCGGCCACGAGGAAGTGGTCCGGCAGGTGGAAGCGGTCGAAGAAGTGGGGGCCGGCCGGAGGGCGGGGCACGACGGAGTTGTCCGGCGCCCAGGTGCGCCGGTCCAGATCGGCCAGGGCGCGCTCGTCCTGCGGTCGGGCCTTGCGGATGACCACGTCGTTCACCCCTCCAGTCTGCCGTTCCCGGACCACGCGGGGCGAGGGCGGTGGGAGACTTGGCGCATGCGTCTCGTCATCGCCCGCTGCTCCGTGGACTACGTGGGGCGGCTCACCGCCCATCTGCCGCTCGCGACCCGCCTCGTCCTGATGAAGGCCGACGGCAGTGTGTCGATCCACGCCGACGACCGGGCCTTCAAGCCGCTGAACTGGATGAACCCGCCCTGCAGCGTCAAGGAGGAGCCGTTCACCGAGCACGACGCGATCGCGAAGTGGACGGTCACGCACGGCAAGTCGGGCGAGCAGCTCATCCTCACGATCTTCGAGATCCTGCACGACCACCACCACGAGCTCGGACTCGACCCCGGCCTGCAGAAGGACGGCGTCGAGGCGCACCTGCAGGAGCTGCTCGCCGAGCACATCACCACCCTGGGCGAGGGCTACCGGCTGATCCGGCGGGAGTACCCGACGGCGATCGGCCCCGTGGACATCCTGTGCCGCGACGCGGCAGGGGGAACCGTGGCGGTGGAGATCAAGCGGCGCGGCGAGATCGACGGCGTCGAGCAGCTCACCCGCTATCTGGAACTGCTGAACCGGGATCCGCTGCTGGCGCCCGTCAAGGGGGTCTTCGCGGCGCAGGAGATCAAGCCGCAGGCGAAGGTCCTCGCGCACGACCGCGGCATCGGCACCCTGACCCTGGACTACGACGCCCTGCGCGGCATCGAGAAGGAAGGCATGCTCTTCTAGGGGTCCTCAGGGCCGGTCGTCCGGAGGCGACGTCTTTGGGGCGGGGGTCGAGGGGTCGGGGTCCCGGAAATGCGGAGAGCCGCCCGGGTCCGCCTGCGGGATCGCGTCCCGGGTGGCCGGCCGAGGGCGGCTCCGTGCCCGATGCGTGCTGCTTCCGGCCCCGTCAGATGTCGGGGCTGAAGGCGTAGGTGTACTTCGCGAAGTGGTGGTGCGTGCCGGGGACGAAGACCCGGTACGTGCGGTTGTTGCGGATGACCCAGGCGGTCTCCCCGTAGCGGTCGGTGCGGCGGCAGGAGACCGTCACGAAACGGCGGTCGTAGCCGCGGACCTCCCGGCGCTGGAGGCACACGCGCGCGTCGCGCAGGACGCGGTCGGTGCCGGCGCGCTTGAGTTCGACCTCCAGCAGGGACCGGTTGCCCCGGTAGTCCTCGAGGTCGAGTTCCACCGAGACGCGGAAGCGGCGAAGGTAGTCGTCCGTCGCCGAGGCGACCCGGGCGCCGGCCGTGGCGGAGGAGTCCGCGGCCACGGCCGTGCTCGGGGCGGCCGGCTGGGCCGGTGGCGCCGCGGGGATGGTGGACTCGGAGGCGAAGGCCGATGGTGTCGTGGCCAGCGCAGCCGCGGCTGTCGCCGCACAGAGTATCTGCTTGATCATGCATCCTCCCGGAGAGATCGTTATCCGTTGACCTGTCCGAGAAGGGCGATGGTGAATCTTGTCGCCGCGCTTGCGCTTGGTCAATTATCGGAAAAACGAACCCTTTGTCGGGAATGGAATAGGGAATTTCGCGAGAATGGCGCCGGTTCGTCAGGGCCGGGTGTACGGGACGCCGACGCGGGTGTGCGCCTCTTCCACGATCCGCTGGTGGACGCCGTACCTGAGCGTCCGGGTGAGGGCGTGCCCGGCGGCGCGGGCGGCGAGCGGCCCGAGCGGGCTGCGGGGCGCGAGGCCCAGCAGGCGCTTGGCCCAGGACGGGAGCAGGTCGGTGGCCACCCGGCTGATGACCTGCGTGGAGTAGCGCGTCGTGGGATCCCCGCCGACGGGTCCGCGCAGGAAGCCGATGGCCTCCAGGGTCTCCTCCGAGACGGTGAGGCGCGGGCGCATCATGGCGAAGTAATCGGCGACGTCGGCGCGCGACTTGGGCACGTCGGTCGCGCCCAGCATCTCCGATACGACGGCGTACTGGGCGAAATATTCGTCAATGCCCTTTCCGTCAAGGGGCTTCGGGTGGTAGCGCTGATGCGCCTTGGCGGCCTGTGCCGACTGGGTGATGCCCGTCCAGATGATGTCGGCGGAACTCGTCGCCGAATAGGGGCGGCCGTCGGGCATGGCGCCGTGGACGCGCTTGTGCATCGTCCGGACGATGCCGGCGAGCTTCTCGGCGACGGGCGTCGCGCCGTAGGTCATGCCGCTGACGAAGCTGCTGGTGAATCCGAGCCGCCGGATCGGGTCCTGGAGGTAGTTCGAGTGCTGGTTCGTGCCGTGGGTGACGGGTTCGTTGAGCGTGCCGAGCAGGAGCCCGGAGACGCCTCCGAGGACTCCGGAGACGTCGCCGTGCACGTACCAGACGGCCGAGCCGGGGCCGAAGAGCCCGGGGTCGCCGACGGGTTCGGTGTACTGCTCCCCGGGCAGGTGCGCGGCGGCCAGCATGCCCCAGTAGGAGTCGTCGATCTGCTTCCTGAGGTTCATAAGCACATACTTATGGACGGATGAGACAAGTTTCAAGTGGTGTCTCACAGATAGGGTGTGACCATGCCCTCAGGTGCCACCCTGCCCTCCGGCTCTTCGTCCGCAGAGTCTCCGCCGCTCCCGCCCGCCGCCTCCGGCCGGTCCTCCGCGGAGCGCATCGTCGACGCGGCCGAGGAGTGCTTCGCCCGCTTCGGCGTCGCCAAGACGACGGTCGAGGACGTCGCCCACGCCGCGGGCATGTCGCGGGCGACCCTGTACCGGAACTTCTCCGGCGGCCGGGACGAGCTGATCCTCGCGGTGTTCCTGCGCGACATCGGGCGGTTCCTCGACGAACTCGTCGCGAACGTGCCCGACGAGTTCGACCCCGTCGAATCGGTGGTGGCGGGGGTGCTGGACGCGGTGCGCTTCGTGCGGCGCGAGCCCAAGTTCGCCGCGCTGTTCGCGCCCGAGGCCTACGGGCACACCCACAAGGCGGTCGCGCAGTCGTCCCAGCGGGCACTGGACCTGTGCGCCGAGCGCGTCGAGCCCTACTTCCTCGCCGCCCGCGACGCGGGCCTGCTGCGCGCGGAGCTGGAGGTCAACGGCACCGTGGAGTTCCTGTTCCGCATCATCTCCTCGCTCAGCCTCGCGCCGCTGGACCGCCCCGAGGCCGAGACCGCGAAGTTCCTGCGCGCCTACGTGGTCCCCGCACTGCTGCCCTGACGACTTTCGCGGCGTCGTGTCCCAAGAGTTATCCACAGGCCGGGATCAGGATGCGGGGCGGGGGAGGTAGCGTTCGGCTCGTGAGACAGAAGCAGCGCAGTTCCGGCAGGGGGATCAGCCCGGTCTTCCTCGGCATCCTGGCCGTCACCGCGGTCTTCGGATTCCTGGTGTGGCAGACCGGCTTCGAGGCCAGCGATCGTGCGGGCCTCCTGGTGTTCGTCTTCGTGGTGGCCGCCTGGGTGGTGTCGCTGTGCCTGCACGAGTTCGGGCACGCGGCGCTCGCGCACCGCTTCGGCGACCACTCGGTGGCCGCGCGCGGCTATCTCACCCTCGACCCGCGCAAGTACACGGACATGACCCTGAGCATCGTGCTCCCGGTGCTGTTCCTGATGCTCGGCGGCATCGGCCTGCCGGGCGGGGCCGTCTGGATCGACCGGGGCGCGATCCAGGGCAGGTTCCGGCACAGCATGGTGTCCTTCGCCGGCCCGCTCGCCAACATCGTGTTCGCGATCGTGTGCGGGGCGGCCATCCACCAGTGGGCGACCGCCGAGCACGCGGTGTTCTGGACCGCGATCGCCTACCTCGGCTTCCTCCAGGTCACCGCCGCGGTGCTCAACCTCCTGCCCGTGCCCGGCCTCGACGGCTTCGGCATCTGGGAGCCGTACCTGCCACGGCACCTCGTGCAGAAGGTGGCGGGCTACGGCATGTGGGTCTTCATCGGCCTGCTGCTCCTGCTGTGGATCCCACCGCTGAACCGCGCCTTCTTCTCCCTGGTGTACGCCATCACCGGCCTGTTCGGCATCAACGAGGAACTCGCGCAGATCGGGCACGCGCTCTTCACGTTCTGGGGGTGAGGCGCCTCCCGCGTCTCCCGCACCGCCTCCCGCCTCTCGCGGGTCCCACCGGTCCCGCGGGGGGCACAGGCGCGCACGTTCCTCTTCGGTGAGGAGTGTGTCACGGGATCATCAAGAAAAGCTTGCTTTCTGTCGGCGTTCACTATGGACGTCTCACGCAAAGGTGATTAGCGTCACCAGTGGACACTTCGGCGGAAGGAAGCCACACGCATGTCCCTTGATGTCTCCCCCGAACTGCTCGCAAGGGCACAGCAAGGTGAGATCGACGACGCCATGTTCGTCGAGTGCATCCGGACCTCGCTCCCGTACGCCTGGGATCTGATCAGCGGTCTGGTCGCCGATCTCGAAGTCGCCGGCGGCGACTTCGCCGACAACCAGACACCTCCTCCGGACGAGCAGGCCCGCGGGCAGCTCCTGCGAGTCCTGGCGAGTGACGCCATGCGCGGCAGCATCGAGCGCTACTTCGGCGTCAAGCTGGCCTTCCAGAACTGCCACAGGGTGGCGGTGTTCCCCGGCAAGGCAGGGGACTCCGACACCTACCGGCGGTTCGTGACGGCACGCGAGCAGATCCTCAACCAGCAGCCGCACCTGCGCGACTGCTGACGGGCGCCCAGCGGGCAGGATCGCGGAGCCTCGGCAGGACGTCCCTGCCGAGGCTCCGCACGCATCTGAGGGTCGCTGAGGGGTCGGCGGCGCACTCGGCCAGCAGAACCACCCGGGCGACGTCCGGGAGCGCGCACGTGGCCTCCAGGGCCGCCGCGCAGTCCTCCGCGGTGCCGACCGCGTGCAGTTCGGCGAGTTCGGCCGCGTACTCGGCCGCGTCGCGCCGGTGCCGGGGCCGCCCGTCCGCCGCGACATGGCCGTCGAGGCCGGGGCCCATCCAGCGCGGCAGCTCCTCCCGAACGGTCGCCTTGGCCTCCTCACGGGTCCGTCCCACCCAGGCCAGGCCCACCGCCGTGTGGCCCACGCCGGCGGGGCCGCCCAGCGCGCGGTACCGCGCGATCGCCTCGGCCTTGCCCGCGTCGCCCACGTGCATCCCCAGCAGCATCGGCAGGCCGCGCCGGGCGGCGAGCTCCTCCGAGGCGGGGCCGGAGGCGGCGAGGAAGACCGGCGGGGGAGTCTCCGGCCGGGGGACGAACGGGACCTCGCCGAACCGGAAGAACCGCCCGTCGGCCGCGACCGCCTCCCGCCCGTCCAGGCAGGCGCGGAGCAGGTCGAGCGCCTCGGGATAACCCTCCTCGTACCGTTCGAGGCCGGTGCCGAGGACCTCCAGCTCGCGCCACGGCCCGCCCCTGCCGACGCCGAGCAGGAACCGCCCGGGCGCGAGCGAGGCCAGCAGCGCCGCCTCCTCGGCCAGCGCGACCGGGTGCCGGGCCGAGAGGACGGCGACGGCGGTGCCGACGGAGATCCGCGACGTCGCCGCCAGCAGGTGTCCGGCGAGCACGGTCGCCGACGGGCACACCCCGTAGGTCATGAAGTGGTGCTCGGCGAGCCACACCTCGTCGAATCCGGCCTCCTCGGCCGCTCTGGCCAGGGCGACCGTCCTGCGGAGGGCGTCGGCGGGGGACTGGCCGGGCCACTGCCCGGCGGGGAGGAAGAGTCCGAAGCGCATGGTCGTCTGCCTGCCCGCGAAAGGCGTCTGCCAGACTTCTTTGCAGCGGACGGCTTGAGCGGACGGCATGGAGAGGAACGGCTATGGGCTTCGGCAAGGTGGGTGTGGTCGGACTCGGCACGATGGGCGCGGGCATCGCCGAGGTGCTCGCCCGCGGTGGTGTCGAGACCGTCGGCGTCGAGGTGAACGACGCGGCGCTGGAGCGTGGCCGCGGCGGCATCGAGGGCTCCACCGGTCGGGCGGTCACCCGCGGCAAGCTCACCGAGGAGGCCCGCGACCAGATCCTCGGCAGGATCACCTTCAGCACCGACTTCGGCGCCCTGGCCGACTGCGACCTCGTCATCGAGGCGGTGCCCGAGTTGATCAAGCTCAAGGCCACGGTCTTCGCGCAGCTCGACAAGGTGTGCCGGCCCGACGCCGTCCTCGCCACCAACACCTCGTCCCTGTCGGTCACCGAGATCGCCGCGGCGACCTCCCGGCCCGAGTCGATCGTCGGGGTGCACTTCTTCAATCCCGCGCCCGTCATGAAGCTCGTCGAGGTCATCCGCAGCCAGGCGTCGCGGCCCGAGTTCGTCGCCGCAGTCACCGAGCTGGTCCGCGACCTCGGCAAGGTGCCGGTGACGATCGGGGACCGCGCCGGGTTCGTCGCCAACCGGCTGCTGTTCGGGCTGCTCGGCCCGGCCGCCCAGCTCGCCGAGACCGGGGTCGCCAAGGAGGACATCGACGCCTCCCTGAAGGCGATCGGCCTCCCCATGGGCCCGCTCACCCTGATGGACCTCATCGGCCTCGACACCTGCCTTGAGGTGCTGGAGGCCGTCCACGCCGACTCAGGCTCGCCCCGGCACGAGCCCGCGGGCATCCTGCGCAAGCTGGTCGGCGAGGGCTCGGTCGGCCGCAAGTCCGGCGGCGGCTTCTACACCTACGACCGCGCGGGCTCCGGCACCGTCGTCGCCCCGGTCGAGGGCACCGCCTCGGCGGAGATCGCCGAGCAGCTGTACGGCCCGTACCTGGAGGACGCCGCCGAGATGGTCCGCAGCGGCTACTGCACGGCCGACGACGCCGACGCCGCGATGACCCTCGGCTGCGGCTTCCCCGTCGGCCCCATCGCCGCCCTGCGCGACCGGGGCGCCTGGACCGACTGACCTCGCATAACCTGTAGATCATGGCGCGCAGGAACCGGCGGAACGACGGCGGCACCCGTCCGCTGTCGTCCTTCGGCGTGCAGGAGACCAGGAGCGAGCCGGACGGCGAATGGCACGTCCGCGCCATCACCGCGGCGGCCGCGGTCAAGCACTACCGCTGCCCGGGCTGCGACCAGATGATCCCCCCGGGGCTCCCGCACCTGGTCACCTGGCCCGCCGACCGCGGCGGTCCCGACGACCGGCGGCACTGGCACAAGCCCTGCTGGTCGGCCCGGCTGCGCAGAAAACCCAGAAGGTGACATGAGTACGGAGATCAGGGCATCGACGGTGCTGCCCGCCAAGCGCGAGGACATCACCCTGCACACGGGTGACGGGCTGGAACTCGTCGGTGAACTCGCGCTGCCCGAGGACCGCGAGCCGGTGGCGACGCTCGTGTGCCTCCACCCCCTGCCCACCCACGGCGGGATGATGGACAGCCACGTGCTGCGCAAGGCGTCCTACCGGCTGCCGGCACTCGCCGGGCTCGCGGTGCTGCGCTTCAACACCCGCGGCACGACCTCCGACCGCGGCACCTCGCAGGGCGCGTTCGACGGCGGCGAGGACGAGCGCTTCGACGTCGCGGCCGCCCTGGAGTTCGCCGAGTATCACGACCTGCCGAACGTGTGGCTGGTCGGCTGGTCGTTCGGCACCGAGCTGGCGCTGAAGTGGGGGCTCGACCCGTCGGTCGCGGGCGCGATCCTGCTGTCGCCGCCGCTGCACCGCGCGACCGACGCCGACCTCGACGCCTGGGCCGCCGACGGCCGGCCGCTCACCGCGCTCGTCCCCGAACTCGACGACTACCTCCGCCCGCCCGAGGCGACCCGCAGGTTCGCGCGGGTGCCGCAGGCCGAGGTCATCGGAGTCCCCGGAGCCAAGCACCTGTGGGTGGGGGAGCCCTCGGTGCAGGTGGTGCTGAACGAGATCGTCAAGCGCGTCGCCCCGAACGCCTGGCCCCTGCCCGTCTCCTTCTGACCGCGCACGCTGACCGCACACGGCCAGCCCGCGGTTTTTTCTGATCAGCAGGGTACGGAAGTGGGGATTGAACCGTTTCAAGGCGTTCTAAGGGGATTGCTGATGCAGTTGTACGCACGGGACGTCGGTCAAGGCACTCCGCTCGTACTCCTGCACGCCTTCCCCCTCTCGTCGTCGATGTGGCTGCCGCAGCGCGAGACGCTCGCCGCGCGGTTCCGGGTGATCACGCCTGATCTGCGTGGCTTCGGCGGGTCGGTACTGGGCGACCAGGAGCCGTCGGTGGAGACGATGGCCGACGACGTGGCGGCGCTGCTGAAGTCCAGGAACATCCCCCGCGCGGTGATCGGCGGACTGTCCATGGGCGGGTACGTGGCGATGGCGCTGTGCCGCCGGCACCCCGACCGGGTGCGCGGGCTGGTCCTCGCCGACACCAAGGCCACCGCCGACACCGACGCCGCGCGGGCCAACCGGCTGCGCATCGCCGACCGGCTGACCGCGGAGAACAACGTCGCCGTGCTCGCCGAGGAGGTGCTGCCCGGTCTCGTCGGCCCGACGACGATGCGGCAGCGCGCCCTCGTCTACGGGCGGATCCGCGGTCTCGTCCAGGCGACCCCGCCCCGGGCGGCGGCCTGGGCGCAGCGGGCGATGGCCGCCCGCCCCGACAGCACCGAGACGCTGCGCGAGGTCCGGGCGCCCGCGCTGGTCATCGTCGGCGACGAGGACCGCGTCACCACCGAGGCCGACGCCCGGCACATGGCCGACACGCTGCCCAACGCCGAATTGCACGTCATCCCGAGATCGGGCCACCTCACCTCGATCGAGCAGCCCGACCTGTTCAACCAGTCGGTGTCCGACTTCGTCGGCGCGGTCGCCAAGTCGACCGCCTGACCTCCGTCAGCGGGTGCCTGTGTCAGCGGGTGCCTGTGTCAGCGGGCGTCTGTGTCAGCGGGCGTCCTGGCGCGGATGCACGACCTCGCGGATGATGAGCGAGATCGCGGCCGCCACCGGGATCGCCAGCAGGGCTCCGATGACGCCCATGAGGCTGCCGCCGATGAGCGCGGCGATGACGGTGACGACAGGCTGGACGTTGACCGAGCGCTCCATGATGCGCGGGTAGATGAAGTAGTTCTCCACCTGCTGGTAGAGCACGAAGAAGATGGCGCAGGCGATGCCTTCGGGCACTCCGGTGAGGAAGCCGACGAGGGTGACCGTCGCGCCGCCGATCGTCGCGCCGACCATCGGGATGAGCCCCGTCATCGCCACGATGAGCGCGAGCACCGCCGCGTAGGGCACGCCGACGATGCTGAGGAAGATGTAGGCCGAGACGCTGGCGATGAGCGAGATGAGCGCCGCGCCGGAGACGTAGCCGCCGATCTGGTCGAGGATCTCGTCGCCCAGCAGCGCGACGCGGGCGCGGCGGCTGCGCGGGGTGAAGCGGTAGAAGAAGTTCTTCATCTGCGGCAGCGCCGCCAGGAAGTACAGGGTGAGGATCAGCACCGTGAAGGTGTTGAAGATGGCCGACAGCGCGCCCTTGCCGACGCCCAGCGCCCAGTCGGCGACGCTCGCCTGGAAGTTGGACTCCAGCAGCTTCTGCTGGATCGTCTCCAGCAGGTTGTAGCGCGCGTCGAACTCGGCGATCCGCTTGTTCTCCTGGAGCTGGCCGATGTACTCCGGGACGTGCTCGGCGAACTTGCTGATCTCGGAGACGACCGGCGGGACGACGGCCCAGCCGATGCCGGTGAGGAACAGCGCGACCGCGAGGAACACCACGGCGACGGCCTTGCCGCGCGACAGCCCCAGCTGCACCAGCCGCTCGACCGCCGGGTTCAGCCCGACGGCGAGGAACAGGGAGATGGTCAGCAGGATGAGCACCTGCCTGACGTCCAGAACGGCCTGGACGAGCAGCCACGCGAAGATGCCGCCGAGGACCCCGGTGAAGCCGAAGGTGAAGGGGTGGAACCGGCTCAGCGGCGCGCCCGGCGTGCCGAAGGGCAGGCGTTCGGTGACGCCGGCCTCGCGATGGCGCTGGCCCATGTCGGTGAGGGGGTCGGCCCCGTGGACGGGTTCGGGGACGGTGCCGCGCGGCAGCGGCACGGGCGCGCTCGCCTCCGGCTCGTTTCCGGACTCCGGGGACTCCGGGGACTCCGGGGTTGCCGGGGGAGGCGCGGACTTCGCGGAACCGATGGTCTCCGCGGGCCCCCATGCGGAGGGGGCGGCCCGATCCGAGGCGTCCGCGGACGCCTCGGCCGCACCCGGCTCACGCCCCGCCGACGGGTCCGTGCTGGAGTCCCGCATGCCCTCTCCTCTCCCCGAAAGCCGACGAACGCCTACAGAGGTAGACGCAGGAAGGCCCGGGGTCGTTGCCGACCCCGGGCCACATTGTCCCTTACCGACCCCTAGGGGAGTGCGGTCACTCCTGCCACCAGTCGTCGTCGTCACCGGCGGACGCGGGCTTCTTGGCCGCGGCCTTGGCGGCCGGGGCGGCCTTCGGCTCCGGCGCGGACACCGCGGGCGCGGGCTCCGGCGCGGACACCGCCTCGGGTGCCGACATGACGGGAGCGACGCCGCCGATGAGCTGGCGCAGCTGGTTGAGGTGGCTGGTGATGGAGTCGCGCTGACGCGTGAGCTCGTCCACCTGGCGCTGGGCGGCGGTGCGGATCCGCTCGGCCTCGGCCTTGGTCTCGCCGAGCAGCTGCTCGGCCTGAGACTTGGCCTCGGCGATGACGTTGTCGGAGTTCTTGCGCGCGTTGGCCATGAGTTGCTTGGCGTGGCTGTCGGCCTCGCGGCGGGTCTGCTCGGCCTGCTGGGTGGCCTTGGCGGCGCGCTGCTCGGCGGAGGCGGCCCGCTGCTCGGCCTCGGCGACCAGCTTCTGGGTGGCGGCCTGGGCGGCGGCGTGGCGCTCGGCGTCCTGGCGGTCGGCCTCCTCGCGGCGGGCCGCGAGCTGGATCTCGAACTCGGCCTCGGCCTGGGCGCGCTGGGCCTCGGACTCTTCGAGGATGCGCTGCGCCTGCGCGCGCATCTCGTCGGCCTGACGCTTGGCGGTCGTGAGGATCTCGTCGCGCTCGCGCTTGGTGGAGGCGCGCAGCTGGGCGACCTCGCGCTCGGTGGTGGTGCGCAGCTTGGCGATCTCGCGCTCGGCGCTGGCGCGCTTCTCGGCGACCTCGTGGTCGGCGGTGGCGCGCAGCTTGGCGACCTCGCGCTCGGTGGTGGAGGTCAGCTCGTCGGCCTCGCGGCGGGCGCTCGTGCGCACCTCGTCGGCCTCGCGCTCGGCGGTGTTGCGCATGTCGTCGCCCTCGCGCTGGGCGGTGGCGCGCAGCTCGGAGGCGTCGTTCTCGGCGGTGGCGCGCAGTTCGGCGGCGTCGACCTTGGCCGCGGCCTTGATCTCGTTGGCCTCGGAACGCGCGGCGCCGACCAGCTCGGTCGCCTGCTCCTCGGCGAGGCGCAGGAGCTGCTCGATGCGGGCGCCGAGACCGGAGTAGGTCGGGCGCTCCTGCTCCTGGAGCTGCCGGTGCGCGTCGGAGAGCTCGCGCTGAAGCGCGCCCGCCTGCTCGCTGGACTTGCGCACCTCGTTGTCGAGCTGCTTGATGTGCTCGTCCACCTGGTGGCGGTCGTAGCCGCGGAGGACTACGTCGAACTCCTTGGCGGGGGTGTCTTCGAAGAAGTTGCTGAGCTGGGCGTCGATGTCGGACTGCATGGAGGCTCAATCCTGGTGTGACGAGTGCGGGCCGGGGTCATCTGTGTGACTTCACAACCGGTTGATGGCCTGACGGTGCGCAGAGCTTCTTCCGGCGAGAGCAGCGTACTCCCGCCGTTGCCTTGTTGGGGGCTCATCTGAACGCACTGCGTAGATTGTCGGATTTGTTACCTTTCCGACACGGGCGTTGGGAGCCCGAACCTCCACGGAGAGTGACGTGAAGAACTGGACAAGAAGGCCGAGACGTCCATGGAAACCCCGCTGCGTGACCGCGCGATTTCGATAACGTCACGAAACAGGCAACGCCGGACGGATGCCAATGATCTGTCGACTTCCCGGCCTTCCGTACGGGGCTTTTCGGCCCCGCCGTCACTCCGCCTTCTGCACCAGTTCGGTGAGTACGCCGTGGCAGTCCTTCGGGTGCAGGAACGTGATGCGCGAGTCCATCGAACCGCGGCGCGGCTGGTCGTAGAGGACCCGCACGCCCTTGCCCGCGATGCCGTCGGCCTCCTCCTGCACGTCCGTGCCGTCGGTGCCGAACGCGATGTGGTGGACGCCCTCGCCGTTCTTCTCCAGCCACTTGGCGACGGTCGAGTCGTCGCGGATCGGGGTGATGAGCTGGATGTAGGAGGCGGCGCCGTCACCCGTGGTGTTGATCTTGAGCATGCACTCCCGGACCCCCTGCTCCTCGTTCACCTCGAAATGGGCGTCGGTGAAGCCGTAGGTCTGCTTGTAGAACTCGACGGTGGCGTCGAGGTCGTGGCAGGCGATGCCGATGTGGTCGATACGGGAGAGCATGAGGCGGATCCTCCGGTAACTCGGGGCAGCGAAAACTCGGTTCGGGGCTGCTGGGTATCGTGGCAAACGAGTTGAGCCGCGGCTTGGGAGGCCCCCTAGTTATGACTGCTGTGATCGTTGCCGGAGCCCGGACGCCCATCGGGCGCCTCCAGGGCTCCCTGAAGGACTTTAGCGCCACCGACCTGGGCGGATTCGCGATCAAGGCGGCCCTGGAGCGTTCGGGTGTCGCGGCGGACGCCGTCCAGTACGTGATCATGGGGCAGGTGCTCCAGGCCGGGGTGGGCCAGATCCCGTCGCGGCAGGCCGCCGTCAAGGCGGGCATCCCGATGACCGTCCCGTCGATCACCATCAACAAGGTGTGCCTGTCCGGCCTCGACGCGATCGCGCTGGCCGACCAGCTCATCCGGGCCGGCGAGTTCGACATCGTCGTCGCGGGCGGCATGGAGTCGATGACCAACGCCCCGCACCTGCTGCCGAAGTCCCGCGCGGGCTACAAGTACGGCTCCATCGAGGTCCTCGACCACCTGGCCTTCGACGGGCTCACCGACGTGTTCGACCACATCCCGATGGGCGAGTCGACCGAGCGCGTCAACCAGCGGCTCGGGCTGTCCCGCGAGGCGCAGGACGAGTTCTCCGCCCGCTCCCACCAGCGCGCGGCCGCCGCGATCAAGAACGGCCTGCTGGCCGAGGAGATCGTCCCGGTGGAGATCCCCTCCCGCAAGGGCGACCCGGTCGTCTTCGCCGACGACGAGGGCGTGCGCCCCGACACGACCGCCGAGTCCCTCGGCAGGCTGCGCCCGGCCTTCGCCAAAGACGGCACGATCACCGCGGGCTCGTCCTCGCAGATCTCCGACGGGGCCTGCGCGGTCGTCGTCATGTCCAAGGCCAAGGCCGAGGAGCTGGGGCTGACCTGGCTCGCGGAGATCGTCGCGCACGGCAACGTCGCGGGCCCGGACAACTCCCTGCACTCCCAGCCGTCCCGCGCGATCGAGCACGCCCTCGGCAAGGCCGGCGCCGCGGCCGCCGACCTCGACCTCGTGGAGATCAACGAGGCGTTCGCGGCCGTCGGCCTCCAGTCGATGGAGGACCTCGGCATCTCCGCCGACATCGTCAACGTCAACGGCGGCGGCATCGCGCTCGGCCACCCGATCGGCATGTCCGGCGCCCGGATCGTGCTGACCCTCGCGCACGAGCTCAAGCGGCGCGGCGGCGGGCTCGGCGCGGCAGGCCTGTGCGGCGGCGGCGGCCAGGGCGACGCGCTGCTGATCAGGGTCTGACCGGCGGCTCGAAGCCACGAGAACGACATGAGGGAGGGGCGCGGCCTTGCGGGCCGCGCCCCTTCTGTCGTCGGGTGCCGTAAGGCGGGGGCTAACCCTGGGGGCCGTTGATGGTGACCTTCTCGAAACCGAGGGCCTTCATCAGGTTCTCGAGCATCTGCTTGGTGTTGTCGTCGGCGCGCTGCTTCAGCCCTGAGGCTTCGGCGGCCTCCTCGATCTTGGTCTCGGCGAGCTTGTAGACCTGCTGCTGGTCGCCGGGGTTGCTGGAGAAGAAGTCGCCGATGCGGTCGAACAGGCCCCGCTCGGTGGCGAACACGTAGGACTTGTCGTTGTCGAGCGCGGCGGGCTCCAGCGCGGCGGCCGGGAGCGTGATCGTGACCTCGGTGCGGTCGGGGTTGACCTTCACCTGGTCGATCTTGGAGAAGTCGACGTAGGCGTCCACACTGCCGACGCCGACGAAGAGGGTCCGCTGCCCGCGGACCGCGTCGGGCAGGAACTTCGCGTCCTTCTCCAGGTCGACCACGACCTGGAACTGGCCGGTCGCCGCCTCGTACCGCGACAGGTCCTTGATCGACTTGAGCACGGCGGGGCCGGAGCGGTCCTTGGTGGTCAGGCCGAACGGGTCGGTCCAGCTCGGCAGCAGGCTGAGACCCTGCAGGACCGCGTAGAGAACGGCGAGCACCACGACGACGGCACCCGCCTTGAGGATCCGGCCGGACGTCCGCGGGCGGCGGGACTCCCTGTCCGCTCTATCGGCCCGCTCTGATTTCGTGGGGTTCATAGGGGGAATGTCCCCGCCCCCGGGGCCGCTCATTCAGGGGTCGGATGACCATCTCGTGATCATGGCTCTACCTTGGGAGACGTGATCCGTGTCTTTCGTTACGTCTCCCTGGCCGAGGCGACCTCGTTCCTGCTCCTGCTGCTCGTGGCGATGCCGCTGAAGTACTTCGCGGACCTGCCCGTCGCGGTCTCGATCGTCGGCGCCGCGCACGGCGCCCTGTTCATCGCCTATGTGGGCCTCGTCGCGCTGTGCTTCCGGCCGCTGCGCTGGGGCCTCGGCAAGGCGTTCCTCGCCCTGGTCGCCGCGGTCCTGCCCGTCGCGCCGCTGTTCGTCGAGAAGCGGTGGATCAGGGAGCCCGTCGCGGGGATCGCCAAGGCCTGAGCCTCCGCGCCCGTCGGCACGGCCGAAGGGAAGCGCCGCCGAACGGAAGTACCGCCGAACGGAAGTGTCACCTCAAGGGAAGACGAGCGGCCGCCCCGAGGGGCGCCTCACATGAAGTGGGCGCGGCCGAGCTCGCATCCCCGGAAGAACCGGTAGTTCCGGGCGAACCACTCGCGGCGCTGGCTCTCCGACCAGTGCGCGAAGGGCGTGATGGGGCGGACCGGCATCGGCTCGTCCAGCAGCCAGGTGACCACCTGGGCCTGGTATCCCGCGGCCGGGCCCGCGCCGCAGCCGCCGGCGAGCGCCGCGCCGAGCTCGCGCACCACGCGGCGCTCGTAGCCGGGCGAGAGGTCGGCGAGGTGGAAGCCGACGAGCCCCTTGCCGATCCGCACCGGATCACCGCCCGGGATCTGCTCCATCCGCCTGATCGCGCCCGGCGTGCTCGCCAGGCGGGTCGCCAGGGGCGCGATCGCGGCGCTGAGGGTCGGCAGGGCCTCGCGCAGCGCCGGGTGGACGCACACGCTCACCGGCCACTCCCGGCAGACGTACCGGGGCACGGCAGGCTCGGCGACGATCCCGCCCGCCGCCTCCAGCCACGCGGTGCAGCCGAGCACGGCGCCGAGCGCCAGCCCGACCGGGCCGAGCAGCCGGGACCGCCGGGTCAGCCACGCGGTGTAGGCGAGCACCAGGGCGAGGGCCAGTCCCGCGGCCCAGCCCGCCTGCGCGGCCGGGACCCCGGCCAGGAGGTCCTCGAACGGGTCGACGGGGCCGAGCCGGGCGGGCGGTAGGAGCGCCCACGCCGGACCCGGCCGGAACGCGCACCACGCCCAGGCCGCCGCCGCCACCGCGGGCACCGCGGCCGCGCGCGGCCAGATCCGCCCGACCAGGTAGCCGCCCGCGACGAGCAGGGCGGTGGCGCCCGTGCCCGCGGCGAGCCCCGCGGCCTGCGCCGCGCCGAAGCCCCCGTCACCGAGCAGCCGGCCCGCCACCAGCGCCCAGCCGCACAGGTGCGCGGCGAGCGCGACGACCAGCAGCAGCGCCAGGTCGTGCAGGGGCGCGGCGGCGGGGGAGCGGGCCGCGAGGGAGCGCAGATAGTCGAGCCGCCTGCCGCGCACCCCCGTCCACGCGGCGAGCGCGGCGGCCGCGGGCCCCGCCCACCGCACCGACGCCTCGGCCGCGCGGACCGTCGAGTCCCAGTCGTGCAGGCCGATCGGCAGCGACCGCCAGCCCGCGACCGCGCCGATCCCGGCGAGCGCGGGCAGCGCGACGAGCAGCGACCAGCGCCGCGCGTCCACCCGCATCACCCTGGCCACGCGTGCGATCCGTGCGGGCCGTACCGCCCGAGCGAGGTCACTCACGCCGCGTCAGCCGATGGGCAGCGGGGTCTGGCCGCGGACGGCGCCGGGAAGCGGCCTGCGCCCGCCCTGCACGGCCGCCCTCGCCGACCCTCCGGGCCCCGAGGGGGCGGCGGAGAGGGAGGGGGCGGGGACCGGGGCGCGGTCCGCGGGGGTGAGGCGGCAGTGGTGCAGCACCAGGACGCTGTCGCACCAGGGGCTGAGCGGGCCGGTCTCGGCCGCGGTGACGACCACGGTCGGCGCGGCGGCCGCGATCAGGGGGCCGAGTTCGGCGGCCGCGGAGTCCGAGAGCCCCGCGAAAGGCTGGTCGAGGAAGGCGATGTCGGGTTCGTGCACGCACGCCGCGGCGAGCCCGGCGCGCACGCGCAGATCGGCGGGCAGCGAGCTGAGCGGCCAGCCCGCCACGTCCCGCAGGTCGAGGCCGTCGAGGACCTTGGCGACGGACGTCGCGGGCCGCCGCTGGTAGTAGGCCGCGTAGGCGACGAAATCGCCGACGGTGGAGCTGGCGGCCCAGGGGGAGTCGGCGGGCAGGAACCCGACGCGGGAGCGGAGCAGCCGCAGGCCGCCCCGGGTGCCCGAGTCGTGGCCCAGCACCTCCAGACGGCCGGTGTGCGGCCGGCGCAGTGTCGCGAGCGTGGCGAGCAGGTCCGACGTGCCGGAGCCGGCAGGGCCGGCGATCCCGACCGCGCCTTCCGGCAGGCCGAAGGAGACAGGCCGTAGCACCCACCGTCCCCCACGGCGGACGCCCAGTCCCTTCGCCACGATCGCGGATGTCTCCACGATCACTTTCTGTTTCCCCCTGAGTCGTCGGCGACGCGTTCGGGCGGGCGGCATTCCGGCGTCATCCCCCAGGCGGCCG
Organism: Actinocorallia aurea; assembly: GCF_054783995.1. Lineage (NCBI taxonomy): Bacteria > Bacillati > Actinomycetota > Actinomycetes > Streptosporangiales > Thermomonosporaceae > Actinocorallia > Actinocorallia aurea. The sequence continues at coordinate 263,962 of NZ_BAAGPQ010000024.1, forward strand.
GGCCTTTTGCCGTCGCAACACGCATCGACAGCGGAACTATAACGGTCCTTTGGTATCGCTGTCAGCAGCCTTTTGGTCACTCGCCGCAATGTCCGCTGTGTGACCGGGCCGCGTCGGCGCGTTCGGGATCGTGCCCGCATGAGGCAGGATGGACCCATGCAGAAGCGTGATTTCTCCCTGCACGGCGCCGTCGACCTGGGTGCCCGCGCGGCGGCGGCCAAGAGGCAGCAGGAGCGCGCCGAGCGGCCGGCCGGGCCGGGCGGCCAGTACCTGATCGAGGCGACCGACGAGACCTTCGGGTCCGAGGTCGTCGAGCGCTCGATGCGCATTCCGGTCATGGTCGCGTTCGTGGTCGACAAGGAACCCTCGTGCGACGCGCTCATGGGCGACCTCGAGAAGCTGGTCGGCGAGGGCGGCGGCGCGTGGCTGCTCGCCCGGGTCGACATCGAGGTCAACCAGCAGCTCCAGGGCTACCTCCAGCAGATGCGGGTGCAGCGCCTGCCGTTCGTCGGCGTGGTGGTGCAGGGCCAGATGATGCCCTTCCTCAACAGCGTCCCGCCGGAGCCCGAGCTGCGCGCCGCCGTCGGCGAGCTGTTCGCCGCGCTCAAGGAGCAGGGCCTCATGGGCGACGCCCCGGTCGGCGAGGAGGAGCCCGTCGAGGCGGCCCCGCCCGTCGACCCGGCGCACGCCGCCGCCGAGGACGCCCTGGCCAGGGGTGACTTCGAGACGGCCGCCACGGCGTTCCGCGACGTCCTCGCCGCGAACCCCCGCGACGAGACGGCCAAGCGCCGCCTCGCCCTCACCGAGCTGACGATCCGGGTCCAGGGCTACGACGAGGAGCGTGCGGCGTCCGACCCCCTGGCGGCCGCGGACGTCCAGCTCCTCCAAGGCGACGCCGAGGGCGCCTTCGCCAGGCTCGTCGGGGTGGTGCGCACGACCGCGGGCGACGACCGCGACGCGGCGCGGGTGCACCTGCTGGGCCTGTTCGAGTGCCTGCCGGCCGATGATCCGCGCGTAGCAAAGGCACGGCGGGCTCTGCAAGCCGCGTTGTTCTGAAACTTTCGCAATTTTTTGCGACCGCTTACATCTGGTCGCCTTGACGGCGTATTCTCAGAAGGGCCCTGACGTGTCAGAAGGCGTGTCAGGGCTCGTTCTTTTCTCTGGCATGAGGAGTTTCACGTGGGCGCCGCGCCGAGCGTGTCTTATTCGATCACGGTCAGGTTGGAGGTCCCGGCGGGCGGCCGAGCCGTCAGCGGGATCACCCACCACGTCGAACACGCGGGCGGCGTCGTCACCGCGCTCGACGTCAACACCGCGGCCACCGACATGCTGGGCATCGACGTGACCATCGCCACCCGGGACACCGCGCACGCCGAGGCGATCGTCGGGGTCATCGAGGGCATCGAAGGCGTGAAGGTGCACAAGGTCTCCGACCGGACCTTCCTCATGCACCTCGGCGGCAAGATCGAGATGAAGTCCAAGGTCCCGCTGCGCAACCGCGAGGAACTCTCGATGGCCTACACGCCCGGCGTGGCGCGGGTCTCGATGGCGATCGCGCGCAACAAGGAGGACGCCCGCCGCCTGACGATCAAGCGCAACAGCGTCGCGGTCGTCACCGACGGCTCGGCGGTGCTGGGCCTCGGCAACATCGGCCCCGAGGCCGCGATGCCGGTCATGGAGGGCAAGGCCGCGCTGTTCAAACGCTTCGCCGGGATCGACGCCTGGCCGATCTGCCTGGACACCCAGGACCCCGACGAGATCGTCAGGATCGTCCAGTGCATCGCGCCGGGCTTCGGCGGCATCAACCTCGAGGACATCTCCGCGCCCCGCTGCTTCGAGATCGAGGCGAGGCTGCGCGAGCTGCTGGACATCCCGGTGTTCCACGACGACCAGCACGGCACCGCGATCTGCGTGCTGGCGGCCCTCACCAACGCGCTGCGCGTCGTCCGCAAGGACCTCTCCCAGGTGCGGATCGCTATGGCGGGCGCGGGCGCGGCGGGCACCGCGATCCTCAAGCTGCTGCTGCACGCGGGCGCCCGCGACGTCATCGTCAGCGACATGCACGGCGCCGTCCACGCGGGCCGCGACGGCCTCGACGAGTCGCTGGCCTGGATCGCCGCGAACACCAACGCCGCGGGCTACGACGGCGACCTCAAGGGCGCGGTGAAGAACGCCGACGTCTTCATCGGCGTGTCGGCCCCCGGCATCCTCACCGGGGACGACATCGCGGGCATGGCCTCCGACGCGATCGTGTTCGCGCTGGCCAACCCCGAGCCCGAGGTCAGCCCGGACGAGGCCCGCGAGCACGCCGCCGTCGTCGCGACCGGCCGCAGCGACTACCCGAACCAGATCAACAACGTGCTGGCCTTCCCCGGGGTGTTCCGCGGGCTGCTGGACGCCGGCGCCAGGGTCGTCAACCAGGACATGCTGGTGGCCGCGGCGCGCGCCCTGGCCGGCGTGGTCACCGACGCCGAGCTCGGCCCGAACTACATCGTCCCGAGCGTGTTCCACCCTGACGTGACCACGGCCGTCGCCGCGGCGGTGCGGGACGCCGCGGGCGGCGCGATCGAGCCCTCCGAAGAGGTCTGAGCCCTCAGCGCAGCGCGCTCGATCCGCCGCGGTAGGCCGTCCAGCTCCGGCGCAGCCGGTCGGTCTGGCCTCGGGTGAACTCCGTCATGCAGGCGTCGTAGCTGTAGTCCATGTAGTTGTGCACGGGGTCGAGGCCCGCCGAGGTGCAGGTGTCCTTGCCGACCGGGCACCCGTCGGACGCCGTCGCCTGGTCGGGGGTGTCGGCGACGCCGTCGCCGGGGGCGGTGCAGCCGTTCTCGAACGTGTGGAACAGGCCGAGCCAGTGGCCCACCTCGTGGACCGCGGTGAAGCCGAGGTCGTAGTTGGCGTAGGTGCCGCGCGGCATGCTGCGGTGGTCGATGACGACGCCGTCGAGCTGGGGCTTGTTCTTGGCGCTCTGCGGGAAGGTCGCGTAGCCGAGGACGGCCTGGCCGACGTCGGCGCTGTACAGGTTGAGCGTGCCCGCGTCTCCCTTGTGGAGCTGGGGCTTGTAGGCGCCCTCGTGCCCTATCGGGTCGCGGAACCAGGCGGCGTTCACCGTCGTGTCGGTCGAGGAGAGGCGGAACCGGAAGCCTGTGTCGACGCCGCCGCGCACGCCGCTGTAGGCGTCGTTGAGCACCCGGATCTGGGAGTTGATCGTGGCCGCGGTGGGCCGTCCGGTGACGGTGCCGTCGGGCGCGAGGACGTGGAACGCGACGGGCACGGTGACGCGCACGGCGGCGGGCCGGTTGGGCCGCCGGAACGGGGCGCGGTAGGCGAGGTCGGCGAGCATCTCGCGGACCTGCTCGGGGGTCGGGTCGAGGGAGTCGCGGGCGCGCAGCGCGGTGTCCAGCGCGGGCCGTGCGATCGTCGCGGCCTCAGGCGGTGCGGGCATCGGCTGGAAGGGCGCGGCCGGGGCCGCCGCCGGGGGCTCCGTGCCGCGGGCAGGCTGGAAGCAGTCGTCGGCGGACAGGGGCGGGCCCTGCACCGGGTCGCCGCCCGGATCGGCCCACGCCGCACCTCCGGTCAGTGCGAGTGCCGTCACCGTGACCGTCGCCGCCAGGCGTCGCCGCATCCGTCCCCCGAACCGTGTGCCGATTGACGGTCCAGCGTACCGGTCGGGGGACGTTGCGTGTTGAGATGATTACTCTTCGTTTCCGCCGCCGCCGGGGGCCATGCCCTCGTAGATCTCCTTGCACTCGGGGCAGACCGGGAACTTCTTCGGATCGCGGTTCGGCACCCAGACCTTGCCGCACAGCGCGATGACCGGGGTGCCGGTCAAGGCGCTCTCGGTGATCTTGGCCTTCTTGACGTAGTGCGCGAAGCGCTCATGGTCACCGTCACCGTGGGACAGGTCCGGGCGGACGTCGGCATCCGGCTTGATCATGGTGCCGGTGCCGCCCTGGCCCGGAGTGAAAGTCGGCTCGCTCATGCTTTTCAGTTTAGGGCGGGTCGGCGCGGTCAGTTCATGGTCGGATCGTCGGGGTAGGTCGCGAGGAACGCCAGCTCCCCGCCCTGCCGGCGCAGGACGTGCCGCCAGAGCCGTTCGGGCTCGGCCGAGAAGACGTCCGCGGTCTGCCCCGCGACCACCAGCCACGCGTCCTCGGCGATCTCCGCGGCGAGCTGGTCGCGGCCCCAGCCGGCGTATCCCGCGAAGACCCGGAACTGCGCGGCGCTGCCCGCCAGCAGCGCGGGAGGGGTGTCGAGGTCGACCAGGCCGACCCGGGCCAGCGCGGGGATGCCGTCCAGCGGACGCCAGCCGAGCGGCTCCGCGGTGCCGGGCACGTGGGCGAGGGCCAGGGCGCTGTCGATCGCGACCGGCCCGCCCTGGAACACCACGTCCGCGCCGCCGTCGCCGGTGAGGGCGGCCCACGGAGGCAGGATGCGGCCCACCTCCACCTCGGTCGGCCGGTTGAGGACGACGCCGACGGTCCCCTCCTCGAGCCCGTGGTCGACCACCAGGACCACGCTGCGGCGGAAGTTCGGGTCCTCCAGCATCGGGGTCGCCACCAGCAGCCGGCCGGGCCGGATGTCGTCATCCATGGCCTCCATCCTCTCTCGTCCCACAAGTCCGGGACACGCCGGTCCAGCAGTGGGCACGCCAAGCAGCCCCCTTCCGAGGGGCGTAACCCGCACAATGGGGGGTAAAGAAACGATCAATTGCTGCCTACGGGAGGCGCTGGATGCAGCCGGTCAGGGCGATCATTGCGGCGATCTTCATCGTGATCGGGGCGCTGATCATGATCCCCGCGCTGACGACCGACAACGACACCTCCAACGCCTCGGGTTCGCCGAGCCCGTCGGAGTCGGCGGCGCCGGCGCCACCGTCGGACGGCCCGTCGGCGTCGCCGACGAAGACGCCGACGAAGAAGCCCGAGGACACGCCGACCAAGTCGCCGTCGAAGACGCCGACGAACACGGTGACGCCGACCAAGACGCCGACGTCCACGAAGCCGCCGACGCCCACGAAGCCGCCGACCGCGGCCCCGACGAAGCCGCCGGCGACCTCCGCCGCGCCCGTGCCGACCAAGCCTCCCGCCACCTCCGCGGCCCCGACCAAGCCTCCCGCGCAGCCCCCCGCCGCCGCGGGCGGACTCGTCGTGGTGTTCGGCGACATCGACTGCCCGGCCAAGGACGTCAAGGTGCGGGTGACCAACGAGGGGGCCGGGAGCGAGGGCTACTCGATCACGAGGAACGGCGGGCTCGTCCTCGCCGACCGGCTCGGCGAGGCCGCGTCGCGGACCAGCGAGATCGACCTCGCCGAGGACAAGAACGTCGTCGTCCGGGTCACCCAGGACGGCAAGACGGTCAAGAGCCACACCTACAAGCTGAACTGCGTGAAGGGCGCGGTGAAGTCGTCGGAGAAGCCCGAGCGGCTCCCCGAGACGGGCTCGGGTTCCGGCACCCTCATCGCACGCCTGGCGACGGGCGCCGCGTCGATCGTCACCGGCGCGATCATCCTGTGGTGGGGTGGCCTGTGGCCGCGCCGCCGGGAAGGCATGTTCGGGCCCGCCGATCGCGGGTAGGCGACCCGGTGTGATCATTCGGTCACGTTCCGGGGGAGGTCGCGGTGTTCGGGGAACTGCTGCTGCTCGCCGTGGCCGGGGACGGTCCCGGCGTCGGCCCGCTCCAGGTGGCCTTCGGCGAGGTGCGCTGCCCCGACCGGGTGGTCGACGTCCAGGTCGTCAACCCGGGCGGCACCGACGCGTTCTACGAGCTGCGGGTCGGCGACCAGATCCTGCGCACCGAGTTCATCGCCGCGGGGACCCGGCTGGACAGCAAGGTCTTCCTCACCGGCGACGGGATTCCGCTGCGCGTCTCGGTGCGGGACGGCCAGGGCACCGAGGTCGGTTCCGCGGTCCGCACCGCGTCCTGCGGGAGCTCGGCCGTCGAGCCGGGGTACGAGGAGGCCGGGCAGGCCCCTGAGACGCCCGCAGAGACCGGCACGGCCCCCGGCGGGACGACGCCCCGGGAACCGTCCGCCGAGGGCGCTGCTCCCGAGGAGGGGGCGCCGAAGGGCCAAGCTCCAGAAGAGCAGGCACCGGACGGGCGGGCACCGGAGAAGCAGGGATCAGAAGGGCGGCCGGAGGGCGCCGCTCCCGGCAAGGCCGAGGGCGAAGGCGGCGGCAAGGGCAAGACCAAGGCGCGGGCGGAGGAACTGCCCTATACCGGCCAGGACACCGCCGCGCTGGGCCGGACGGGCGCCGCGATCCTTCTCACCGGAGGCATCCTCTTCTGGTACGGAAGGCTGTGGCCCCGCACGTCCGCGAGGCCCTGCGCACCGGGGGCTCCGCGCCGTCGCGGAGCCTGAACCTCGGGGCGGCGTGAGATCCCGCACGCCGCAAGTCGGCCCGCAGTGTCGGTGGGGGTCGGTAGCCTCTCTGGATCGTGAGTACCTTTGCCGCCTCGAACATGCCCCCCGCCTACCCCGAGCGGGCCGCGTGGGGGACCGCGGGGTCGCTGCGCGCCTGGCAGCAGCAGGCGCTGGAGCTCTACTTCCGCGACGGCCCCCGCGACTTCCTCGCCGTGGCGACCCCCGGCGCGGGCAAGACGACCTTCGCGCTGCGCCTGGCCCGCGAGCTGCTCGACCGCAGAGCCATCGCGGGCATCACCGTGGTCTGCCCGACCGAGCACCTGAAGCGCCAGTGGGCCGAGTCCGCCGCCCGCGTCGGCATCAAGATCGACCCGGAGTTCACCAACGCTCAGGGCAAGGTCGGCAAGGACTTCCACGGCATCGCCGTCACCTACGCGACGGTCGCGGCCCGGCCCGCGCTGCACCGCAACCGCACCGAGATGCGCAAGACGCTGATCATCATGGACGAGGTCCACCACGCGGGCGACGGCCTGTCGTGGGGCGACGCGGTCCGCGAGGCGTTCGAGCCCGCGGCGCGCCGGCTGGCCCTGTCGGGCACCCCGTTCCGCACCGACATCAACCCGATCCCGTTCGTGGAGTACGAGGAGGGCCCCGACGGCATCCGCCGCAGCCGCGCCGACTACACCTACGGCTACGGCCCTGCCCTGGCGGACGGCGTCGTCCGTCCGGTGATGTTCATGGCGTACGCGGGCGAGATGCGCTGGCGGACCCGCGCGGGCGACGAGATCGCCGCGAGCCTCGGCCAGCCGATGACCCAGGACCAGGTGTCCCAGGCGTGGCGGGCCGCGCTCGACCCGAAGGGCGACTGGATCCGGCAGGTCCTGGACGCCGCCGACAAGCGGCTCACCGAGATCCGCAAGGTCATGCCGGACGCGGGCGCGATGGTCATCGCCTCCGACCACGAGGCGGCCCGCGCCTACGCCAAGATGATCCGGGGGATCACCGGGCAGGGCGCGACGATCGTCCTGTCCGACGACCCGAACGCCTCCAAGAAGATCAAGCAGTTCGCCGATTCCGAGGACCGCTGGCTGTGCGCGGTCCGGATGGTGTCCGAGGGCGTCGACATCCCGCGGCTGGCCGTCGGCGTCTACGCGACCTCCACCGCGACCCCGCTGTTCTTCGCGCAGGCGGTAGGCCGCTTCGTGCGCGCCCGCAAGCGCGGCGAGACCGCCTCGGTGTTCCTGCCGAGCGTGCCGACCCTGATGGGGCACGCCGCCGAGATGGAGACCGAGCGCGACCACGTCCTGGACCGCAAGCAGCGCGAGCAGGACGGCCTGGACGACGAGGCGCTCGCCGAGGCCAACCGCAAGAACGACGGCGCCGACCTCTCCGAGGAGATCCCGTTCGAGACGATGGAGGCCAGCGCCACCTTCGACCGGGTGCTTTTCGACGGCGGCGAGTTCGGCGTCGGCGGCGCGGTCGGCTCGGAGGAGGAGCAGGACTTCCTGGGCATCCCGGGCCTGCTGGAGCCCGAGCAGGTCACCGCCCTGCTGCGCCAGCGCCAGGCCGACCAGCTCGCCGCCCAGCGCCGGCGCGGCGGCGAGGAGACCGCGCCGAAGGAGACGACGGCCGCCGAGGACCTCCACGCCCTGCGCACCGAGCTGAACGGCCTCGTCGGCGCCTGGAGCCACCGCACGGGCAAGCCGCACGGCGTCGTGCACACCGAGCTGCGCCAGGCCTGCGGCGGCCCCGCCATCCCGCAGGCCAGCGGGGCCGAGGTCAAGCGCCGCATCGACAAGATCCGCGAGTGGGCGGCCTCACGCCGTCCGTGAGGTCCGCCGCGCGGCGAGCCCGAAGGCGAGCGCGGTGAAGGCGAGCAGGACGGCGAGGCCCGCCCAGGGCGGCAGAGGCAGGTAGCCCGTCTGCGGCGCGTACAGGCGGGTCACCTGCGGGTAGGCGGGCACGCTCTGGAGCACGGCCATGCCCGCGGCCGGGGTGGCCCGCAGCAGCCAGGAGGCGGGCCCGTCCGGCAGGACGCCCGTGAGGGCGAGCGCGTAGGGCAGCGGCAGCAGCAGCGCCGCCGCGGCGGCTCCGCGCCACCGGCCGCCCAGCAGGACCGCCAGGCATCCGGCGAGCACGGCCGCGCCCGCCCAGACCACCGCGAGTCCCAGGACGATCCGCGCCTCGGTCAGCGCCGGCAGCCCCGCCAGGCGCGTGCCCACGGCCCCGGCGAGCCCCTTCCCGGCCAGGACGGCGCTCCCCCCACCCACGAGCCCGGCCCCGAACCCGACCGCGCCGAGCGCGGCGACCCGCCCCGCGAAGGAGGACGGGTTCGCGGGGGTGTCGCGGTGCGTGCGGGGGTCGGGGGAAGCGGCTCGGCGGGGGCGGGCGGTGAAGGCGGCGGACGCGGTGATCAGGAGGAGGAGGGCGGGGAGGGCGCCGGTGAGGAGGGATTCGGGGCGGCGGGCGGCGAGGTCGGTGCCTGGGGCCAGGTCGCCGGTGCCGGAGACCTTCAGCGAGCCGCCGGGGTCCTGGACGACGCCGCGGGGGTTGTGGAAGCGGTCCCAGTCGGTGCGGTGGCCGTCGTCGCCGACGAGGGTGGTGGTCCACGGACCGGAGGTGCTCCCGGAGACCGAGTCGAAGAGGCCGACGGCCTGGGTGAAGCGGCTCTGGGTCGTGGACGGGCCGAGGGGGCGGTCGACGATCGTCAGGTCGCCGGGGGAGGCGGCGAACAGGCCGATCGGGACGTCCTCGGGAAGGCCGGGGACGCGGGCGGAGCCGACGCTGAGCCAGGACGTGCCGTCGGGGGACTCCTCGGCGGTGATGAGGTCGTCCGCGCGAGTGAGGCGCAGCCAGCGCGCTTGCGAGGAAGGGGCGGCGCTGCCCGCCTCGTCGCCGGTGAAGTCGTGCTGGAAGCGGACGCCGTGGGAGCCGGTCAGCATCACCGCCGCGTACGGCGCGCCCGGTTCGAGCGACGCCTTCACCAGGAGGCCCGCCTTGGCCCACGGGACGAGCCCGGGGACGATCGCGTCGTGGCGGGGCGGCGGGTAAGTGATCGTGCCGGTGAAGGAGGCGAGGCGGGCCGTGAGGGAGCCGTCGCCGTGCAGGGTCCGGTGGGCGAACGTGAAGGAGTCGGTGACGGAGCGGCCGTCGAGACCGCGCGGCGCCTCCGGGCAGGCGACCTCGACCTGGCCTTCGGAGCAGACGGAGCGGTCGGTCCAGGCCAGGAAGGGCCCGGTCAAGGCGGTGAGTGCAAGCGCGCACACGAGCACGACGACGTAGCGGCGGGTTCGGAACAGCTCCGAGAAGGCGGCGCGGAAGGCGCGGGTGAAGGACGGGATGAATGCCATGGACGGCTTTCTACGGACTCGCGGGTGACACCGGCCGAACGCCGGACGTCATGCCCGTGTTAGGTCGGACCGGGCATCCTGGGGTGATCCGACCCGTCAACCCGGCGATCAAGTCCCACCAGCCGGGCCCACCGGCAAGAAGGGGTGGCCGATGCGCGCCCTGTCCTCCCGCCCTATCCGGCGCCGCTTCACGCTTCAGTACGGGCTGCTCTTCTTCGCCTCCGGGGCGGTGCTCCTCGCCGTCGTCTACGCGGTGGTGCTGGGCACGTCGCCGCGCGCTGAGAGCGTGCCGGCCTTCGGCCCCGGCGCGCCGCCCGCCGAGCAGGCCGCCGCGCTGCGCGAGCGGCTGGCGGAGGTCGGCGCGGGCCAGGACCGGGGGCTGCTGCTCGGGTCGGCCGTCGCGCTGGCGCTGCTCGCCCTGGCCTCGGTCGCGCTCGGCAGGGTCGCGGCGGGCCGTGCGCTGGCGCCGCTGCGCGCGATCACCGCGGCGACCCGGCGGGTGTCGGCCGACACCCTGCACGAGCGCCTCGCCGTCGCCGGGCCGCGCGACGAGGTCAAGGAACTCGCCGACACCATCGACGGCCTGCTGGGCAGGTTGGAGGAGGCGTTCGCGGCGCAGCGCAGGTTCGTCGCCGACGCCTCGCACGAGCTGCGCACCCCGCTCACCACGATGCGCGCGGCCGTCGACGTGGCCTCGGCCAAGCCCCAGGCGGCCGAGCAGACCCTGGCGCTCGCCGGCCGCGTCCGCGGCGAACTGGACCGCACCGACGCGCTCCTGGACGGCCTGCTCGTCCTGGCCCGCGCCCAGCACCGCGCGCTGGAGGGCACCTCCCGGGTCGACCTCGCGGCCGAGGCGGCCCGCGCCGTCGCCGCGGCCCCGTTCGGCGGCCGGGAGGTCACCGTGTCGCTCGCCCCGGCCCCGGTCCGCGGCGACGCCGCGCTGCTGGCCAGGCTCGTCGACAACCTCGTGCACAACGCGGCGGTCCACACCCCGCCCGGCGGGGCGATCCGGGTGACGACCGCCGAAGGCCCCCGGCTCGTCGTGGAGACCGACGGCCCCGTACTCGACCCCGCGGAGATCGCCGACCTCGCCAAGCCGTTCCGCCGCCTCGGCCCGGCCCGCACGGGCGGCGCCGAAGGCTCCGGGCTGGGCCTGGCGATCGTGGCCGCCGTCGCCGCGGCCCACGGCGGCGCGCTGGAGCTGGCGGGCCGCCCCGGAGGCGGCCTGCGCGCGGTCGTGACCCTGCCGACGGCGACCCTGCCGGGGGAGGTCCGGTGAGGGTCCTGGTGGTCGAGGACGCCCGGACCCTCGCCGACGTCGTCGCCGAGGGCCTGCGCGACCAGGGCATGGCCGTCGACGTCGCCTACGACGGCCTGGACGGGGCCGAGAAGATCGCCGTGCACCGCTACGACGTCGTCGTGCTGGACCGCGACCTGCCCGGCCTGCACGGCGACGTCCTGTGCCGCACGGCGGCCGCCGCGCCGGACCCGCCGATGGTCCTCATGCTGACGGCCGCGGCGGAGCCCGGCGACCGGGTGCGCGGCCTGGCGCTCGGCGCGGACGACTACCTCGCCAAGCCGTTCCACTTCCCCGAGCTCGTCCTGCGCGTGCGGGCGCTGGCCCGCCGCCGCCCGCAGGCCAGACCGCGGGTGCTGCGCGCGGCCGGAATCGAACTCGACCCGCTGACCCGGACCGTCCTGCGCGACGGCGCGCCGGTGGAGCTGTCGGTGAAGGAGTTCGCCGTCCTCACGGCGCTGCTGGCCGCCGCGCCCGGCTTCCTCAGCGCCGAGGACCTCCTGGAACGCGTCTGGGACGAGCACGCCGACCCGCTCACCAACACCGTCGCGGTCACCGTGGGGCGGCTGCGCCGCAGGCTCGGCGCACCGCCCGTCATCACCACGACCCCCGGCGTGGGCTACCGGATCGGCGGTCCCTAGCGGACGATCGGCTCACCGGTGAGGGTGACGCCCTCGGTGCGCAGGATCTCCAGGGCGCGCTCGGTGGTGTCGGCGGCGACGCCCGCGGTGAGGCCGAGCAGGACCGTGGTGTCCAGGCCCGCGCGGGCGGCGTCCTCGGCCGTCGCCCGGACGCAGTGGTCGGTGGCGATCCCCACGACGTCCACCGCGGTGACGCCGTGGCCCGACAGCCAGTCGCCGAGGGACGTGCCGTCGTCCGCCAGGCCCTCGAACCCGCTGTAGGCGGCGGACTCGCGGCCCTTGGAGAACACCGCCTCGACCCCGCCGAGCGCCAGCGCCGGGTGGAAGTCGGCCCCCGCCGTGCCGATGACGCAGTGCGCCGGCCAGGTCGAGGCGTAGTCGGGGTGCTCGGAGAAGTGGTCGCCGGGGTCGAGGTGGAAGTCGCGGGTCGCGACGACGTGGGCGTACTCGCCGGCGCGGGCCGCGACGTGCTCGGAGATCGCGGCGGCGACCTCGGCGCCGCCGTTCACCGCGAGCGAGCCGCCCTCGCAGAAGTCGTTCTGGACGTCGACGATGATCAGTGCACGGGACATGGGATGGATTCTCCCCCGACGTGGCCTAGGCGAACAGGGTCGGCAGGGCGGGGTCGCCCTTCGACAGGTGCAGAGCGTGGGCGGGCAGCTCGGAGAGGGCGCGACGGTGCCTTTCGCGCCCCTCGGTGAGCGGTTCGCGGCCGACGATCTCGCCGGACCGCACCAGCGGCACCTGGAGCGGCCGGTCGTCCGGGGTGAGCCCGGCCTCGGTGACGGTGACGAGCTCGGCGGTGGCCGTCCCGTCGGCGAAGCGGCGGTGGGCGTGCTTGCGGCCGCCCCGGCTCGGCTTGCCCGGCGAGTCCTTGGCGACGGGCTTCAGCTCCCCGGAGGAGTCCTCGCGGGCGACGAGCTTGTAGACCATCGACGCGGTGGGCGCGCCGGAACCCGTCACCAGGGAGGTGCCGACGCCGTACCCGTCGCAGGGCGCGGCGGCCAGGGCCGCGATGGCGTACTCGTCGAGGTCGCCGGTGACGACGATCCGGGTGCCGTGCGCGCCGAGCGCGTCGAGCTGGGCCCTGACCTCTTCGGCGACGACGCGGAGGTCGCCGGAGTCGATCCGGACCGCGCCGAGGTCCGGTGCCAGCCCGACGGCGAGCCGCACCGCCTCGGGGACGTCGAAGGTGTCCACGAGAAGGGTGGTGCCCGCTCCGGCTGCCGACAGCTGCGAGGCGAAGGCGGCCCGCTCGTCGTCGTGCACGAGGGTGAAGGCGTGCGCGGCGGTCCCGGCGGTGGGCACCCCGTAGGTGCGCCCTGCCTCAAGGTTGGACGTCGTGGCGAAGCCGCACAGGTAGGCGGCTCGGGCGGCGGCGACGGCTGACGCCTCGTGGGTGCGCCGCGACCCCATCTCGATGAGCGGCCGGTCGCCCGCGGCCTGCGCCATCCGGGACGCGGCCGCGGCGATCGCGCAGTCGTGGTTGTAGACCGACAGGGCGAGGGTCTCCAGCAGGACCGCTTCCCCGAAGGGGCCCTCGACGCGCAGAATCGGCGATTCGGGGAAGTAGCAGTCGCCTTCGGCGTAGCCCCACACGTCTCCGGAGAAGCGGAAGTCGGCGAGCCAGGCGGCGGTGTCGTCGTCGACGACGCCGGTGGAGGTGAGGAACTCCAGGTCCTCGGGCGCGAAGGCGAAGTGCTCCAGGGCGTCGAGGAACCTGCCCGTCCCGGCCACGACGCCGTAGCGCCGGCCGCGCGGCAGCCGCCGCGCGAACACCTCGAACACCGACCGCCGCGCCGCCGTGCCGTCGCGCAGAGCGGCCTGGAGCATGGTGAGTTCATAATGATCGGTGAGCAGCGCCGTGCCCACGCCAGGTCCGACGTTCACACCGGCAGCGTAACGGGCAGGGTCCCGGGGGCCGTGCGCCCGGTAGGTTCGTAGGAAGGGGGAGGGAGTACCGATGAGCACCGCGCCCGCCGAAATGCAGAAATCCGACGCGGACGAGGACGTCCGTCCGGATCTGCCCTGGTTGACCATTGTGTGGAATGATCCGGTCAATCTGATGTCGTATGTCACCTATGTCTTCCAGACGGTCTTCGGGTACGCCCGGGAGAAGTCGGAGAAGCTCATGATGGACGTGCACCACAAGGGCCGGGCCGTCGTGGACTCCGGCACCCGCGAGGAGATGGAGCGGAACGTCGAGGTGCTGCACTCCTACGGCCTGTGGGCCACCGTGAAGCGGGACGACTAGTGGGCGGATTCCGGCGGCTGCCCGACGGCGGCGTCTCCCTGCGCATGGAGCAGGTCGAGGGCCAGGTGATCGAGAACCTCCTCGGCCAGCTCTCCCAGCTCTACGAAGCACTGCCCAAGGGCGATCCCGGCCTCGCCGAGCTCGGCATCTCCGAGAGCACCGAGGCCCCCGAGGACCCCGTCCTGGCCCGCTTCTTCCCCGACGGCTACCGCGACGACGACAAGGCGTCCGGCGAGTTCCGGCGCTACACCGAGGCCTCCCTGCGCGAAGGCAAGGAACGCGACGCCGCCGCGGTCCTCAAGTGCCTCGCCCAGGGCCCGGACATGCGCCTGGACGACGAGCAGGCCCAGTCGTGGCTGCGCGCCCTGAACGACCTCCGGCTGGCCCTCGGCACCCGGCTGGAGATCACCGAGGACGACCGGGACCGCTTCGAGGCCCTAGACGAGGACGACCCCGCCTACGCCATGTTCGTCACCTACGACTGGCTGACCAGCCTCCAGGACAACCTCGTGCAGTGCCTGTTCCAGGACTGAACCGGCCCGCCGCCCGCGCCCGGGCCCATCCGCCCGGGCCCTGGGGGCCGGGCGACGGATGGGTAATATGCGGCTCATGCTGACCGTTACCCGCGACATCGTCGACAAGATCGTGGCGCACGCCCGCGCCGACCACCCCGACGAGGCCTGCGGCGTGGTGGCGGGGCCCCTCGGCTCCGACCGCCCCGAGCGGTTCGTGCCCATGGAGAACGCCGAGCGGTCGCCGACCTTCTACCGGTTCGACTCCATGGAGCAGCTCAAGGTGTGGCGGGAGATGGACGACCGGGACGAGGAGCCCGTCGTGATCTACCACTCGCACACCGCGACCGAGGCCTACCCGTCCCGTACGGACATCTCCTACGCGTCGGAGCCGAACGCCCACTACGTTCTGGTCTCCACCCGGGAAGAAGATGACGCCGAATTTCGTTCCTACCGGATCGTGGACGGCGTCGTCACCGAGGAAGAGGTCCAGATCGTCGATGTTTACGAGCTTGGGTAAACTCGTCGTCATGGTCCAGAGCTTCCTGTTCGCCCACTCGCGTGCCGAGGTCGTGTACGACTGTCGGTGAGTGTTCGTCCCGACTTCTAGTGCTTCGACTTCTGTGAATGGAGATCACCGAGATGGCGATCGAGGTCCGGATCCCCACGATCCTGCGGAACCTCACCGACGGCGCCAAGGCCGTCGAGGGCAAGGGCTCCACGCTGGACGAGCTCTTCTCCGACCTGGACGCGGCGCACCCCGGTCTGCGCGCCCGCCTGGTCGACGAGAAGGGCCTGCGCCGGTTCGTGAACGTCTACCTGAACGACGAGGACGTGCGCTTCCTCGGCGGACTGACGACCGAGGTCTCCGACGGCGACACGGTCACCGTGCTCCCCGCCGTCGCCGGCGGCTGAGTCGTGCGTTACGAATCGCTGATCGACGCGCTGGGGCACACCCCGCTCGTCGGCCTGCCGCGCCTGTCCCCGTCGCCCGACGTGCGGATCTGGGCGAAGCTGGAGGACCGCAACCCGACCGGCTCCATCAAGGACCGGCCGGCGCTGCGGATGATCGAGCAGGCCGAGAAGGACGGGCTGCTCACGCCGGGCTGCACGATCCTGGAGCCCACTTCGGGCAACACGGGCATCTCCCTGGCGATGGCCGCGAAGCTCAAGGGCTACAACATCATCTGCGTGATGCCGGAGAACACCTCCTCCGAGCGCCGGCAGCTGCTGCGCATGTGGGGCGCGGAGATCATCTCCTCCCCGGCGGCGGGCGGCTCCAACGAGGCGGTCCGGGTGGCCAAGGGCCTGGCCGCCGAGCACCCCGACTGGGTCATGCTCTACCAGTACGGGAACGAGGCCAACGCTCGCGCCCACTACGAGACCACCGGCCCCGAGCTGCTCGCCGACCTGCCGACGATCACCCACTTCGTCGCGGGCCTGGGGACCACCGGCACCCTCATGGGCACCGGCCGGTACCTGCGCGAGCACGTCCCGGACGTCAAGATCGTCGCCGCCGAGCCGCGGTACGGCGAACTGGTCTACGGTCTGCGCAACGTGGACGAGGGCTTCGTGCCCGAGCTGTACGACCCGACCGTCCTGACGACCCGGTTCTCCGTCGGCTCGCACGACGCGCTGCGCCGCACCCGTGAGCTCCTGGAGTCCGAGGGGATCTTCGCCGGGATCTCCACCGGCGCGGTCCTGCACGCCGCGCTCGGCATGGCGGCCAAGGCCGTCAAGGCGGGCGAGCGCGCGGACATCGCGTTCGTCGTCGCCGACGGCGGCTGGAAGTACCTGTCCACGGGCGCCTACGAAGGCACCCTGGACGAGGCCGAGGCGAGGATCGACGGCCAGCTCTGGGCCTGATCCGCAGACGCCGGAAGCTCTGGGAGGACCCGCCCGCGGACCACGCCGGCGGGTCCTGCGCTGCTTCAGGCGGTGACCCAGTCCGTCAGCCTCGACAGGAGCCGGGCGCGGGCCCTCGCGACGTCGAGGGCGAGGATCGCCGTACCCCGGTAGACCTGGCCTTCGAGCGCCGCGACCAGGGCGACGTCCACGGCATCGGGGGCGCTGAGCGCGAGCGGCAGCAGCAGCCGGACCTGCTCGGCCGCCGGATCCCAGGCGGGCACCGCCCAGCGCGGGTCGCGCCGCGCCCGCTCCTCGGCCCGCCGCACCGCGCCCTCCATGACGAGGCCCGCCAGGTACGGGTTCGTGCGCAGTTCCCCGGGCAGGACCGCGACCGACTCCCGGTTGTCCAGGAGCGAACGGGGGTGCACGGTGAGCGGAAGCCGCCAGTCGTAGACGAGCTCGGAAGGGTCGGCCGCGTAGTCCGCGCGGGCCGGAGGCTCCGGGAAGTGGTCGGCGACCCGCGGATCTCCCTCGGCGACCCAGCCCTGTAGTGCCCACGGCGCGCCGTCGGCGTTGGCGCCCGGCACGCACAGGCCGTAGACCGGGGCGTCCTCGGCGGTGACGAGCCCGGTGTCGAACACGCCGCGCGAGCCGTCCGCGGCGACCGCGACCCGGCGCTGGGCGTGCAACCGCTCGTAGGTCTGCTCCACGTACTCCCGCAGCAGCCAGGTCTCGTCCCTGCCCGGGACCGTCCAGGGCTCGGGCGCGGCGATCCGGGCCAGCCTGTCGAAGCAGTCCTCGGGGGTGGTCCCGTCGATGCGCAGCGGCCCCAGCTCCACCTGCTCGTACAGCGCCCGGGCGGGCCGCACGGGACGCGCGGCGGAGGCCGACGGCGGGTCGCCCAGCAGCCGTCCGAAGTCCGGGAACGACGAGGGCTTCGACTCGTGCAGCGTCACGGGGGCCAGGCTAGTGGATCGCGCTTTCGAGCGGCATTCATGCGGTATGTAGGCTTGCCTGCCATGACGACCTACCACGAGGCCACCTCGGTCACGTCCCTGGGCGAAGGCAAGTACGCCGCTCGCCTGGCCGAGGAGTACAGCTTCGGCGAGGCGGTCAACGGCGGCTACCTGATGGGCGTCCTGCTGCGCGCCGCCGTCGCCGAGTCCCCACACGCCCACCCCCTCACGACCGCCGCGAGCTTCTTGCGCCCCGCGCAGCCCGGCCCCGCCGAAGTCCTCGTCCAGACCCGCAAGTCCGGCAGGACAGCGGCCACCTCGTGGGTGTCGCTCGTGCAGAACGGCCGCCCCGTCGTCGACGCCATGGTCACCACCGGCACCCTCGACCCCGCCGCCGAACCCCACTACCAGGGCGAACAGCCGTACATGCCGCCGATCGAGGCCTGCCGCCCCTCCGGCGACCACTCCAGCGGATTCGTCGCCCAGGTCGACATGCGCTTCGACCCCGCCGTCATGAACTGGATCGACGGCCGGCCCAGCGGCCGGCCCGAGATGCGCGCCTACTTCCGCCTCGCCGACGGCTCCGACCCCGACCCGTACGTGCTGGCCATCGCCCTCGACGCGCTCGTCCCCGTCGTCGCCAACACCGGGAACACCGGCTGGTCCCCGACCGTCGACCTCACCTGGCACCTCCGCGCCCTGCCCGCCCCCGGCTGGCTCACCGTCATCGGCGCGGGACGGCTCGTGCGCGACGGATGGAACGACGAGGACGTCGAGATCTGGGACTCCACCGGAACCCTCGTCGCGCAGAGCCGTCAGCTCGCGCGCACAGCCCGGTCCAAGGGCTCCCCGGCGAAGCCGGGCTCTCAAAGAGCTCTTGAGCCGGGCCAGTGAGTACAGCCCGGTTCAAGGGCTCCCCGGCGAAGCCGGGCTCTCAAAGAGCCCTTGAGCCGGGCCAGTGAGTACAGCCCGTACCCGTAAGTAACACCAACATTGCGAGCACATGTATTGAGCGTCACACAATGTGCTCCGGCCAGTTCGCATAGCCTAAGGCGTCATGTCAGACGCGCCTATCGGAATCTTCGACAGCGGCTTCGGCGGACTCACCGTCGCACGGGCCGTTCTGGACCAGTTGCCCGGAGAACCGATCCTCTACCTCGGCGACTCGGCGCGTCAGCCTTACGGCCCCCGGCCCATCGCCGAGGTCCGCGAGTACGCGCTGGAGATGCTCGACCAGCTCGTCCGCGAAGGCGTCAAGATGCTCGTCATCGCCTGCAACAGCGCGAGCTCGGCGATGCTGCGGGACGCCCGCGAGCGGTACGCGGGCATCCCCGTGGTCGAGGTGATCTTCCCCGCGGCGCGGCGCGCCGTCGCCGCCACCCGCAACGGCAAGGTGGGCCTCATCGCCACCCACGCCACAGTCACCAGCCGCGCCTACGACGACGCGTTCGAGATCGCACCCCACATCGAACTCACCAGCGTCGCCTGCCCCAGATTCGTGGAGTTCGTCGAGCGGGGTGTCACGATGAGCCCAGAACTGCTCGACGTCGCCCGCGCGTACTTGTCTCCCATCATCGAGGCGGGGTGTGACACTCTGATCCTGGGCTGTACTCACTACCCGCTGCTGACGGGCGTCATCTCCTACGTGGTGGGCGACGGCGTCACCCTCGTCTCCAGCGCAGACGAGACGGCCAAGGACGTCTACCGACTACTGCACGACAGGGGCATGGCCCGCGCGGAGGCCGCCGCTCCACCCGTCCACCGGTTCCGCGCGACCGGGGATCCCGACGTGTTCTCCGCGATCGGACGACGGTTCCTCGGACCGGTGATCGGCTACGTGGAGTCCCCGTCCGACACCAGCGTCTTCCGCCTCACCCCATGACCCACAGCCAGTAGAGGAGCTCCCCGTGCGGGTGACCGTCATCGGCTGCTCTGGCAGCTTCCCGGGGCCGGACAGCCCCGCCTCCTGCTATCTCTTCGAGGACGAGGGCTACTCGCTGCTCCTCGATTTCGGCAACGGCGCGCTCGGCGCGCTCCAGCGCCACCACGATCTCTACGGCATCGACGCCATCGCGATCTCCCACCTGCACGCCGACCACTGCATGGACCTGTGCGGCTACTACGTCGCGCGCAAGTACTGTCCCGGCGGGGAGAAGCCCCGCATCCCCGTCTTCGCGCCGCCCGCCGCCGACAAGCGCATGGCCGAGGCCTACGACCTGCCGATCAACCCCGGCATGACGGACACGTTCGACTTCGTCCCGCTCGCCCCGACCCTTCAGGCAGGGCCGTTCGAGATCACCGTCCGGCCCGTCAACCACGTGATCGAGTCCTACGGGTTCCGGATCACCTCGAACGGCAAGTCCGTCGCGTACTCCGGCGACACGGGCCGCACCGACGTCCTCGTCGACCTCGCCCGCGACGCCGACCTCTTCCTGTGCGAGGCGTCCTTCCTCGACGGTGACAACCCGCCCGACCTGCACCTCAGCGCGCGCGAAGCCGCCGAGTACGCGCAGCGCGCGGGGGCCGCAAGGCTCGTCCTGACCCATCTGGTCCCGTGGAACGACGCCGAACGCTCCATGGTCGAGGCCAAGGACACCGACTACTCCGGGCCCATCGATCTGGCGCGCAGCGGAGCCGTCTACCGGCTCTGATCTCCGACGGTAGGCTGGGCGGTATGCCTCGCCCTGACGGTCGTGTGAACGACCAGCTCCGACATGTCCGTATCCAGCGCGGTTGGCTCGAACACGCCGAAGGCTCGGTGCTCGTCGAGTTCGGCGGCACCAGGGTCCTGTGCGCCGCCTCCGTCCAGGACTCGGTGCCGCGCTGGCGCCGGGACAGCGGCATGGGCTGGATCACCGCCGAGTACGCGATGCTGCCGCGCGCCACGAACACCCGCAACGACCGCGAGTCGGTCAAGGGCAAGCTGGGCGGGCGCACCCAGGAGATCTCCCGGCTGATCGGGCGCTCCCTGCGGGCCGTCGTCGACTTCAAGGCGCTGGGCACCAACACCGTCACGATCGACTGCGACGTGCTCCAGGCCGACGGGGGCACCCGCACCGCGGCGATCACCGGCGCCTACGTGGCGCTGGCCGACGCCGTCACCTGGATGCGGGACAAGCGCCTGACGAAGGGCGACCCGCTGCTGACCTCGGTGAGCGCCATCAGCGTCGGCGTCGTCGACGGCGAGTCCCGCCTCGACCTCTGCTACGCCGAGGACGTCAAGGCCGACACCGACATGAACGTCGTGTGCACCGGCGACGGCCGCCTCATCGAGGTCCAGGGCACCGCCGAGGG
Organism: Actinocorallia aurea; assembly: GCF_054783995.1. Lineage (NCBI taxonomy): Bacteria > Bacillati > Actinomycetota > Actinomycetes > Streptosporangiales > Thermomonosporaceae > Actinocorallia > Actinocorallia aurea. Next base: position 284,475 of record NZ_BAAGPQ010000024.1, read on the forward strand.
CGTGCCCTTCTCACGCGACCAGCTCAACGAGCTCCTCGACCTCGCCCAGCTCGGCTGCGTGGACCTCACCATGATGCAGAAGGAAGCCCTCGCGCGATGACGACGCTGGTGCTGGCCACCCGCAACCAGGGCAAGGTCCGCGAACTCCGCGATCTGCTGGCCGGTTTCGAAGTCGTCGGCCTTGAGGCGTTCCCCGACGCCCCCGAGGTCCCGGAGACCGAACTGACCTTCGCCGGCAACGCCCTGCTGAAGGCCCGCGCGATCGCCGCCCACACGGGCCTCACCGCGGTCTCCGACGACAGCGGCCTGTGCGTCGACGCCCTGAACGGCATGCCCGGCGTCCTGTCGGCCCGCTGGTCGGGCCGCTACGGCGCCGAGTTCCCCGAAGGCGTCGACGCCGCGAACCTCCAGCTGGTCCTGGACCAGCTGGCGGACGTGCAGGACTTCGACCGGGGCGCCCACTTCGTCTGCGCCGCCGCCATCGTCCGCCCCGGCGGCCGGGAAGAGGTCTTCGAAGGCCGCATGGAAGGCCGCATCACCCGCGAGCCCCGCGGCTCCAACGGCTTCGGCTACGACCCCGTCTTCGAGGTCGCGGGCCAGCACCGCACCGCCGCCGAACTCTCCCCCCACGAGAAATCGGCCCTGAGCCACCGAGGCCACGCCTTCCGCGCCCTGGCCGCCTCCCTACGCGCCTGACCCCGCACCGCCCCGGCCCCGTTCCTTCTGGGACGGGGCCGACGCGTCTCCACGCGAAGGCGCTGCCCGCCCGCATCGAAGAACAGCGCGGCACCTTGCGGAAGATCCCCGACTCGCGCCTACCCGCGCGACCATCCCGGAGCCATTCGATGCGGCGCACTGCCCGAGCGCGTCCCCGAAGGCCACCGCCGCTGGGCCCACCCGAACGCGTCGACCTCTACCCGACCTCCACCTGACTGCGGGTGGGCGACGTCAGTCGGTGAGAGCCGATCGGAGGCGGACCTGGGTGCCGTTGTAGCCGGCGCGGATTTCTACCAGGTCGACGAGCATGCGGGCGGACCAGAGGCCGAAGGAAGGGGTGTTGGCGGACTCCGGGGGGAGGTAGCTTTCCAGCTCGTCGGGGTGCCAGAGGCCTATGTCGGCCACCTCGGCGAAGGCCAGGTCGTCGGCGGTCCAGAGTTTCAGCTGGACGGGCGGGGTGCCGTGGGTGAGGGCGTTGGTGGCGATCTCGTTGACGGCGGTGACGAAGCGGCCGGTGGCCAGCGGGGTCATGCCGAAGCTGGCGCAGTGGTCCTTGACGAAGGAACGCATGCCGACCAGGTCCAGGGAGGTGACGTCCCGGCGGACGGCGTGGTCGGGGACCTGGGGCAACGGGGCCTTGTCGGCGCGGGAGTTGTAGAGGTCGGTGTGCTCGTAGGAGTCGTTGTACGCGGGGAACATGCCGCCGTCGAGGAGCTGCGGGTGGGTGCGGCGGGCCTCGGACTCGATGTCCTCGCCGATGACGCGGCGGTCGTAGGAGCAGATGACGCTGACGCCGCGGTTGTCGAAGACGGTGTTCACCAGCGACTCGTAGCGGGCCCATTCGCGGGCCTCCCACGGGGTGCGGCCCTGCCAGGCGACCTCGGCGAGGGCGCGGACGGGGCGGCCTTCGGCGGAGCGGACGATGTCCATGTACTGGGCGATGGTCCGGACGGGGTGGCGGTAGAAGACCTCGGCGGGCGCGAACATGGAGATGACGTCGCCGAGCACGTCCCGGACCGCGGTGTAGCAGCGGCTCGGGATCGCCGCGATGATCATCGCGTCTTCGGCGAGGCCTTCGCGGACGTAGGGGACCGCGGTGGCGAGGTACTCCTCGTCCTTGCCGTACAGGAGCGCTTGATGGCTCAGGCTCTGCGCGGTCACATGGTCCTCCAGCCCCTGCCGCGGGTGATGCCCGGGAACAGGTGGAAGCCGACCATGCGGATGACGTTCTCCAGGTCGGGGGTCGGGTTGTCGAGGACGATGCCGTTGCCTCGGGTGAGTTCCAGTGCGTTCGCGCCCAGCATTTTCAGCGCTCCCAGGTCGATGAACTTCAGTCGGCCGAGCTCCAGATGGACCTCGGCCCGCGGGGCACTGACCGTGGACAGGGCCGCGGTGAGGACCGGGTGCCTGGCGCTGTCGATCTCGCCTTCCAGGCGCAGGCCGTGCGGTGCGTAGGTGCGGACCAGGCGCAGCACGCCGTCGTCATAATCGGGGTTCACTTCGACGATGACCTCGTGGTGGTTCTGCAACGCGTGGAGCGCGTCGGCCGAGCGGACGGCGCGCGTGTCTACCTGGCAGACGGCCATCGCCTGCGTGCTCGGCCCGACGAGGTGCTCCATGGCACCGTCGCAGGCCAGCATGAACTCCATCCCGCCGGGAAGCCCGGCCGCCCACGTCATGTCGGCGGTGATCCGGACCGCGCGGAACCTGCCTTCGAAGGCCCGGTCCAGTTCGCGTTCCAGGGTCCGGCCGAGCATGTCGGGGTCGGCGCGGCCGTTTCGGGCGCAGGCGCGCCGCCACGGGATCACTTCGAGATGGCCCGCCTCGGCGAAGGGGCGCACGTCGATGTTGTGCCTGTCGAACATGCCCGGGAGGTGCTGCGCGGGCGTGTCGGTGACGCACACGACGCGTTGGGCCGCGCTCAGCCCGTCGTAGACGAAGTCGCCCATCACGCGGCGCTTCTCGTCGGGATGGGCGGAGGCGAGCCATGCGTGATCGCCGGGACGGAGGTCCCCTACCGACCGGGTCGTGCTCCAGCCGGATGTTCCGTGCTCAGATACGTCCATGGTGCTCCGCGGTGGTCCGCGATGTGCGTGCTGGGTCGTCTGTGGTAGCCGTTGGTGTCGACCACACTACGCCGCCCGGAGCGCATTCGAGGGCAGAGTGACCGGTTCTGTGGATTTGTTCCTCCGGGTATCTGAAAAGTCCTCCCGATCGGTGGAGGAATCTTCACTTCAGACCGGAAGCCGCACCGCTGCGGCGCGGCCGAGCGGCGTGTGGATGCGCACCCGCGTGCCCTGCGGCCCGGTGCGGACCTGGACCGCTCCGGTGAGCATGCGCACCGCCCACAGCCCGAGCTTCGCCCGCTCGTGCGGCCGGGGCGGGACGTGCCCGGTGTGCTCGGGCCCGTCCGGCGACCACTCGCCCACGTCGGCGACCTCGCAGACGAGTTCTCCGGCCGCCGGCCACAGCCGGAGCGTCACCGGGGGCTCGCCGTGGTCGAGCGCGTTGGTGGCGACCTCGGTGACGGCGACGAGCAACTGGTGCAGGAGGGTGCCGCCGACCCCGTGCCGGCGCGCGTGCGCGCTGACGAGCGCGCGCAGGCCGTGCAGGTCGCGGGAGCTGACGGGCAGGAGCGCGGAGTCGCGCGGCGCGGGCTCCAGCGGTTGGCGGTCCGCCGAGGACAGGTAGTCGTGCGGACTCTGGTAGGCGGGGTTCTGGATCCGTCCGCGCCCTTCGGCGAACTCGGGGTGGGTGAGGCGCGCGACCTTCAGGACGTGCTCGGGCAGCCGCGCGTCGTAGGCGCACAGGATCTGGGCGCGCGTCTGGGCGAACACGAGGTTCACGAGCGCCTCGACGCGCTGCCACTCCTGGTTCTCCAGGGGTGTGCGGCCGTGCCAGGTCTGCTCGCCGAGCAGCCGGATGCCTCCCGCGCCCGTCTCGTGCTCGGCGAGGTCCAGGACCCGCGCGACGATCCGGGCGGGGTGCAGGTAGAAGTCGGTGGAGTCGATGTAGGAGATCGCGCCGTCATGGGCGGCGAGTTCCCTGCGCAGCAGCTCGGTCTTGCCCACCGTGACGGCGAGGACGGGCACGCCGTCCGAGGCTCCGTCCCGAAGGAAGGGGACGGCGGCGGCGAGGAACGCGTCCTCGTCCGGATAGGACAGGACCGCGTGTGTGAGGGGCATCAGCTGTCACCCAGCTCGATTCCGGGCAGCCTCGCGAGGCCGACCACGTCGATGACGGAGCGCACGACCGGATCCACGTTGCGGAGGATCACCTTGAACCGGGGGCCGCGCTTGCGGGTGAACCCGGTGAGCGCCTTGAACGCGTCGAGGCCGACGAACGTGACCTCGTTCAGGTCGAGTTCGATCGTCTCGGCTTCGCGGGGGAGGTTGTTCAGCGCCTCGGCGAAGCGGATGCGCCGGGAGCCGTCGATCTCGCCGCGAAGGTGCAGGCCGGTCGGCTGGAACGTGCGCGTGATGGTCAGTTGCGGATCGTCGAAGTCGGGGTTCGGCAGGACCCTGACCTCGTGGTGGGAGTCGAGGAGCGCGTACTGGCCGCCGCGGCACTGCCGGGTGTCGGTCTGGCAGATCGCGGTGACCGACACGCTGGGCGCGACCCTGGCGTCGAGCCGCTGCTCGCAGAAGTCGACCCGGGAGTCGCCGAACGGCTGGCCGAGCACCCAGGAGTTCTCGGCGGTGACGCGGATGCCGCGGAACTCCTGCTCCTCGGCCTTGGCGATCTCGTCGGAGAGTGTGCCGAGCAGCTTGTTCGGGTCGAACATGCCCTTGGTGAGGCAGGCCTCGCCGATCGGGATCAGGGTGAGCAGGCCGGCCCGTATCTCGCGGGAGAAGTCCTGGCCGTACAGGCCGGGGAGCTGCCAGTGCTCGGCGTCGGTGACGTAGATGACCTTGTCGCGGATCTCCAGGCCGTCGGAGATCCACGGGCCGATCACGTGGCCCTGCTCCTCGTCGGAGGCGTACGGGAGCCAGGCATGGTCACCGGGCAGAAGGTCTCTGACCGGTCGTCGCACCTGCATGGCGTTCCGCATCCTTAAACGCGCCCCCACGACGTCGATCCGTCCAGGGTACGCGTCCGGAGCGCGGCACGTCCTGCCGATTTTTCAGATATCGACGGAGGTGCGCTCGGAGTCCCATCTCACCGTCGGAGCTGGCCGGACCCGGCCTTATGACGCGAAAGGCGGCCCGCGATCGCGGTGCCGCCTTCGACGGGGTGGGGCCGGTGGGACTCGAACCCACAACACGACGGACCTAAACCGCCGGCCTCTGCCAATTGGGCTACGGCCCCTGGGGGAATCCCGACGATATCAGCGGGACGCCCGGGGTGATCAGAGCGCGAGTTCGCGCCGGATCCGGGCGACGTGCCCGGTGGCCTTCACGTTGTAGTACGCCTTCTCGACCTTGCCTTCGGCGTCGATGATGAACGTGGAGCGGATGACGCCGACGGTGACCTTCCCGTACAGCTTCTTCTCGCCGTACGCGGAGTAGGCCTGGAGGACCTCCTTGTCAGGGTCCGACAGGAGCGGGAAGGTGAGGCCGTCGCGTTCGGCGAACTTGGCGAGCTTCGCGGGGGCGTCGGGGGAGATGCCGACGACCTTGACGCCGGCCTCGGCGAGCGCGGGCAGCGCGCCTTCGAAGTCGACGGACTCCTTGGTGCAGCCGGGGGTCATGGCGGCGGGGTAGAAGTACAGGATCACCCGGTCGCCGCGCAGCGAGGACAAGGTGAAGGGCTTGCCTTCGGAGTCGTTGAGGGTGAAATCCGGAGCTTCATCGCCTGGTTCAAGACGATTTGTCACCTTGGGTCCTTTCGCCATGAGTGCCGCCGGTCCAATTTACCGGGACCTCGCGGAGGCGCGCACCGGCACGACCTGCGAGACTGATCGACACACCTGACACTACGCCGACACATGGGGACGCGGGATGGCCGACAGGAATCCTGACCTGATCAAGCAGGAGATCGAGGGAGAGCTCGCCGACCTCGCACGCAACATCGACGACCTCGCCAAGCGCGTCGCGCCCGCCGCGGTCGTGCACCGGACGGGCGAGCGCGCCCGCGAGGAGATCACCCAGGTCGCGCAGGCCCTCGGCTCCATCGTCTCGCCCAAGGAAGGGCAGGAGTCGCCGCTGTCGCAGGAGCAGCGCAAGCGGCTGCTCATCGCCGGAAGCGCGCTCGTCGCGGGCGTCACCCTGCTGCTGGTCGTCGGCTCGCGCCGCTCGGCCAAGCGCACCCGGCTGGAGCTGACCCTGCCGATCTGACCCTGCCGATCTGACCCCGCCGCACTGACCCGGCCGCCACTGCCACCGCCCCCGCCGCCTGCGCTTCCGGCTCAGGCGAACTGCGGCAGGTCCGCGGCGTGCGCGGCGAGTCCCTCGGCGAGGATCGCCTCGGCCGCGCGCTTGCCCGGCGTGAAGGGGTGCGCCATCAGCGCCTGGAGCGCCACCGCGCGGTCGCCGGTGGTCGCGGCCCGCGAGGCGAGCCGCTCGTAGCAGGCCGCCGCCTGGGTGAGCCCGCGCACCGGCAGCGGCAGGTCGCCGACGGGCAGCGGCGCGGCGCCCCGCGCGTCCACCCGGCACGGGATCTCCACCACGGTGTCCGCGGGCAGCGACGCGATCGCGCGCCCGGCGTTGGGCACGTTCAGCACCATCCGGCGGCCCTCGTCGCCGGCGATCGCGCAGATGACGTCGATCGCGAACTCGCCGTGCTCGCCGCCGCCCCGCTCGCGCGACGGATCGGGGTCGGCCTTGCGGGACTCGGCTTCGACCTGGGCGTAGAACGCGGGAAGGGCGGCCATGATGTCCTGCGCGCGGGTGGTGCCCTTGGCGCGCAGTTCCGCGACGACCTCGTCATGGAAGAAGTAGTACTTCGCGTACGAGTTGGGCAGGAATCCGAGGGCCTTGCCGAGGTCCGCCATCCGGGAGGGGTCCCGCCAGGGCGTCGCGCCGCCGTCCGGGGGCGCCAGGGCGGCGAGCAGAGGCGGAAGGTCGAGGGTCCGCCCCTTGTGGCGGACGGTGTCGGCCCAGGTCAGGTGGTTGAGCCCGATCCAGTCGGGCTCCAGGCCGTCGAGGCCGAGCAGCGCCTCCCACATCTCGGTGTCGCCGACGCTCTGGTCGCACAGGCCGAGGAACCGGCGGCCCGGGAACCGCTGGAGCACCGCGTCGGTGACGACGCTGGTCGGGTTGGTGTAGTTGACGATCCAGGCGTTCTCGGGCGCGAGCTCGGCGAGCTCCAGCAGCACCGGGACCGACCGGCAGGCCATGAGGAACCCGCCAGGCCCCGCGGTCTCCTGGCCGACGACCCCGTGCCCCAGCGGGATCGCCTCGTCCAGGTGCCGGGCGGCCATGCCGCCGGGGCGGAACGTGGTGAAGACGAAGTCGGCGCCTTCGAGCGCGGTCTTCAGCGCGGGATGCTCGGTGACCCGGCACAGGCCCTTGAGCATGCCGCGGGCCAGGCGCGCCATCAGCTCCATCGCGGGGACGTCGACGTCGTGGAAGGCGAGTTCGGCGCCCCGCAGGTCGTCGGCCCGGTGCAGCACCCCGCGCACGACCCCGGGCAGGTAGCCGCTTCCCGCGCCCACGACGGCGATCTTCACTGGCGTCCTCTCAAGGTCGGCTGGGCCCGCATGACGGACTCGGGTCCGCGGTCCAGCTCGGAGTCGGGGATGTGGTCGACGACGAAGGAGTAGCCCTCCAGCACCTCGACGGGCACCTCGCCGGACTCGCCGAACGCGGCGATCTCGCCCCAGCAGGGCGCCCCCAGCGAGCCGCTGTAGTGCCGCACGGACAGGCCCGCGCACAGGTTGGCGAACCGCAGCCGCTGCGAGAGCCCCCATCCGGCGAGGGTGCCGTACACGAACGCGGCGCAGAACACGTCTCCCGCGCCCGTCGGGTCGAGCGCGTCGACGGGCAGCGCGGGCTCGGCGGCGCGCTCGCCGCCGTGCGCGGCCAGCGCCCCGGCCGACCCGCGCTTGACGACGACGGTCGGCACGAGCCGGGCCAGGTGCTCCAGCGCGGCGGCCGCCGTGGAGGTGCGCGTGTAGGCCATCGCCTCGACGGCGTTGGGCAGGAAGACGTCGACGTGCCTGAGCCGGTCGAGCACGTCGGCCGACCAGGTCTCGGTGGGGTCCCAGCCGAGGTCGGCGACCACGAGCCCGCCCGCCGCGCGCAGCTCCACCGCCCACGGCGGGACGGGCTGGGCGATGTCGATCACGCAGGTCCGGGCCGGGGGAGGGGCGCCGACGGGGGCGAGCGGCGGAAGCGGGTTGACGTACGTGACCATGCTGCGGTCGGCGTCATAGGCGAGGGAGACGGTGACCGGGCTCGACCAGCCGGGCATCCGGCGCGACCAGGTGAGGTCGACGTTCTCCTGGTCGGCGAGGGTGTCCCAGAGGTAGGTGCCGAAGAGGTCGTCGCCGAAGGCGGCGGCCAGCCCTACGCGCAGCCCGAGCCGGCTCATCGCGACCGCCATGTTGGCGACGCCGCCGGGGGCCGAGCCCAGGCCGTCGGTGATGACCTCGCCGCCGGGAGGGGGCGGCCCGGGCAGCCCGGTGAAGATCATGTCCATGTAGACCTGGCCGGACAGGAAGACGTCGAGGCCCGTGGAGGTCGGCTCGGGGCGCCCGCCGCACGGGTCGCTCATCGGCCCACCTCCGGATCAAAGGAAGGTCTGTCCCTCGCCACGGTAGGTGGGGACGGTGCGAACGGTGCGCTCGCCCGAGACCAAATGTACGGCCTCGAAACGCTCGCAGAGTTCTCCGGCCTTGGTGTGCCGGAACCAGACGCGGTCGCCCACCTCGAGCCGGTCGGCGGCGTCGCCGGTGAGCGGGGACTGGACCTCGCCGGCGCCCTCCAAGGCGGTGAACTTCAGGCCGGGCGGCAGGTACGGCTGCGGAAGGCGCAGCGCGTCGGCGGGGCCGGACGCGAGGTAGCCGCCGCCGAGGCAGGTCGCGACGCCAGGGCCGGGGCGGCGGACGACGGGGAGTGCGAACAGCGCGGCGGGGGTGCCGTGGAACGCGGTGTAGTGGTCGAAGAGGTGCGGGAGGAACAGGCCGGAGCCCGCGGCGACCTCGGTGATCGCCCGCTCCGCGACCGTCCACTCGACGCTGCCGGTGCCGCCGCCGTTGACGAACTCGATGTCGGCTACCTCGCGGACCCGGCGCACGATCTCGCCGCGCCGCGCCGCGAGTTCCAGCCGGGAGCGCGACTGCATGGCGCGGATGATCCTGGCCTTCGCGGGCTGCCCCGCGGGGGCGTCGCCGACGCCGGCGATCTGCGACTCGTAGCCCATGATGCCGACCAGGCGCAGGTGCGGGCGCTTGGCGATCTCCTCGGCGAACGCGCGGGCCTGGGCGGGCGTGACGATCGGGGAGCGCTGCGCGCCGACCTTGATCCGGCCGCCGAGCACCCGGTAGCCGGCGTCGATGTCCATGCAGACGCGGATCGGGTGGCCGTCGGACGGCAGGAGTTCGAGGTGCTCGAAGCAGTCGACCATCAGGGTGACGACGGACGCGGCGTGCGCGTCGTCCGCGAGGCGGCGGAGGGCGCCGCGGTCGGCCGTCGGGTAGGCGACGAGGATGTCTTCGCTGGTCCGGTGCTCGGCGAGCCACAGCGCCTCGGGCAGCGTGAAGGCCATGATCCCGGCGAAGCCGTCGGTCTTGAGCACCTCGTCCAGCAGCGCCCGGACCCGGACCGACTTGCTGGCGACCCTGATGGGCTTGCCCCCCGCTCGGCGCACGAGGTCGGCCGCGTTCGCGCGGAACGCGTCGAGGTCGACGATCGCGAACGGAGCGTCGAACGCGGCGGTGGCCGCGTCGTAGCGCGCCTTCAGCTTCAGGGGGTCCATGATGTCCAGCCTGCCACACAACCCGAAACATGAAAAGACTTCACGTCCATTCCCCCTGGTCGCGGGGCAAGGTCACAGGGCGTCGAAGAACTCCCAAAGGTCCTCGGCCATGCCCTCCGGCCACACGTGCCCCCCGTCGTGCGGGCAGAAGCGGACGACGACCCCTCGCCGGTCCCCGGAACGGCACCCCTTGTCCGGCGACAAGCGCGCTATCCCGGCCTTCCCACGGAAGAACGCGACGGCCTTGGAGACCGGCGCGAAGGGGCGGTCGTCGTCGAAGTCCCGCCGCCCGCCGCCGCCATAAGGCACCGACGTGTCTTTGCGACCGTGCACGATCATCGCCGAGACGGGCTCGTCCGGCGCGCACGCGATGACCAGCGAGGCCGACACCACCCCGATCCCCCCGACCCGCCCCGGGCCCTCGCACGCCAGCTTGTAGGCCATTCCGCCGCCGTTGGAGAAGCCCGCCACGAACACCCGCTCCGGATCGGCGGCGCCCACGTCGACGAGATGGTCGATCAACTGCCGGAGGAAGCCCGCGTCGTCGACCTTCGCGGCCTTCGCCGGACCGCAGCACGCCCCCGCGTTCCAGCTCAGCGCGAACCCGTCCGGATAGGCGACGAGCACCTTCTCCCGGTCGGCCACCCGGTCGAAGCCCGAGTCCTTCTCGAACCGCTCCGCGTTCGAGGCCCCGCCGTGCACCGCCAGGACCAGCGGCATGCCCTTCTCCGCGTCCGGAGGCACCCGCACCAGGTACTCCCGCCTGCCGGGCCCCTCGACGTCGATCCGCAGCCGGTGCGTCCCGGCCTCGGAAGGCACGTCGCCGAAGCCGCCGCCGCCTGTCGGAGTGCCGCCGTCGGGCGCACCGGGAGCGGTGCAGCCGACGAGCAGGGCACAGATCGCGATGAGAGCCCCGAACCGTCGCATGCCTTCGAACCTAACCCCGGGCGCCGCCGCCCGCGAAGGGCGTCGCCCGGCCTTCCCGCCGGGCGCCGCTCCGCGGCGAGGGCGCCAGCGCATAGACTTCGCAGATTCCTAGCAGGCTGTGAGGGCAGAGGACTTGAGTTACATCCTGGCGCTGTCATGTCCGGACCGGCCCGGGATCGTGGCGGCGGTCTCGGGACTGCTGGCCGACAAGGACTGCAACATCACGGAGAGCCAGCAGTACGGCGACCAGTCCGCCGGGCGGTTCTTCCTGCGGGTGCAGTTCGACTCCCAACTGCCCCTCGCCGAACTCCAGACGCTGTTCGCGCCGATCGCGACCGAGTTCTCCTTCGACTGGCACCTCGGCGACGCGGCGAGCCGGATGAAGGTGCTGATCATGGTGTCCCGCGAGGGGCACTGCCTGAACGACCTGCTGTTCCGGACGCGTTCCGGGCTGCTGGACATCGACGTGGTCGCGGTCGTCTCGAACCACCCCGACATGCGGCCCCTCACCCAGTCCTACGGGATCGACTACCACCATCTGCCGATGTCGATGGGGAAGGCGGCGCAGGAGGCCGAGGTCCTGACGCTCGTCCAGCACTACAAGGCCGACCTCGTCGTCCTCGCCCGGTACATGCAGATCCTCACCGACGACCTGTGCGCCAAGCTCCAGGGCCGGGTGATCAACATCCACCACTCGTTCCTGCCGTCGTTCAAGGGCGCCAAGCCCTACCACCAGGCGCACGCGCGGGGCGTCAAGCTGATCGGCGCGACCGCCCACTACGTCACGCCCGACCTCGACGAGGGGCCGATCATCGAGCAGGAGGTGGCGCGGGTCGACCACACCCATACGCCCGAGGACCTGCGCAGGGTCGGCCGCGACATGGAGTGCCTGGCCCTGGCGCGCGCGGTGCGCTGGCACGCCGAGCACCGCGTGGTGCTGAACGGCGCCAAGACGGTCGTCTTCCGCTGACATCCCGCTGATCCCGCGAAACTGTCAGACCCTGCGGTTAGCGTCGGGGTATGGACGGGGAGACGGGCATCAATGGTGTGAGTGAGACTGGTGTGGGCGGCACTAGCGTGGGCAGCGCGGGTGTAGACGGCACGGGTGCGGCGGGAGCGGGCATGGCGGGCGCGGTGGACGCGGACGGGCTGCCGGTTCTGGAGTTCGCGTCGGCGGCGGACTTCGAGGCGTGGCTGGAGGCCGAGCACGGCACGGCCGACGGCGTCTGGATCAAGATCGCCAAGAAGGCGACCGGCATCGCCTCGGTGAGCGCGCCCGAGGCGCTGGACCACGCCCTCTGCTTCGGCTGGATCGACGGCCAGCGCAAAAGCCTGGATGCCACCCATTTCCTGCAGAAGTACACCCCGCGCCGACCACGCAGCCGCTGGTCGCGGATCAACACCGAGAAGGTCGCCGCCCTGGAGGCGGCGGGCCGGATGCGTCCGGCGGGGCTGGCCCAGGTCGAGGCCGCCAAGGCCGACGGCCGGTGGGAGTCGGCGTACGCGCCGCAGTCCAGCCGGGAGGTGCCGCCGGATCTCCAGGCGGCGCTCGACGCCGAGCCGGAGGCCGCGGCGTTCTTCGCCGGCCTGAGCTCGCAGAACCGGTTCGCGGTGGTCTTCCGGGTCGAGGAGGCGAAGCGTGCCGAGACCCGAGCTGCCCGGATCGTGAAGTTCGTCCAGATGTTGAAGGAGGGAAAGACCCTGCACTGAGGCGGGACCTGCCCTTTCAGCACCCGGCTTTTCTTGATCATGGACCTGTCGGGCAAGGCTCCATACGCCCGGGCCGTTACTGTGCGTGTCCATGGCTGAGACGCTGGTCACAGAGCTGTTCGGGGACACCGCCCTGCGCAGGCAGAGCCGGCTGCGGTCGGAGGAGGAGTTCCAGCCGCGCCGGACCGTCGCCGCGCTCGTCGCCGCCGCGGTCGTCACCGCGGTGTGCGCGGCGGCGGCGGCCGAGATCGTCGCGCGAAGACACGGGATGCACGCGGTGCCCCCGGAACTCACCGAGGCGATCGCGGCCGACCTGCGCGCGCGGTCCTGGTCCGACCCTTCGGTGGCGCGCGCGGGCTGGGGGCTGCTGCTGGGCGGGATCGCGCTGCTCGCGCACGCGGTCTGGCCGGCCAGGCACCCCGCGGAGCCGATCCTCGGGGCCGATCCCGGGATGTCGGCGGCGCTCAGCCGCGACGCGCTCGCCAGGTCCGTGGAGAACGCGGCCCGGGGCGTGGCCGGGGTCACCGGGGCCCGGGCGAGGATCGGGCGCAAGATCGAACTCGAGGTCGCCACCGGGTACCGCAACCCGGGCAACCTCGCCGATCTGGTGCGCCGGGCCGTCGTGCACCGCCTCGGTGAGATCGAGCCCGTCCGCGACCGCGAGCTCGCCCTGTCCATCGTCTGGCGGCGCTGATGGCGCGCCCCGGACTCCTGCTGACCGGCTTCGCGCTGTGCGCGGCCGGCGGGATCGTGCTGCGTCTTCGCGCGAACTCCGGCGGCGGGCCGGTGCTCGGCGCGGATGTCGCGTCCTTCGCCGCCCAGCACGCCTGGTTCTGGCCGCTGCTCACCGCCTGCCTGACGGTCGCCGCGGGCGCGGGCCTGTACTGGCTCGTCGCCGAAGGACGCGCCGCGGCCCTGCGCCGGTTCCCGCTGATGCGCGGGGCCCGGCGGGTGCGCACCCGCGCGGCCCTGGCCGATCTGACCTCCGAACTCCAGAACCTTCCCGGCGTCAAGGAGGTCGAGTTGCGCCTGACCGGCTCGCGCTCGCGCTCCCGCCTGGTCCTGCACGTCTCCTGCGAGGAGAGCGCCGACCTCGGCCTCCTCCTCGGCCTGATCCGGGAGGCCCCGCTGGCCCGCTTCCGCGAGGCCGTCGGCCTCTCCGGCCTCCACTCCGTCGTCCGCTTCCGCCTCGTCTACCACGAAACCCGCCTCGCCTGACCCTCCCCGCCACCAACACCCGCAAGCACCCGCACCCGCAAGCACCCGCGCACCCGTACCCGTACCCGCGCACCCGCAAGCACCCGCGTCCGTCGCGTGACCGCGCCTGCCTCGGGGCCGTTTCGGCTCGGGGACGGGCCCTGGGCGGGGCCGTCCGGGCCGCGTCCGTGGTCGTGCCGTTGGACGGTCGGCTCGTCCGGGGGCGCGTGCGGGCGTCGTTGCACGGTTCGGTCCCGGGCGGGTCGTTGGCGGCCCAGCGCGGGTGGGTTGTGGGAAGGGGGTCTAAAGAGTGCTCTACCGGTATTTGTAGGGTTTGCGGGTGTGTTGGGGGTGGGGGGTTCGTAGGGTTTTGGTGAGTCGCTCTTTGGAGCGGGTTCCAGGGAGAGAGGGGACTTCGATCATCCGAGACGAACTGGCTGGACCTTCTGCTTGAGGCCGGCGCCGCGGAATCGTCCGCGCCGCCGGTCTCGCCACGGCGATAGAGTGCAGGGGCAGGTCACGGGCCCGTACCCGTGGATGGGACGATGGGTTCCGTCCGACGCACTCACGGTCACCAAGGAGCCAGCCCACCGTGTCCGCCACCTCCTCGGCGCAACCCGCCAAGACCACGCCGCTTCTGGAGATCCATCGCGAACTCGGCGGCACCCTCGTGGACTTCGCCGGTTATCTGATGCCGCTGCGCTACGGCTCGGAGACCGCCGAGCACAACGCGGTCCGCAACAGCGCCGGAATCTTCGACATCTCCCACATGGGTGAGATCTTCGTCACCGGCGCTCAGGCGCCCGAGGCCCTCGACCACGCGCTCGTCGGCACCCCCTCGGCCCTGGCCAACGGCCGCGCCCGCTATACGATGATCGTCGACCCCGAGGGCGGGGTGCTGGACGACCTCATCGTCTACCGGCTCAGCGACCACGGCTTCATGGTCGTCGCCAACGCCGCCAACCGCGAGGTCGTCGCCGCCGAACTGACGGACCGGGCCAAGGGGTACGAGGCCTCCGTGTCCGACGATTCCGACTCCTACGCGCTGATCGCCGTCCAGGGTCCGAAGTCCGCCGGGATCGTCGCCCGGCTGACCGACACCGATCTGTCGGCCCTGAAGTACTATGCGCTGGTCAGCGGCACTGTCGCGGGCCGGTCGGCGTTCATCGGGCGCACCGGCTACACCGGGGAGGACGGCTTCGAGCTGTTCGTCGCGGCCGAGGACGCCGAGCCCCTGTGGCGGGCCCTCACCGAGGCAGGCGGAGCCGACCTCACGCCCTGCGGGCTGTCCGCCCGCGACACCCTCCGGCTCGAAGCCGGAATGCCGCTGTACGGGCATGAGCTGACCGCTCAGATCACCCCGTACGACGCAGGCCTCGGCCGCGTCGTCCGGCTGGAGAAGGAGTTCGTGGGGCGGGACGCCCTCGCCGCGGTGGCCGACGCCGGGCCCCAGCAGGAGCTGGTCGGGCTGGTCGCCACCGGCAGGCGGGTCCCGCGCGCCGGATACGCCGTGATCGGCGAGGACGGCGCCCCCTGCGGCGCCGTCACCAGCGGGGCGCCGTCGCCGACGCTCGGCAAGCCGATCGCGCTGGCCCTGGTCGCGCGGGGGTCGAGGCCCGTCGCCGTGGACATCCGCGGCAAACACGAGGCGGTCGACGTGGTCGACCTGCCTTTCTACACCCGTGACGATCGCAACAAGAGGACGAACAAGTGAGTGTTCCTGAGCAGCTCCGTTACACCGAGGAGCACGAGTGGGTCTCCGGCCTGGAGGGTGAGGACGGCATCGTGACCGTCGGGATCACCGACTACGCCGCCGACGCCCTCGGCGACATCGTGTTCGTCCAGCTGCCCGCGGAAAGCGACGCCGTCACGGCGGGAGACCCGTGCGGCGAGGCCGAGTCGACCAAGTCGGTCTCCGACATCTACTCGCCCCTGTCCGGCGAGATCGTCGCGGTCAACCAGGCGGTCGTCGACGACCCGGGGATCATCAACTCCGACCCCTACGGCGAGGGCTGGCTTTTCAAGATCCGGATCGACGAGGACCAGCCGGACCTGCTCGACGCCGAGTCCTACAACAAGATCATCGAGGAAGCATGAGCACCCTTTTCGAGCACCTCATCGACGTCGACCCCGAGGTCTACGACGCGGTACGCGCCGAGCTGGGCCGCCAGCAGCACACCCTTGAGATGATCGCGTCGGAGAACTTCGCCCCCGTCTCCGTCCTTGAGGCGCAGGGCTCGGTCCTCACCAACAAGTACGCCGAGGGCTACCCCGGCAAGCGCTACTACGGCGGCTGCGAGTACGTCGACGTCACCGAGCAGCTCGCGATCGACCGGGCCAAGGCCCTGTTCGGCGCCGAGCATGCCAACGTCCAGCCGCACTCGGGCGCCCAGGCCAACACCGCGGTCTACTTCGCGCTGCTCGACCACGGTGACACCATCCTCGGCCTCGACCTCGCGCACGGCGGCCACCTGACGCACGGCATGCGCATCAACTACTCCGGCAAGTTCCTCAACGTGGTGCCCTACCACGTCAGCCCCGAGGACGGCCGGGTCGACATGGCCGAGGTCGCGGCGCTCGCCGCCGAGCACCGGCCGAAGATGATCGTCGCGGGCTGGTCGGCCTACCCCCGCCAGCTCGACTTCGCGAAGTTCCGCGAGATCGCCGACTCCGTGGGCGCGCTCCTGTTCGTCGACATGGCGCACTTCGCGGGCCTCGTCGCGGCCGGCCTGCACCCGTCCCCGGTGCCTTACGCCGACATCGTCACCACCACCACGCACAAGACCCTCGGCGGTCCGCGCGGCGGTCTGATCCTCGCCCGCGAGGAGCTCGGCAAGAAGATCAACTCCGCGGTGTTCCCCGGCATGCAGGGCGGCCCGCTGGAGCACGTGATCGCCGCCAAGGCCGTCGCGCTGAAGATCGCCGGGTCCGAGGAGTTCAAGGAGCGCCAGCAGCGCACCGTCGAGGGCGCGAAGATCCTCGCCGAGCGCCTCCTGGCCGACGACGCCGCCAAGGCGGGCGTCAAGGTCCTCACCGGCGGCACCGACGTGCACCTGGTCCTGGTCGACCTCGTGGACTCCGAGCTGACCGGCCGCGACGCCGAGGACCGCCTCCACGAGATCGGCATCACGGTCAATCGGAACGCCGTCCCGAACGACCCGCGCCCCCCGATGACCACCTCGGGCCTGCGCATCGGCACCCCGGCCCTGGCCACCCGCGGCTTCACCGCCGACGACTTCACCGAGGTCGCCGACGTCATCGCCCTGGCCCTCCAGCCGACCTTCGACGCCGCGGCCCTGTCCGCCCGCGTCAAGGCGCTGGCGGACAAGCACCCGCTGTACCCGGGCCTGTAGTACCCGCGTCGAAGCCCCGCCCGGATGCGTTCCGGGCGGGGCTTCGACGGTCTCAGGACGCGGCGCGCGCGTACTTCGCGGGGCTTTCGCCGACCGCGCCGGTGAAGTCGCGGATGAGGTGGGACTGGTCGGTGTAGCCGAGGTCGGCGGCGAGCGCGGGCCAGTCGACGTCGGCGCCGGCCGCCGCGCGCTGGGCGACCTCGTGCAGGCGGGCGCGGCGCAGGACCCATTTGGGGGAGGCGCCGACGTAGTCGGCGAAGAGGCGCTGGAGGCCCCGGACGGACAGGCCGGCCGCTTCGGCGGCGTCGTCGACGCGGAAGAGGGACGGCTCGGCCGTGAACGCCGCGACGAGTTCGGCGGCGCGGACGGCCTGGGGGTCGGGCGCGGCGGGCAGCAACGGGATCAGGAAGTCCTCCGCGTCCCTGGCCATCTCGCCGACGTCGTCACGGGACTGGATCGCGGCGTTGACCTCGCCGACGGCCGGGCCGAAGACCTCGGCGGCGCCGATCCTGCGGTCGGCCAGCGCGGACACGGGACCGCCGTGCAACGCCCGGAAGGCCCCCGGCAGGAACCGCACGCCGAGCACGTGCCCCTGGCCGGTGAGATGCCGGACGAACAGGCCGCGGTCGACGCCGTAGAGGTAGGGCCCTTCCGGTTCGAAGACCAGGTGCACGTTCGGATGGCTGAGGACCTTGGCGTCGTGGGGTTCGGCGACCCGCCACCGCACGCTCCAGTGGTAGTCGACGAACGGCGCGAGGCGAGGGCAGGGTTCCCGCCTGTCCAGCGTGATGTGCCGGGCCAGTTCGCCGGGCCGCACGATCCCGCGCGCATCCAGCGTCCCGCTCCCACCCGTCCCGCCCCCACCGGTCGTGACCTCGGGTTCCATCGCCTGCGTCATCGCCCCAGCCTAGGTCGCGTTTGTCCAAGACCGCAGCCGAACGCCGCACTAGCCTCGAACACATGAACGAAGACCTCCTCAAGGCGCTCACCGAGACCGCCGCCGAAGCCGTCCGTGTCGCCGCCCTCGTCCCGCAGGACGCCCTCGCCGCCCGCACCCCGTGCGCGGAGTTCGACCTGCGCGCCCTGGTGAACCACTGGATCCTGTGGAGCTCGCACGCGCTGGAGCACCGCGGCCTGCGCACGGAGATCCCCGCGGACCTCCTGGAGGCGGACTTCACGGCCGCCGCCACCTGGCGCGAGGACTACGCCGCGACCCTGGACCGGGCCCTGTCCGTCTGGTCGCGCCCGGAGACGTGGGAGGGCGACATCACGTCCGGCATGGGCGCCACCCCGGCCCCGCGCCTCGCCGGGATCCTCTTCGCCGACCTTGCCCTGCACACCTGGGACGTCGCCCGCTCCGTCGGCACCACCCTCACCCTCTCCGACCCGGCCGCCGAACTTCTCTGCACCGAGGTGGCCGAGATCTCCGACATGTACCGCCAATACGACGGCTTCGCGGCCTCGGTCCCCGTCCCCGCCGACGCCCCTCCCCTGGACCGGGCCCTCGCAGAGGCGGGCCGCGACCCTCGCTGGACCCCCTGACCCTGGGGGGCGGCAATCGCCCCGCGCGGGGCCGGGACCTCCCCGTCCTTGACCCGGGCCGGGTCTCCGGCGGGACACCGGTCCCCGGCCCGGCGGCGGGCGCGGCTCTAGCGTCTGCCCCATGGGAGCGGTGCTGCTGAACGTGGTGGACGTCGAGGCGACCTGCCGGCCGGGCCGGACGCCGCCGCCGGGTGAGGCCGCCGAGATCATCGAGATCGGGGTCTGCGTGGTGGACCTTGCCGCGGGAACGCGGCTCGCCCGCGACCGCGTCCTGGTCCGGCCCGGACGCTCCCGCGTGTCGCAATTCTGCACGGAGCTGACCGGACTCACCGTCGCCGACCTCGCGGCGGCCCCGACGTTCGGACAGGCGTGCGCGCGCCTCGTACGCGTCCACGACGCGGGAAGACGGCCGTGGGCGAGCTGGGGCGCGTTCGACCGCGAGATCTTCCGCGACCAGTGCGCCAGGGACGGGGTGCCCTACCCGTTCGCGGACCGGCACACCGATGCCAAGGCGGTCTTCGCGGAGGCGCACGGGCTCGGGCACCGCCCGTCGCGGCCCGAGGCGCTGCGGCTCGCCGGGCTCGTCGGCGAAGGGACGGAGCACAGGGGAGCCGACGACGCGTGGAACGCCGCGACGCTGGTGCCGCACCTCGCGGCGCTCGGCAGGTGGCCCGGCTGAGACGGGTGGCCCGGCCGAGGCAGGGGGCCCGGCTGGGAAGGAGAAAGGACGGAGGGCGGCTGGGGGTCGGGGGCGCCGCGCTCCGTCCGGTTCGGGGGACTAGCGGGTGCGGTCGGTGGCCAGTCGGGTGAGGGTGACGAGGGAGGCGGTGGGGGCGGGGGCCAGGTTCATGGCGGTGAGGGTGGCGGTGGCCTGGTTGCGGAGCTGGGCCAGGCGGTCGAGGGTCCAGGAGCGGCCGTCGGCCTCCTCGACGAGGCGGGCCAGTTCGGCGGGGTCCTGGGGGTCGGGGGAGTGGTAGGCGTCGGCCAGCGCGCGGGCGGCGCGGGTGCCCGCGGTGAGGGCGGCGACGACCGGGAGCGACTTCTTGCGGTTGAGCAGATCGGAATGGGCGGGCTTGCCGGTGGCGGCCGGGTCGCCCCAGATGCCGAGAAGGTCGTCCATGTACTGGAAGGCCAGGCCGAGGTGCTCGCCGAACAGGCCGAAGGAGGCGACCTGCTCGGGGGTGCCGCCGCCGGCCGTGGCACCGAGCGCGCAGGCGCACCGGACGAGGGCGCCGGTCTTGTTCACCGCCATCGCCACGCACTCCGAGAGGGTGACGTCGGTGCGGGACTCGAAGGTCAGGTCGGAGTTCTGGCCGTCCAGGAGGTCGAGCACCGCCGAGGTGACCATCCGGGCGGGCAGGCCGTTGGACGCGACGAGTTCGATGGCCAACGCGAGCAGGACGTCGCCGGTGAGGACCGCGGGACCGTTCCCGAACAGATGCCAGGCCGTGGGGCGGTGGCGGCGCAGCACGTCGCCGTCCATGACGTCGTCGTGCAGCAGTGAGAAGTTGTGCACCAGTTCGATCGCGACGGCGGCGGGCACCGCGTCCTCGGCCCGGCCGCCGACCGCCTCGGCGGCGAGCACCGCGAGGGCGGGCCGCAGCGCCTTGCCCGTGGACGGGGTGGGTCTGCCGTCGTGGTCCCACCAGCCCATGTGGTAGCCGGTGATCCGCCGGACGGGGTCGGGCAGTGAGTCGACGGCTTCGCGCATCGCGGGTTCGACCAGGGTCCGGCCGCGCGCCAGCACTTCCGCTGCCTGTTCCGCCACCTCGTGTACGGCTGTCATGTGCTGCCTCTCTAACTGTGCGGTCGGGGAAGGTGGGCGGCGGCCGTGCCCAGGCCGCGCGGGTACAGCGGCACGGGCGGCGGGCGGTGTTCGGCGGCGGGCGGCGCGGTGGTGGCCGCGGCGGGCCGTCCGCCCCGGCCCGGTGTCGCCGTCGCCGCGGAGCCCGCGCCGGTGGGCACGGGGACGGCGGCGGCCGCTCCCGGTGGGCGCAGCGCCGAGGTGCCGGTCAGGCTCCGCGGGGCGCTGAGGTGGGCGAGGGGGTTCAGCTCGGATTCCACGTAGCGGCTGGTGTGCCGGTGCCAGTGGATGATGCCGACCATCCAGTCGCGCAGCTCGTCCAGGTAGGCCTCCACCGCGGCGCGGGCGGCGGAGTCCAGGGCGAGCCGGTCGGCCACGACGGGCAGTTCGACCTCGACGAGGTGCTCGAACTGCCGGAGCCGGTCGGCCATGAGCCGCGCGACGGTCGAGACCGCCTCGTCCTTCCCGATGTTCAGGAAATTTTCCAGGATAAGGACGACGTTGTGCAGCTCATCGTCGAATTCGATCTCCTTTTGATAGGAGAAAAGGTCATTGGTGAACATTCCAAAATCAGAAACCGCATTGTTGATCGAGAGGAGTGTCCGAGTTTCAAAGAACTCGTCCGGGATGTCCTTCTCGTGGGCGAGCCGGCAGAGGAACATCGTGAGCTGGGAGCCGAACGTGGCCCGGCGCATCTCCACGTAGTCGACGGGATCGGGCAGCCGGTGCTGGACCAGGTTCCCCACCTCCCAGGCCATCGCGTCGATCATCATCGAGATCGCGCGGTGGAATCCCGCCCGCTGGCGCTGCGACATCGGCTCGGCGGTGCGCCGCCACAGATCGGCCAGTCCCGCCTCGACCGGATTGAGCGGCGGGGGCGTCCCGCCGAGGTCGAGCGGCATGAAGGAGCCGAGCCGGATCGCGAACGCGCGGGCGCCCAGCGGATCCTTGGCCGTGGCGTAGACGCGCGGGAACCAGTCGTCGATGTAGGTGCCCCAGGTCAGCCATTGGGCGGAGAGGGCGAGTTCGTCCGGGCTCGCGTCGGGGTCGAGCCCGGCCGAGCACAGAGGGAAGTCGAAGCCTTTGAGCTGCCGTTCGGTCCACAGCGATCCCGGTGCGCCGATGCCCATGCCGAGCGCCCACGCGTCGTTCGCGCGCCGCGCGTGGTCCAGGTGCGGGCTGAGCCCCAGCGGGTAAGCCGGGTCGATGTCCGGGATGCGGGTCGGGCCCACCTTCTGGAACGGGAGGTGGGTGTAGGCGCGGAACCTGCCCGCGCCGAGGTTCTGCGGCGACGGGAACATCCGGGCCGCCGCGGTGCCGAGGCCCGAAGGCGAGTAGCGCAGGCCCGCGCCCGAGTTCATGTAGCGGCTGGAGCGCAGGTGCCACTCGTGGCCGCCGGACTGCCAGTCCTGGAGCCCCTTGACCCAGGCCGCGACCTTCGCCGCGCCGTCCGCGCCGATCCCGTGCTCGGCGAGCAGCAGCGGCATCTCGGTGACGGCGGTGTGGTCGAACTGGTAGAGCCGGGAGCTGAGCAGTTCGTTCGTCAGCTCCGCGGCGGTCTGCGTGTCGTGGCCGAAGAAGTCCTCGAAGACGAGCACCGCGTTGGACAGCTCGCCCTCGTCGCCGACCTCGCGTTCATAGGAGAACAGGTCGTTGCGCAGGTGCACGGCGTCGGCGAAGGAGTCTCGCAGGACGCCGACGGGCCGGGAGGCGGCGATCACGGCGGGCACCTCGGCGTCGGCGGCGTACTCCACGAGATCCGACGACCAGGGCGCGCCGCCCACCCGCCGGCGCATCTCCACGTACTCGATGGGGTTGGCGATCCGCCCCGCGTTGATGTTCACCAGCTCCCACAGCGACTCCTCAAGGAGCGCCCTGGTGTTCGCCGCGAACCGCACCCGCCACTCCCGGGACATCGCAGGGACGGTCCTGGCCCACAGGTCCGCAAGACCCTTCTCGACCGGGTTCGTCGCCTCCGGGAAGCCGTCCGCGAGATCGACGGGCATGAAGAGCGAGAGCCTGTCGAGGTACTCCTGGGCACCCGTGAGGTCGCCGGTGCGCTTGAACAGCTCGAGGAAGTGGTCGTCGAAGTAGAAGACCCAGACGTACCAGTCGGTGACGGTGTCCAGGACGGGCCCGGGGGAGTCGGGGTGGGTGTAGGCGCACAGCAGGGCGTAGTCGTGCGCGTCGTACTCCTCCTCCGTCCAGACGGGCGACCCGAGGATGCCCGTCTCCCACGCCCACTCCTTGGCGTGCGACCGGGCCGACTCGACGTTCTCGTTCAGCCGAGCCGGATAGGGCAGGTAGAACTCGGGCAGTTCGAAGGGCTGCTTGGGCATCCTGATTCCTCCGTCGTCGGGATGGCGCACGTTCCGGGCCGTGCCCGGGGGCCCGGCGCGGGCCCGCGGGGCCCGCGCCGGAGACCGGTCAGGTGTGCGCGATCTCGACGTTCTCCAGGATGCCCAGGGCGTCCGGCACCAGCACGGCGCAGGAGTAGTAGGCGCTGACGAGGTACTGGATGACGGCCTGGTCGTTGATGCCCATGAACCTGACCGACAGGGACGGCTGGTACTCGTCGGGGATGCCGGTCTGGTGCAGGCCGACGACGCCCTGCTCCTCCTCGCCGGTGCGCATGACCATGATGGAGCTGGTCTGCTGCGGGGTGATCGGGATCTTGTTGCACGGGAAGATCGGGACGCCGCGCCAGGCCGGGATCTGGTGGCCGCCGATGTCGGCGGTGGTCGGGTACAGGCCGCGCTTGTTGCACTCGCGGCCGAAGGCGGCGATGGCCTTGGGGTGGGCGAGGAAGAACTTCGAGCCGCGGCGGCGCGACAGCAGCTCGTCCAGGTCGTCGGGAGTGGGCGGACCGCTGTGGGTCTGGATGCGCTGGCGGAGGTCGGCGTTGTGCAGGAGGCCGAACTCGCGGTTGTTGATCATCTCGTGCTCCTGGCGCTCGCGCAGGGCCTCGATGGTCAGCCTGAGCTGCTGCTCGACCTGGTTCATGGGCTCGTTGAACAGGTCGGCGACGCGGGTGTGCACCTGCAGGACGGTCTGCGCGACCGACAGGTCGTACTCGCGCGGCGAACCCTCGTAGTCGACGTACGTGCCGGGCAGGATCGGCTCGCCGGAGTGGCCCGCCGACAGGTCGATGGACTTCTCGCCGTAGTGGTTCTGCTCGGGGACCGGGCTGGCCAGGAAGGCCGCCACCTGGGCCTGCAGGGCGGGTGAGGAGTCGCGGATCTGGCGGAAGTCCGACCGGGCCAGGGTCAGCACCGTCACCGGGGTCTGCGCCCGAAGGGTGTACTCCCACTCCTGCTCGCCGACCAGGGCGTCGGAGCCGATGAACTCGCCGTCGGCATAGGTGCCGAGGCGGGCCTCCTCGCCGTACTTCGAGGTGCCGATCTTCTGGATCTTGCCGTGGGCCACCAAGACGACGTGGTCGGCCGCCGCGCCGGACTCGGCGAGGAGCTCACCGGGGGCCAGCTCGCGCTGCACGCAGCGCTCGGCGAGGGCCTGGAGGACCTCGGGGTCGTCGAATCCGCGCAGCACCGGCAGCTCGGCCAGCTCCGCCGGGATCACCTGGACGCGGGAGCCGGTCGAGACGAACTCGATCCGCCCGTCGCCCAACGTGTAGGTCAGGCGCCGGTTCACCCGGTAGGTGCCGCCGGAGACCTGCACCCAGGGAAGGGTCTTGAGCAGCCAGCGGGAGGTGATCTCCTGCATCTGCGGCGGGGTCTTGGTGGTGGAGGCCAGGTTCTTGGCCGCCGCCGTGCCGAGGCTGAGCTGCTGCTGGGTGCGGTCCACTGTCTCGGTCATGCGTTACCGCTTTCGCTCGGGGAGCTTTGCCAGTTGGGAAGTTACTAACGGTAATTTGATGATCGCAATAGGTTGTGATCTATCCGTTGGGTGACAGTGGGGAGACCGGATGTCACCTGATGCGGAAGACGGTCCCGGTGCCCGCCGAGACGACCGCCGTCACCACGGTCACAGCGAGCACGGTGCCGAACGGGTCGCGTTCTTCCTCCAGCGGAGTGAAGGCCGCCCGCGGTCTCGGACGCACGGTCGGTTCCGTCGGACGGGACGCCGAAGGAGAGGCGGACGGCGAGGCGGACGGAGCGGGCGACGGATCGGTCGGCGGCGGCACGACGAGGGAGACCGGCGGAGGGATGTCCGGGTCGGGCGTCGGCGCGGGATCGGCGGGCTGCGCGACCGGCTGCCCCGGCTTCGGCACCGGCGCGCCGGGCGCGGGCACGGGGGCGCCGGGGGCGGGCGCGGGTGCGCCGGGCGCCTGCGGAGCCGGCGCACCGGGCGCGGGCCGTGCGGCGGGCGTGGGGCGGCGCAGGCCGGGCGCGGCGA
>NZ_BAAGPQ010000025.1:0-49360 GCF_054783995.1 Actinocorallia aurea
TCACACCCCCACACCAAGATCCACCTCAGCCGAACACCAAGATTCACAGGACACGGCCTAGCGCCGCTCCGGCGCTGGGCGTATCGTCGCCGTACGGGCTTCGGCCCGCCCTGGCAGGGTTGAGCCCCCCGCACCTAGCTTGTGCGGGGGGGCTTCTGTGTGCGGCGGGTCGTGCATGATCGTCAGCCGCCGGTCGGGGCCGTCCTGACACCATCGACACTGCCAGGTCCGGTGCCCTCCGGTCTCGCGGGCGCCGTCACAGCGGCACGGCTTCCAGCCGACGAGCACCCGGACGGGAACCAGCCGGTGGCCGTATGGGCAGGTCAGGGGCGGGTTCACCCGGCCAGAGTATAGAACGGGTTTTCGATCACTCCTCTCGGAGTAGCCCGTACGCCCGCTCCGTGATCCCGATCCATCCGTCGAACGGCACTTCGGTCGGCTCCAGGCCGTCGGAGCGGGCGATCTCATGGAGCAGATCCTTCATCGCCTCCGTGAACACGCGCTCGGACCGAGCGACCCGGCCCGGCCACTCCCCCTCCGGCCGCGAGAGGTCCGGGAACTCCCAGCCGACCGCCGCGAGCTCGCGGCGGAGCGTCCCTGCGGCAGCGCGCGCACGGGCGACCGCCGCCTTGTCGATCGCCGCCGCGCTCATCCCCGGCCCTCCTGGAGCCGCCGGAGCCGCGCCTTGTCGAGTTCGAACTGGGCGGCCAGGAGCCGCTCCAGGTCGTCAATGCGGTCGGCGGTGAGGGTGGCGTGGAAGCCAGCTTCGAGGTCTTCGTCGAAGAGGTCGCGGTCCATGCGGGTCGCGATGAAGCACCCGGCCGAGTGGCGGATGTTCCACGTCGGGTACTTCGTCTTCAGGTCGTCGAGCGTCACGTCGCGCACCACTGCGTCTCCCGGTTTCGGTAGCGATTCGGTTGCGACCAGTGAACTTCCAGACGCGCAGACGCCTCTAGACGACAATGCGAGCCAGGACCCGACATTCGCGGATGTCGGAACTTGTCGGTAGGACGCGAAGGACCCTCATGGTCGACCTCACCCCATCCGTCGCCGAACGGCTCCGCGCCGAGCGCAAGCGCCGTGGCTGGGACCTCCAGCGCATGGCCTCGGAACTACGCCGAGCCTCTGACCAGCCGCAACAGATGCCTAGCCCGGTTTCACTCCAGCGGAACATCGAGCGGTGGGAGTCCGGACAGGTCAAGAAATTGACCGAGCGGTACAGGCTTCTGTACGCGAAGGCGTTCGACATCCCCGACATCGAGCTGTTCCCGCCGCTCGCGCCTGCGCCAGCATCGCCAAGTGCGGGTGACGATGAAGACGTGGAAAGACGTCACCTCCTCCAGTCCCTCGCCGCGCTCGGTGCCGTGTCGAGCCCCGCTCTCGACGCGCTCGCCGACATCCAGGCGAGCCTCGACCGCGCCGTCGGCGGCGGCCCCGAAGCCCACCTGGACGACTGGGAAGAGAACGTCGCCGAGTACGGGTACACCGTGCTCACCACGCCTCCGCACGAGCTCATCCCCCAGCTCGCCAGGGACCTCGTCACGGTGCGGACGACCATGTCCCGCGCCGCGAAGGAGACTCCTGCGTGGCGGGGGTGGTGCCGGATCGTGGGCGGCCTGTCGATGGTGTTGGCGAAGGCACTCTCCAGCGCCCAGCGGGGTCGTGAGGCCCGCACCTGGTGGACGACCGCCCAGCAGGCCGCGGACTCCAGCGGCGACGTCGGCCTGTCCCTGTGGGTCAGCGGGGAGCAACTCATCCACGGCCTGTACGAGCGCCGGCCGACACCGATCCTGCTGCGCCGCGCGGACGCTCTCGTTGAGCGCGTCGGTGAGAGCGACCACCGCGGCTATGTGACGGTCTTGGCTGCCCGCGCGCAGTTGCATGCGCTCTCGGGGCCGGGGCACGAAGCCGATGCGGCCGAGGCGATCGAGCGGACCGCAAGCCTTTTCGCCCGTCTGCCGACCTCCATCACCTCGGAGCGGCGCTCCATCGTCGGCTGGGGGGAGGAGCGGCTCCGGTATGCCGAGACGTTCGTCGCCGCCCATCTGGGCGATCTGGACCGGCTCGATTCGGCCGCCGCCCGGACCCTCACGCTGATCCCCTTGGACCAGACGCGGTTCCGGACCCAGCTGAAGCTCCTCCACGGGTTCGGGCTCGTCCGCGGAGGGGACCTCCGCCGCGGGATCGACTGCGCCACCGCGGCGGTCGAGGCGGACCCGGGCGCGCGGGACTCGCTCATGTCCGCGGCCATCGCGGGCGACATCTTGCGCGAGCTGCCTGCTTCGCCGACTCCGGAGATCGCGGGCTACCGCGAGCTGGTGGCGGGCAGCTCCAGTACGTAGAGGTCGTACCAGGGCTGGGTCTCGCCGGGCCCGCCGGGGGCGCGGCCGACCTTCTTCCATCCCCAGCGTTCCCACATGGCCTGAACCTCGGGCCGGGCAGGGTTCGTTGCGAGGGTCGCGCGCGCCTCGGGCCGTTCGGCCAGGAGCGCGTTCACGAGCCGACGCCCGACGCCCTCGCCGCGGTGGGTGGGGAGCACCGCGACATCGATGAGAGCGAATGTGCGGCTGCCTGTCTCGGTCGCCCAGCCGTCGGCCGGCGCAGGTTCCAGGCCGTGCCACCACGACGTCCCGGCGCTTAGGGGCAGCCCGTAGACGACGCCGACGAGGTGTCCGTCGTCGTGGGCGAGGACCGCGGCGAAACCTGGTGCGGAGGCCTGGCTGGTGGTGCGGGCGCGGTGGTCGTTGAGGTCGTATCCGGGGAACGCGGCGCTATAGACGGCCTGGATCTCGGGGAGGTGTTCGAGGGTCTGTGGTCCGTCGGCAAGGGTGAGGGCGGTCATGGACTTGCCCCTACCCCGTGAACAGGTGAAGACGCCCCTCCGGGTTTCTCGCGGCGGGGCGTCTCTCGTTTCCGCAGGTCAGTGCTTAGTGCTGTGGCCAAGGTGCTGGACCCGACCTTCGGCCCCAGCCAGGAGTTCATCAAGGTCGGCCCGCGGGCGAACGCGTCCCCGGCGGAGGGCGCCCAGTTCTTCGGGCACGTGGCCCTCAACGCCAAGACCAAGGCCCTCACCGTCGAGCTCATAGACCTGAACGGGGCGGTCCTCTACACCAGGACCCTCGCCGCCTGACCCCGACCCGGTGGGCCCGCCCCGGCAGGCGGGCCCACCGGGGACCTGCGCCGCCCTCACGCCGACCTGCGGTGAGGGCGCCGCGTCCGGATGCTTCGCGGATGGGTCAGGCGGGGAGCAGGCCCAGGTGGTGGGCGGTGGTGGCGGCCTCGGTGCGGGTGGTGGCATGCAGCTTGGCGAGGATGTTGCTGACGTGGACGCTGACGGTCTTGGCGGAGATGAAGAGGTGCTCGGCGATCTCGCGGTTGGAGCGGCCCGTGGCGAGTTCGCGGAGGACCTCGAGTTCACGGGGCGTGAGGCCGTGGGCGGGGGTGGCGGTGCCCAGCCGGGAGCGGAGGGCGGTGACCTCGGCGGCGAGCGGCGCGGCGCGCAGGGACTCGGCGAGAGAGGCTGCTTCGGCGAGGAAGCAGAGGGCCTCGTCGCGGTCTCCGGAGGCCGCGGCGTGCTCGGCGGAGCGGTACAGGGCCTTCGCCAGGTCGTAGGGGCGCGACAGGCTCCGCCACGCTTCCCGGACGGCCGCCCAGTCCTCCGGCTCGCGGCGGACCCTCGCCGCGTGGGCGTCGAAGGTGAGACGGTGCGCGCGCTGGAGCTCGCCGCGGACCTCCAGCGTCTCCGCTCGGGCGGCGAAGGGCGCGATCTCCTCCGGTGTCGCGGACGCCACTGCGGCGGCGACCAGGGCCGGCCAGGTGTAGCGGGCCTCGTCGGCCATGTCGGCGCGCTCGGTGAGCGGCGCGGCGGCGGCGAGGGCCAGGTCGGGGCGGCCCTCGGCCAGGCGGAGCGTCACCTCCATCTGGACCACCGGCAGATAGTCCTCGGCGCGGCGCAGCGGACCGTCCGTCGTCGTCGTCCACGCCGCGGCCAGCAGCGCCGCCGCGACGTCGAGATCACCGCGGGCCGTGTGCACCGCGCCCGCCATGAACCGCAACCCTGCCTGGTGGCGGCGCAGCGGACGGCGTTCGATGGCCCGCTCGATGACGGCGAGGGCCTCGTCCCACCGGCCGAGCGCGATCATCGGCTCGGCCACGTTGATGCCGAGGACGGTGCCGGTGGTGCGGATCAGCCCGTACGTCTCGGCCTTGGCGATGCCGAGCCGGGCCACCCGGATCGCGTCCTCGTGCCGGCCCATGCCCTCCAGGACGTGCGAGCGGGCGAGTTCCAGGCGCAGGACGTCGTCGTAGTCGTCGCTGCGCGGCAGGAGGGGCTCGATCTCGTCGAACATGGCAAGGCGCTCGGTGTCGGGGCCGGGGTGGCGGAGGCCCTTCGTGATCAGGGCGCTGACGACGGGCGTCATGTCGTCGTGCGCCCTGCCGATCCGCAGCGCCTCCTCGACCGCCGCGTGCGTCTCGGCCATGCCGCCCGACAGCTTGTTCAGGCGGACGGCGTACTGCGCCAGGGCCCGTGCCTTGACCCTGCCCTCGGGCAGCGCGGCGATCGCCTCGCGCATGTCGTCCATGCCCTCGATGCGGGCCTGGGCGAGCGACAGCAGGCCGCGCATCGCCAGCAGCTTGGCCCGCTCCGCCGGGGTCTCGGCCTCCTTCAGGGCCTCGGTGGCGAACTGCGCGCCGCGTTCCTCCTCGCCGCCCAACTGGGCGGAGTCTGCGGCGCGCATCAGCACGTCCATGTGGCGGACGGCGAGGCGCTGCCCGTCGGGCACCCTCTCCCACAGTTCCAGGACGCGTTCCAGCATGTGCAGCGCCTCGGCGTGCGCGAACTGCCGCTCGGCCTCGTCGGCGGCCTCCCAGGCGCTCTGCAGCGCCTTGGCCGGCTCGTGCGCGGCGTACCAGTGGTAGGCCCGCTCACCCGCGGCCCGGCCCGGCGCGACGAGCGACGGCCGCTCCGTCAGCGCCTCGGCGTACCTGACGTGCAGGCCGTTCAGCTCGCCCGGCAGCAGCTCCTCATAGACGGCCTCGCGGATGAGCGAGTGCCGGAAGGCGTAGCCCTCGCTGTCGGCGACGAGGATGTTCGCGGCCACGGCCGGGCGCAGCGCGCGACTCAGCTCGGCGTCCCCCAGCCCGGCGACGGCGCTGAGCAGCCCGTGCTCGAACCGGGTGCCGCCCGCCGCCGCGACCCGCAGCAGCTCCTGCGACTCCTCCGGCAGCCGCTGGAACCCGATGAGCAGCAGATCCCGCAGCGAGTCGGGCAGCATCCTGCCGTCGATCCCGGCGAGCGCCTCGGCGAACAGCGGATTGCCCTCGCTCCGCCGGAACACCTGCTCGACGACCAGCTCGTCGGGCTCCCGTCCGAGCGCCTGCTGGAGCAGCCGCCTGGTCTCGGCCCGGGTGAACCGCCGCAGCTCGATCCGCTCCACGACCGGCACCCGCGCCAGCTCCGCCAGCAGCCCCCGCAGCGGATGCCCCCTGTCGAGCGCGTCGCTCCGATACGTCACGACGATCAGGACGCTCCCGCCGAGATTCCGGATGAGGAACTCCAGCAGGTCCCGTGACGACCGATCGGCCCAGTGCGCGTCCTCGATGACCAGCGCGACGGGCCCCAGCCTCTCCAGCAGCGTCAGCACGGACTCGAACATCCGGGCCCTAGACTCGCCCCCGCCTTCCCCCACCTCCCCGAACTCAGGCAGCAACCGCCCCAGCCCCTGCACCTCAGGCAAAAACCCCCGAATCCCCTCGACCCCGACTTCCCTCACAAGTCCCCGCAACGCCGCCGAGAACGGCGCGAACGGCAATCCGTCCGCCCCGAATTCCACGCACCCCCCGCTGAGCACCCGAACCCCGGCCGCCCCCGCGAACTCCCGCACCAACCGGGTCTTCCCGATCCCCGCCTCGCCCCCGACCAGCACCACCGCGGGCGCCTCCCCCAGCGCCTTCCGCAACCTCCGCAGGTCCCTGACCCGCCCCACAAGCCCCCGATTCTCCACCCCCCAAGCATGCCACCCACCCCACCAAGATCCCACTCATTAACCCCGAAGCCCCCCAACAGGTAGAAAACCCCCGAACCCACCTGCTCCGCCACTTCCGTGCAACGCTCACCGGCGACGGCCTGGACGTGGCCGTGGTTTCAGCTCGGCGGCTCCGTGGTCAGCGACCGGGCTCAACGAGGGGCGGGGGCCGGCTCGCTAGCATGGGCTGTCATGGGCGGTGGTGCTGACCGGGGTCAGCGGAGGGCGAGTTTGGCGCAGTCGCGGTCTCGGGAGACCAAGAACGCGCTGCTGCAGTCGGCGATCGCGCTGTGGCGGACGAAGGGGTTCGCCGAGACCACCGTCGCGGACATCTGCCAGGCGGCGGGGGTGTCGAAGGCGCTGTTCTACTTCTATTTTCCGCGCAAGGAGGATGCGCTCCTTGAGGCCGGGTTCCTGTCCACGCGCGATGCGCGGCGGACCTGGCGGGCGATGGTCGAGGGACCCTACGAGCTGGAAGACGTCATCGCCGCGGTGCTCGCCGTCCTTGAAAGGACGATGCGGCGCAACCCGCCCGAGTTGATCATCGAGACGACGCTCGAGGGGTACCGCACCGAGCAGAGAGCGCTCGCCGAAGGGGAATCGGCCGAGCATCGGGCGGCGCGGTTCCTCTTCCTCGAACTGCTGACGCGAGCCCAGGCCGACGGGAAGCTGCCCGGCGGCCTGGACGTCGTGCACCTCGCGCGGGTCGTCCAGGCCGTCGTGGAGGCGGGCACCCGGCACTGGGCCGCAGGCGAGTACGGGGACCGCGGGTTCGCCGAGGTGGTCTCCCGCGACGTCGCCGCGCTCATCTCCGGGTACGCGAAGCCCTCCTGAGGCGAGAGCGGGCCGCCTCGCCTGCGGCCCGCCGCCGGTGCCTCAGGCGATCGCGCGGGTCGCGGCGGCGGTCGCGGCGAGGAGGGCGCTCGTGTAGTGCGCGATCTCCTCAAGGGTGACGGGTTCGGAAGGGCCCCAGAGGGTGAGGGTGAAGGCGATGGCGCCGTCGGGGGCGAAGACGGGGGCGCTCAGGGAGCGGAGTTCCAGGGAGGCGGGGAGGTCTGCGGGGTTGTAGCCGTCGGCGACGCGGGCGATGGCGTCGTGCAGGGTGTCCCGGGACACCTCGGGGGCGCGCTCGTGCAGGAGGGCGCTGACGCGCTCCAGGTTGCTCAGCTCGGAGTGGCCGAGGGCGATGGCGTAGCCGCGGGCGCGGACGGTCTCGGGGACCTCGCGCAGGCGCGCGAGCTGCTCCTCGGTGAGCTGTTCGGCGATCTTCGCGAGCCAGCGCCCACGCAGCGCCTCATCGCCGTGGGCGGCGTAGCAGCTGCCGAGCGGGGCGGCGAAGGGAAGTCGCTGCCCTACCCGGGTGGGGCGGTCGGCGAGTTCGGTCCGGCCGGCCGCGGCGGCGAGGACGAGTTCGTCGCGGACGAGGGTGATGGCGGTGACCTCGGTGCCGAAGAGGTCGGCGAGGCCCTCCATGTGGGGGCGGGCGAGGTCGATGAGGCGGAGCTGGTCGAGGAGGTCGGCGTCGCCCGCGGCGAGGGAGTGCGGCGTGAAGGAGCCGTAGCCGCCGCGGTGGAACAGCAGCGGCTCGCCGTCGCCGAGGTCCAGGTCGAGGACGCGGCCGATGACGAGGTCGTGGTCTCCTGCGTCGTGGACCTGCTCGGTGACGCAGTCGATCCAGGCGACCGCCCCGTCGATGATCGGCATGCCCTGGGGCGACGGGCGCCAGCCGATGTCGTGGAACTTGTCGGTCTTGCGGGTGGCGACGGCCCGGCAGACGTCCTCCTGGGCGGCGCTGAGGACGTTGACGCAGAACCGCTCGCCGGAGGCCCGCAGCGAGGCCCACGAGCTGGAGTTCTTGTCGGGCAGGAACGCCACGAGCGGCGGGTCGAGCGACACCGAGGTGAACGACCCGACCACCATGCCGACGGCGGTGCCTGCCGCGTCCCGCGCCGTCACCACGACGACGCCGGTCGGGTACTGGCCCAGCACGCGCCGGTAGCGGGCCGGTTCGATGGTCCCGGACTTCTGGACGGTCAGTGGCATGACGGGCTCCTCCCTGTAGTGATCGCTACAGAGCAAACCACGTGAACCCCCGATGTGACAACCGTCTCCTGGCAAAAGACCCGAAACCGGGCACCGCGCCCCTGCTCAGCGCGCGGACACCGCCTCCTCGACGATCGCCGTCACCATGGCCACGAAGTCGTCCGGATCGGCCTGCTCCTGGATCTGGTGGGCGAAGAAGAACCCGTCGGTCGCGGCCAGCACGATCCGGGCCAGATCCATCGCGAGCTCCGGCCGGCGGGCGCGCAGCTCGGTGTCGAAGTGCGAGGTGAACCAGGCCGCGATGCTGCTGGTCACCTCATCGCGAGTGGCCAGGAAGTACTGGCGCGCCTCAGGTTCGACGTCCCGGGTCTCCAGCAGCAGCATCAGGCCGATCCGCACGAAGTCGGGCGCGTCCAGCAGGGACCGCACCGAGCGCGAGAGGATCGCGCGCAGCCCCTCGGTGATCGTGCGCTCGTCGCGCGGGTCGCGCTCCCAGCGGGGCTGGCTGGAGATCCAGTGCTCGAAGCTGTGCCGCAGGACCTCGGCCATCAGGTGGTCCTTGTCGCGGAAGAACCAGTAGACGGAGCTGGCCGGCAGGCCGGACCGCTTCGTGACCTTCGAGATCGTGGTGGCCTCGTATCCGCTCTCCGAGGCGATCTCGGCCGCCGCCCGGATGATCCGCATCCGCGAGACCTCCTGGTCGGCGGGGCGCTGCCCGGGCTTCTCCCTCGTGCTCACGCGGCCTCTCCCAGCCACGTCAGGGCCTGCGCGTGCACGCCCGCGGAGACGAGATCGACCAGGCGGTCGAGCTTCCAGCCCCGGTCGGAGCGGACGCCCAGGTACAGCCCGTCCATGACGGCAAGATGGAAGCGGGCGAGCCGGGCGGCGACCGCGCGCCGGGCCTCGGGGTCGCCGGCCGGGAGGATCTGCTCCCACCACTGCGCGATGGCGGTCTCGGTCTCGCCGCGGACCTCCAGGTACCGCAGCCGCGCGGCCGGGACGTTCTGCCGGTTGAGCAGGCCGAGCATGAGGCCGAGCCGCCAGAACTCGGGCCGGTCGACGATGGCCTTGGACGCGCGCTGGAGCCTGTCGCGGACCTCTTCGGCAGGGTCGGCGATCCCGACGCGGTCCTGCCAGGTCGGGGCGGTCTCGCGCCAGCGCCGGTAGCTGTACTCGAGGGTCTCGGCCAGCAGCTCGTCCTTGTTGCGGAAATGCCAGTAGACCGAGCTCGGCGGCAGGCCGGTGGCCTCGGTGACCAGGGCGATCGAAGTGCCGTCGTAACCCCGTTCGGCGGCTATGGCGAGGGTCGCCTCAAGGATCCGCAGCCTCGATTCCTCGCCCTGCTGGTGGCGCCTCGTCGTCTTCCTCATCCGCCCATCCTTCCGCAACCCGCCGGGTGCCCCACCAAAACTCCACCCCTTCGGGGCTTGTGGCAGCCATCACATTGTGGGTACCTTCACAAACCGCGTCTCTGTAGCGATCGCTCCAATCACTGTAGCGATCAATACGGAATCCGCGCTTGGTTCCTGGTCACGCGCACCGCGTCGGTCAGCGAAACGGAGAAGGAACTATGCCCACCCCACGCACCACTCCCCTGCGGCGACGCCTGCTCGCCCCCGCCCTCGCCCTCACCACGGCGCTCGCCCTGTCCGCCTGCGGGTCCGGCGCCGACGGCGTCAGCGAGGCGGACGCCAAAAGCCAGGCCGCCGACCTGGTGAACATCCTCGGCATCACCGGCGACCTGGGCGCCGACGTCGAGTTCAAGCTCGGCGCGGCGCTCACCCTCTCGGGCCCGTCCGCCGCCAACGGCGCCTCGATGCAGAACGCGATCGAACTCGCCGTCGAGCAGATCAAGGCCGCCGGAGGACCCGCGCTCCAGCTCAGTGTGAAGGACGTCAAGGGGCCCGACCCCGTCGCCGCCAAGCAGGCCGCGTCGGAGCTCGCCGCCGAAGGCGTCCCCGCGAAGATCACCACGATGGGCGACGGCCTCGGCGCGATGCTCGCCGACACCGACAAGGACAAGATCCTCAGCCTCGACGGCGTCGGCGGCGCCCAGGTCTTCACCCAAGGCACCCAGTACTTCTACGGCACCCGCGAGGTCGCCCCCTCCGACGCCGCCCCGGGCGCGCTGGAGTGGTTCAAGAAGGCCCACCCCGAGGGCAAGACCGTCGGTCTCGTCGGCGTCGACCTCGGCCCGCTCAACAAGGCGATCCAGGCCGACATGACGGCGAAGATCGAGGCCGCGGGCCTGACCTTCAACGGCCTGTGGGAGACCGTCGCGGCGACCTCCCAGGACTACGCGAGCATGATCGCGAAGGTCAAGAAGAACGAGCCCGACCTCCTGTGGGTCGCCTTCGGCGGCGCCGCCCCCGGCGCGTTCGTCGCCCAGGCCAAGGCCGCGGGCGTCGCCGGCGAGCTCGTCGGCATCGAGTTCACCGACGAGGCCACCAAGGCGTCCAAGGGCGTGTTCGACAGCGACGGCTTCAAGTTCGCGATGGACTACTTCGACCCCGCGAACCCGGCCAACCCGCTGGCGAAGCTCTTCACCGACGCCTACCGCAAGGCCTACGACGCCGAGCCCGACTTCTACGCCGCCAACGCCTACGAGGAGACCCTCATGGTGTGGGACCTGATCCGGCGCGTCACCGCCGCGGGCGGCGACCCGAACGACAGCGTCCAGCTCAAGGCGGCGCTGGAGAAGGACCCGAAGTTCGCCTCCGTCTACGGCGGCGACGCCTCCACCGTCGGCTCCCTGGAGATCGACCCGAAGACGCACGGGGTCGCCAGCCGGCCGATGGGCGTCTTCGAGTACAAGGCCGGCGAGGTCAACCCGCTGGCCACCTACGACATCGGCGCGCAGGACTTCCGCCTCGCGGAGTGACGCGCACCTGAAGTCCGGGGGACGGCCCGCGCGGAGCCGTCCCCCAACCCTCGATCCGGAGGATCCATGCACGACCTGCTAGACGCCGACCTCTGGCAGCTGACGGCCAACGGCCTGATCCGGGGCGCGTTCTACGCCGCCCTCGGCGCGGGCCTCGCGCTCGTCATCGGGGTCACCACGCGTTTCCACTTCGCCTACGCGCTCACCTACACCGTCGCCCCCTACGCCGCCTTCTGGGTGATGGACGCGGCCGGCATGCCGTTCTGGCCGTCCGCGCTGATCGGGCTGCTGACCGCCGTCGCCGTCAGCGTGCTGCTCGAACTCGGCGTCTACGAGCCGGTCGCGCGGCGCGCCGCCGACCGGGCCATGCTCGCCGTGCTGGTGACCTCGATCGGGGTCAGCACCGCGGGCGTCGCGCTGCTCCAGCTGATGCTCGGGACGAGCAGCCTGCCGTTCTACGGGCCCTCGGTCGCGCTGCACGACATCGGGCCGGTGCGGATCTCGACGTTCGAGATCCAGGAGGCGGCCACCTGCCTTCTGCTCGTCCTCGGGCTCGCCGCCTTCCTCGCGTTCACGCCGCTCGGCCGCTCGGTGAAGGCGGTCCGCAGCAACCCGGGGCTGGCCGCCGTGCTGGGGATCGGGGTGCGCCGGGTCAACCTCGTGTGCTTCGCGATCGCCGGGCTCATCTCCGGCGCGTGCGCGCTCTGGTACGGGCTGCTCTACACCGTCCAGCCGACGATGGGCGACTCGACCGTCATCTACGGGTTCGTCGTCGCGTTCCTGGCGGGCACCCGGTCGTCGCCACTGCGGGCGCTGCCCGTCGGGATCGGGCTCGGGCTGCTGGAGCAGTGGGCGTCGATCTGGCTGTCGGTGCAGTGGGCGCAGACCGCGGTCTTCACCGTCCTGGCCGTCTACCTCGCCTTCCTCGCCGGGAAGGGCCGCATGCCCCGACTCCGGCCCGTCCGAACCGCCGCACCGCAGAAGGCCTGACGCCATGTGGATCAACTACCTCGACCAGGCGCTGCTGCTCGCGGCGCTCGCCGTCACCGTCAACCTGCTCGTCGGCTACGCCGGGCAGGTGTCCGTCGCGCACGCGGCCTTCGCGGGCGTCGGCGGCTACACCATCTGCTTCCTCGCCGGCGTGCACGGCTGGCCCTATCTCGCGGCGCTGGGCGTCGCCATCGCCCTCGCGACGCTGTTCGGGATCGTCGTCGGGCTGATCGCGCTCGGGCTGCCCGAGGAGTTCCTCATCCTGATGACGCTGGCGTTCTCGCTCGCGATCATCGGCATCTTCGCCACGTTCGACGCGCTCGGCGGCGTCATGGGGCTGACCGGCGTCGAAGGGCTGCGGCTGTTCGGGCTCTCCCTCGACGGGCCGAAGGACTGGCTGCTGCCTTCCGCGCTCGTGCTCGCGCTGGTGTTCGCCGTGTCGTGGCGGCTCGGCGAGTCCCCGTACGGGCGGGTGCTGAAGGGCCTGCGCGAGGACGCGGTCGCGACGCGGGCGCTCGGCAAGAACACCTTCGGATACAAGATCGGCGTCTTCGCGATCACCAGCGGGCTGGCCGGGCTCGTCGGCGGGCTGTACTCGGGCTGGCTCGGGCAGGCCACGCCGTCGGCGTTCGGGTTCCCGCTGGCCATGGCGGTGTTCGCGATGGTGATCGTCGGCGGGAACGCCAACCTCATCGGGTCGGTCGTCGCGGGCGTGGCGCTGACGATGATCGAACCCGCGCTGCGCGAGGGGCTCGGGCTGCAGAGCACCCAGGCCTCGCTGGTGCAGCTCGTGCTCTACGGGGTGCTGCTGGTGCTCGTCATGATCCTCCGGCCGCAGGGCCTGTTCGCGGAGCGGTTCCGGCGGGTCGCGCCGCCCGCCGCGCGGGCCCACGTGGTCGTGACGCCCCGCGAGCCCGTCGCCTACGCGGACGCCGAAGTCGTGCTGCGGGCCGAGGGGCTGTCGAAGCGGTTCGGCGGCATCACCGCGGCCAAGGACATCAGCCTGGAGCTGCGGCGCGGCACCATCACCGCGCTCGTCGGACCGAACGGGGCCGGGAAGACCACCGCGTTCAACCTGCTCACCGGCACCGTCGTGCCCGACACCGGATCGGTGACGTTGAACGGCGCCGAACTCGTCGGGATGCGGCCTGATCGGATCGTCCGGGCAGGGCTGGTCCGGACGTTCCAGGACGTGCGGCTGCTGGGCCGGCTCACGTGCCTGGAGAACGTGATGCTGGCCGTGCCGGACCAGGCCGGGGAGAAGGTCGGGCGGCTGTTCGCGCCGGGCGTCGGGCGGGCGGACCGGAAGGTCGCCGCCGAGGCGATGGAATGGCTCGACTTCGTCGGCCTCGCCGACCAGGCCGCGACGCCGGCCGACGCCCTGTCGTACGGGCAGTCGAAGCTGGTGTCGCTGGCGCGGGCGCTGGCCACCCGCGGCGACGTCCTGCTCCTCGACGAGCCCGCCTCCGGCGTCGACGCGACCTGGGTCGAGACGATGCTCCAGATGGTCGCCGCGGTGCGGGCAGAAGGGCGCACCGTCTGCCTCGTCGAGCACAATCTCGACGTCGTCCGGGAACTGGCCGACCACACCTACTTCATGGAACTCGGCGAGATCACCGCGTCCGGCACCATCGCCGAACTGACCGGCTCGGCGCGGCTCGCCGAAGCCTACTTCGGCGCCCAGTGAGGTGGAGAACATGACAAAACATGAAGAAACGCCGCTGCTGGACGTCCAGGAACTCGTCGCGGGCTACGGGCGCAAGCAGGTCCTGCACGGGGTCTCGCTGCGCGTCGAGGCGGGCGAGATCGTCACGCTGATGGGGCACAACGGGGCCGGCAAGACGACGGCGATCCGGAGCATCCTCGGAGCACTCCGCCCGAAATCGGGCACCATCCGCGTCTCAGGGCGGGACATCAGCCGGGCTCCCGTCCGCAAGGCCGTCGCGGCGGGGGTGGCGCTCATCCCGTCCGAGCAGTTCGTGTTCCCCGACCTCTCGGTGCACGACAACCTGATGCTCGGCGCGGCCAACGCCCCCTCCGGCTCCGACGGCGCGGCGCGCCTGGCCACGGTCAAGGAGATGTTCCCGATCCTGGAGGAGCGCGCGAAGCAGGCGGCGGGCTCCATGTCGGGCGGGCAGCAGCGCATGGTCAGCCTCGGCATGGCCCTGATGGCCCGTCCCCGCCTCCTCCTGCTGGACGAGCCCTCGCTGGGCCTGGCCCCGTCCGTTGTCGAGACGATCTTCGCCCGGCTGCGCCACCTCGCCGACACCGAGCACCTCGGCATCCTCCTCCTGGAGCAGAACGTGAAGCAGGCCCTCCAGATCGCCGACCGCGCCTACGTCCTGCGCTCCGGCGAGGTCATCCTCGACGAGACGGCC
Source organism: Actinocorallia aurea (assembly GCF_054783995.1). Taxonomy (NCBI): domain Bacteria; kingdom Bacillati; phylum Actinomycetota; class Actinomycetes; order Streptosporangiales; family Thermomonosporaceae; genus Actinocorallia; species Actinocorallia aurea. The sequence goes on from NZ_BAAGPQ010000025.1 coordinate 14,319, forward strand.
GAGAAGATGCGCGAACGCCCCGACTTCTGGGACCTCTTCTGACAGGAGCACAAGAAAGGGGGAAGGCCGCTGACTCGGCGGCCTTCCCCCGACATTTCTATGTAAGAGCCATTTTCGGGAGGTCTTTCAACATTTAAGATCCCGTGGACGTGCGTTCCCCGTCGTTTCATCCGCCGAGAGGAACCTTCCCGCCCATGAAGAACCTGGCATCGGCCGCGTCGACCCTCACCGTGGCCGTCCTCATCCTCGACGGCGTCGCGAGCGGGGCGGTCGCCGCGCCTCGGCCTCCCCAGCGCATTCCGTTCACCGCGGCCACGGTCAAGGCCAACGGCGACGGGTCCTTCACCGTCTCCTGGAAGGCGCCCGGGGTGAAGGGGGTCGCGGTCAAGGCGGCCGGGAGGACCGTGGCGCGCGGGGCCGGGGCCGCGACCGTCACCGTCAGGGGGCTGCCCGCCTCGGACCGGCGGTGGTTCGACCTCGTCCCCGACCGGGGCGGCTCGCTGCGGCTCGCCGACCGGCTCGTGAAGCTGTCCGGCACCGTCAACTTCCGCGACGTCGGCGGCTACCGCACCGCGAACGGCAAGTGGGTGCGCATGGGGAAGGTCTACCGGACCGACGCGCTCAACAAGCTCACCGCCGCCGACCGGGCGAAGCTGAAGCGCCTCGGCATCCGGCTCGCCTACGACCTGCGCACCGGCTTCGAGCGCGCCCTCGCCCGCGACAGGCTTCCCTCCGGCGTCCGGCTCGTGATCGCGGACGTGTCCGGCGGCGGCTCCGGCCACACCCTGCCGACGAGCGAGAAGGCCGCCGAGCAGATGATGATCGACACCGAGCGGGCGATGGTCGCCTCCCCCAGCGGGCAGGCCGCCTATACCAGCGTCTTCGACGGCCTCGCCGGCACCGGATCCCGCGCCGTCCTCTTCCACTGCACCGCGGGCAAGGACCGCACCGGCTGGGCCGCCGCCGCCCTGCTCACCGCGCTCGGCGTCCCCCGCGCCACGATCATGCGCGACTACCTCGCCAGCAACCACTACCGTGCCGCCTCCGACTCCGCGACCCTCGCCGCCCTCCCGCCGCTGCTGGCCACGATCTACAAGCCCCTCCTGGACGTCCGCCCCGCCTACCTCAACGCGGGCTTCGCCCAGGTCGAGGAGTCCTTCGGCACTTTCGCGGCCTATGAGAAGGACGGCCTCGGCGTCACCGACGCGGAGCTGAGGCGGCTGAAGGCATCGCTCCTGGTCGGCTGACCCGGCGTCCTGTCCGTCACCGCCCCCGACGAGGACGATCGACCGCACGTCCGGCGGTGTGGCGGTTTCCCGGTGGAAGGCGGGTGATCGTCGGTAGCTTGAGAGTTTCGGGCGAGTGCGCGGGACGGGAGCGGGCGGATGGGGTTGCGGGAAGTGCTGGTGGAGCGGCTGGACGCGACCGGGGCGGACGCGGACGTGGCCGCGCTGATCCTCGGCACGTTCGACGGGCAGGGGGCGGCGGGAGGCCCGCGGGAGGGAGGCTTTCCGCGCGCTTATCTGGGGTCGGTCACCGTGGCCGGGTTCCGGGGCATCGGACGCGAGACGCGCCTGCCGCTGCGGCCGGGTCCGGGGTTGACGCTGGTCGTGGGGCGGAACGGATCGGGAAAGTCGAGTTTCGCCGAAGGCGCGGAGATCGCCCTGACCGGGACGAACTTTCGATGGCGGGACCTGCCCGCGGCGTGGAAGGGCGGATGGCGCAACCTGCACGCCGACGGCACGCCGCGCGTCGAGGTGGAGTTGCGGTTCGACGGGCGGTCCGCGCCGGTGACCGTCCGGCGGACCTGGCCGGGCAACTCCCTCGACGGGTCCGTCGTGGAGGTCGCGGACGGCGCGGCGCCCCTCGACGGTCTGGACGACCTCGGCTGGGGCGAGGACCTGACGGTCTGCCGGCCGTTCCTGTCGTACGCCGAGCTCGGCAAGATCCTCACCGGGCGGCCGAAGGACATGCACGACGCGATCGCCGGCATCCTCGGGCTGGAGCGCCTCGCCGCGACGGAGTCCGCCCTGGATGTCGAACGCAAGGCGCTGGAGGCGGCGGCGAAGGAGTCGACCCGCGACCGGACCGCCCTGCTGGCCGACCTCGGGGAAGTCGCCGATCCCCGAGCCGAGCGGGCGCTCGACCTCCTCCAGGCGCGGCGGCCGCAGGTGGCGGCGCTCGCCGAGCTCGCGGTGGCGGGCGGGCCCGTCGGCGACCTCGCGCCGCTGCGCAGGCTCGCCGCGTTGACGCCGCCCGATCGCGCGGCCGTCGCCGAGGCCGTCCGGGAGCTGCGGGAGGTCGCCGCGCTGCCCGATGCCGTCGTGAGCGAGGACGAGATACGGCTCGCCGATCTGCTGGAGAGGGCTCTTCCCCATCAGGGCGCCGACCGGTGCCCCGTCTGCCGGGGCGAGGCGGACCTCGGCGACGGCTGGGCCCGCGAGACCCGCGCCGAGATCGCCGCCCTGCGCGCCCGCGCCGCCGCCACGATCGAGCGCCGTGACCGGGCCGCCCGCGCCGTCGCCGCAGCCCACGCGCTGATCGCGCAGCCTCCCGCCGACCTGCCGGACGACCTGCTCGGCGTCTGGAAGGAATGGGCCCTCGGCCGCTCGCTCGGCGATCCCGCCGCGCTCGCCGGGCACCTCGACGCGCACGCCGCGCCCCTCGCCGCCGCCTGCGCCGCGACCGCCGCGTCGGCCGAGCGGCACCTCGCGGCGTTCGACGACCTGTGGCGTCCGCTCGCGCTGCGCGTCGCCGCATGGGCTGAGCGGGCGGGTCACGTCGAGGAGGAGGCGCCCGTGCTCGCGCGTCTGAAGGCCGCGCGGGCCTGGCTGACGAAGGCCGGGAACGAGCTGCGCACCGAGGAGCTGCGGCCGATGGCCGAGACCGCGGCGGCGATCTGGGAGCAGCTCCGGCAGGAGAGCAACGTGGCTCTCGGCCCCGTCACCCTGGCCGGGACCGGCGCCATGAAACGGGTCGAACTCGACGTCACCGTCGACGGCAGCGAGACGTCCGCGCTGGGCGTGATGAGCCAGGGGGAGCTGCACTCGCTGGCCCTCGCGCTGTTCCTGCCGCGCGTCATGGCGGGGCGGACGCCGTTCGGGTTCGTCCTCATCGACGACCCCGTCCAGTCGATGGACCCCGCGAAGGTGGACGGTCTGGCGAAGGTGCTCGACTCCGTCGCGAGGCATAGGCAAGTCGTCGTCTTCACCCATGACACGAGGCTGCGTGACGCGGTCGCCCGCCTCCGGCTCTCCGCGACCGTCCTGGAGGTGACGCGCGGCGAGCACTCGGCGGTCTCCGTACGCCCGGTGGAGGACGAGGTGTCACGCGCGCTCGCCGACGCCCGCGCCGTCGCGGCGAGCGTCGACCTGCCGACGCAGGCCGCGGCGACCGTCGTGGCGGGGCTGTGCCGGACGGCGCTGGAGGCCGCCTGCGTGCAGGTCGTCCGCCGCAAGCTCCTGGACCGCGGCTGGGCCCACTCCGCCGTCGACGCCCGGGTGCGGGCGAGCCGGTCGCTGACCGAGATCGCCTCCCTCGCGCTGTTCGGCGAGAACCGGCCGCGCGAGGACTTCACCGCCGAGGCCCCTGCCGAACTCCGCGCCGCGATCTCCTTCTGCAACCGGGGCGTCCACGGCGCGCACGGCAGCGGCGGTCTCGCCGAGGCGATCACGCTGGTGCAGCGCGCGGCCAAGGCGGTGCGCCTTGAGCGGTGACCTCCTGCCCCTCGCCGCCGACCTGCTCGGCCGGCCCGGCCAGTCCCGCACCGCGGCCTTCCTCCTGCGCCTCGCCCTGGAGCGGGAGGTCGACGCCTTCTGGCTCCGCGCGGGCCTGCCGACCGTCCCCCGCTCCCCCATGCGCACCCGGCTCCTCTGCCTGACCGCCTACACCGACCGCTCCGCCGCCGCCCGCCTGCACAGCCTCTGGAGCCAGCTCAGCCAGGCCTGCCACTATCACTCCTACGAGCTCTCCCCCACCTCCCGCGAACTCCGCCACTGGCACACCGAACTCACCGCCCTCCTCCCCCTCCCCCTCACCTCCCGAGCCTGACCGACCGAGGGGTCGGCCGGTCGAGAGGTGCCGAAGCCGGGCCGCCGCCCGTCTGCGGCGCTGGCCTCAGGCGTGGGAACCGATGAGTTCGAAGTACGGGTCGAACGTGTCGAGGAGGTTGGTCGGGGTCGCGTGCGCCGGCAGCCCCGTCCTCGCACCTGCTCATGGACGTGGTCGGCCCCGCTGACGAAGACCGCCGCGGCCCTGGACGACTCCCGTGGGCCTGGACGCCCGGTCGACGAGCCCGGGGGCGGAGTTCCGCGCCTACTGGGCGCCGAGGGTCATCCACTTCTCGGGATGCTCGAGGGGAGCGAAGCCGGACTTCGCGTAGATCGTGTGGGCGTCGGCGGTGGCCAGCATGAGGCGGCGCAGGCCGAAGGAGGCCACGTGGGCGCAGACCGCGTCGACGAGGGCGTGGCCCAGGCCCTTGCCGCGGCCGGCGCGGTCGATGTAGACGTCGCACAGCCATCCGAACGTGGCCTTGTCGGTGACGACACGGGCGTAGCCGACCTGGGCGCCGGTCTCCGTCTCGTACACGCCGAAGTTCAGGGAGCCGGCGATGGCGGCGTCCTGCGTCTCCCGGGATCGGCCCAACGCCCAGTACGCGTCCTCGGAGAGCCAGCGGTGGACGAGCTCCCGGTCGAGCCGCGCCGTGTCCATCGAGATCTCGTAGCCGTCCGGGAATTCACCGCTCATGGCAGCAAAGCGTATGAGCGGCAGAATTATCCGGCAAATCGCCTGGCCATGGCCGAGCGGGCCCCGGGGCGTGCCCCGGGGCCTGGCGGTGCGCGCGGTGGTCAGCGGAAGGTGTGGGTGAGTTCGCCCAGGCCTTCGACCCAGGTGTGCAGGGTCTCGCCGGGCTGGAGGAAGCGCTGGGGGGTCATGCCCAGGCCCACGCCGTCGGGGGTGCCGGTGAAGATGACGTCGCCGGGCATCAGGGTGATGACCTCGGTGAGCTTGGCGATGGTCTTCGGGATGGAGAAGATCAGCTTGGAGGTGCGGCCGCTCTGGACGGTCTCGCCGTTGATGGAGCAGCCCAAGGCCAGGTCGTCCTTGTTCGGGATCTCATCCAGGGTGGTGAGCCAGGGGCCGATGGGGGCGAAGCCCGGGTAGGACTTGGCGAAGCCGAACTGGGGGGCCTGCCCGACGAACTGGAGGACGCGTTCGGACAGGTCCTGGCCCACGGTCAGGCCCGCGACGTAAGACCAGGCGTCGGCTTCGGAGACCTTGTGGGCCTGCTTGCCGATGACCGCGACGACCTCGACCTCCCAGTCGGTGTGGCCGCCCGGCGGGAGGTCGATCTCGCCGTACGGGCCGGTGACGGAGGAGGCGAACTTGGTGAAGACCGGCGGAAGGTCCTTCGGGGGCTCGAATCCCGTCTCGGCGGCGTGGTCGGCGTAGTTCAGGCCGATCGCGACGATCTGGGACGGACGCGGCGAGGGCGACTCCAGCTTCGCCTTGTCCAACTCCACGTCCGCGACGGGGTCGGCGGTGGCGGCCCAGGCGGTGAACTCGGACCAGCGGTCGTAGATGCCCTGGATGCGGGGGCTGAACAGGCCCGCGGAGGCGGTGGCGATGTCGGCGGCCTTGTCGTCGGACAGGACGAGGACGGCGCGGCCGGCGTGGTTGGCGATGCGCATGGGATGGGTTCCTTACGGGCGGCCGTTGATCAGGCGCAGGAGGAGCCGCTCGAACTTCTCCGGGTGCTCGATCTGGGTCCAGTGGCCGCACTCGGCGAGCACACAGAGGTCGGCGTTGGGGAGGTGGTCGGCGAAGTACCGGCTCGCGTCCACCGGGATGATGCGGTCGTCGCGGCCGTGGACGCACAGGACGTCGTGGGTGACGGTCGCGAGTTCCTCCGGCGTGAAGAACCGGCGTGCCCCGGCGGGGTCGAACGACGCCTCGTGGGAGCGGCGGACGTCCTCGCGGGTCACGTACGCCATCCGCTCCTTGACCACCCGGTCGACGGTGTCGCGCAGCGGCTCAAGGTCGTAGACGAACTCCGTCAGCAGTCCTTCGAGGGACGCGGCGGAGGGGTCGGCGTAGAACTCGCGCAGGTGGGTGAGGCCGGGGCTGACCGGCATGTCCGGCGCTCCCCCGCTGCCCATCAGCAGGATCCTGCCGATGAGGGACGGCCGCGCCAGCGCCATGATCAGCGCGAGCTGGCCGCCCATCGAGTTGCCGACCAGATGGACCTTGGTGAGGCCCAGCGCGTCGACCAGGGCGAGCAGCGCGTCGGCGCGCAGCTCGTTGAACGGGCCCATGCCGCGTGGGGCGTCCAGCGGGTGGGAGGAGTCGCCGAACCCGATCTGGTCGGGGGCCAGGCACCAGAAGCGGTCGCCGAGGTCGGCGATGACGCGCTCCCAGTTCGACAGGCCGGTCGCGCCGGGGCCCGAGCCGTGCAGGAACAGCACGGCCTCGGAGCCCCGCGCGCCGGACTCGTGCAGCCGGAACACCAGGTCCCGGCCGCCGACCGACACCGCGACGTCGGACGAGGTGATCTCGGCGGTCACAGGTGCACCGCCTGGAGCTTCTCCGCGCCGAGGTGGCGGCCCGCCCAGGCCTTGGCCAGCGGGTCGCCGAGCAGGAAGGCGTGGCTGCTCGCGGCCATCGCGTCCTGGAACTTCGCCTGGAGGGGGTGGTCGATGAACGCCGACCGGCCCGAGGAGACCCGCATCAGCTCCTGCACGGCGTCGGTCGCCGCGTTCGCCGCGCGGGCGACATCCCAGCGCCAGAAGGCGCGCTGCTCCAGCGACGGGATCTCGCTCCCGGACGCCGCCTCCATCATCTCGTCCGCCGCGCGCCGCACCTTGAGGACCGCCGCGTCGAGCTGCCAGGCGGCCTCGGCCAGGTGGTTCTGGACGACGTGCTCCTCGCGCAGGAGCTGGCCGTAGTTGGTGCGGCGGGTGCGGGTCTCGGCGACCCACTGGTCGTAGAACCCGAGGGACGCGCCGACGGACCCTGCTGCGATGATCAGGTTGAAGACGACCGCCCAGGGCGTCCGGTAGAGGGCGCCGTCGTTCTTCTCCTGGCCGGGCAGCGGGATGCCGAGGCCGTGCGTGTAGTAGACGTGGGACTGACCGCGGTGCTCGGGCACGAAGAGCTCGTCGACGACGATGTCGTTGGAGCCCGTCCCGCGCAGTCCGGCGACCTTCCAGGTCTCCTCGATCCGGTAGTCGGGCCGGTCGAGGATGACCGAGGTGAAGTCGGGGTACTCGACGCCGTTCACCTCGCGCCGTCCGGCGATGCCGCCGAGGATGACGCCGTCGCAGATGCCGGAGCCGGAGGAGAAGCTCCACCGCCCGGAGACCCGGTACCCGCCGGGCGCCTTCTCGATCTTCCCGGTCGGGGTGTAGGAGGAGGCGATCTTGCGCGCCGGGTCGGCGCCCCAGATCTCCTCCTGCGTCTCCTCGGGGAAGAGGGCGATCTGCCAGGGGTGCACTCCGACGACCGAGGAGACCCAGCCCGCGGAGGCGGAGCTGCGGCCGATCTCGATCACCGTGTCGGCGTAGTCGGCGAGATGGACCTCGCCGCCGCCCCAGCGGGCGGGCTGGAGCGCGCGCAGCACCCCGATCGCGTCGAGGGCCGCGACCGCCTCGTCGGTGAGGCGGCCCTGCTCGGCGCTCTCGGTGTCGGCGGCGGCGAGGGTCGGCGCGGCCGCCCGCGCCTTGTCGATCATGCTCATGGTTCTGCTCCTAGCGCGCGGTCGCGAGGAAGTCCCGGAGGATCCCCTGGAAGCGCGCGGCCTGCTCGATCTGGGTCCAGTGGCCGCACTTGTCGATGACGTAGAGGTCCGCCTGCGGCAGGTGCTCGGCCAGGTAGTAGCTGCATTCGAGGGGCACGATGACGTCCTGGCGCCCGTGCACCACGAGCGTCGGCATGTCGATCTTGGCGAGGTCCTCGGGCGTGAAGGAGAGCATCTCCGGCCCGAACATGGCCCGGTGCCCTTCCTCGATCCACGGCCGCCGGACGATCTCCATCCGCTCGGCCGCGACGGCCTCGACCTTGTCGCCGAAGGCACTCTTGTCGTGCACGAACTCGATGAGCAGCTCGGCCATCGCCTCGACGGTGGGGTCGTCGAAGTAGGTGATGAGCTTGATGAGGCCGGGCGCGGGGGCGAGGCCGGGCATGCCGCCGGAGCCCATCAGGATGATCCGGTCCACCAGCTCCGGCCGGAGCTGGGCGATGCGCAGCGAGTACATGCCGCCCATCGAGTTGCCGACGAGCACGACCTTGTCCAGGCCGAGCGCGTCGACGAGTTCCAGCAGCGCCTCGATCCTGACCTCGGCCTGGGCGGTGAAGCCCTGCGGCTGCGGGTCGGGGTAGGAGGAGTCGCCGAACCCGAGGATGTCGGGGGCGACGCAGTGGAACGTGTCGCCGAGGCCCTGCATGACCTCGCGCCAGTTCGACGCCGCGGTGACGCCGGGCCCGGAGCCGTGCAGGAACAGCAGGGCGGGCTGCCCCGGCGTGCCGCTCTGGATGACCCGGAGGTGGCGGCCGCCGCCGATGGCGACGTCGCCGGAGCGCAGTTCGGCGGTCACTTGCCCTCCTCCGCGGTTTCGAGCGTGCGGAAGATCCCGGGAGGGCCGTCGAGGTAGGCCTGGGAGCGGTGGTGGCCCCAGATCGAGGGCAGGTCGTGCGTTCCGGCGACCCAGGTGAGGTCGTCGACGGTGATGCCGCCGTGGCCGTACTCGATCTGCAGCGAACTCGGCGTCTGCACGTAGATCGAGGTCATCAGGTCGTTGGTGTGGCGGCCCAGCGACAGGAGGATCTCGCGGTCGGGGTCCGCGGCGAACAGGTCGATGGCGGTGCCGAGGTCGTCGAACGACTCGACCTCCAGCATCAGGTGGTTGATGCCGGTCAGGCCGGGGATCTCGGCGACGGCCAGCGAGTGGTGGCGGCCGTTGCAGTGGTAGAAGCGCAGGTTGAAGATGTCGCTCTTCACCCGGTCGGAGAGGCGGAAGCCGAGGACGCCCGCGTAGAACTCGTCGGCGGCGCGGAGGTCGGGGACGATGAGGACGACGTGGCCGAGGCCCTGGTCGCCGGTGACGAAGCGGCCGCGCATCGGGCGGGCGGGGAAGAAGGAGTTGGGGGTGGAGTACTGGCCCCACACCAGCTCGTGCCGGTTGCCGAACGGGTCGGCGAACCAGTACAGCTCGGCGACCTGGCGCTCCTTGAGCACGGCCTCGTCGCCCTCGTGGAGCTCGACGCCCTTGCCGCGCAGCTCTTCGACGAAGGAGCGCAGCGACGTCTCGTTGTTGCAGGCCCAGCCGACGTAGCGGAGCTCGTCCTGCTCGGCCGGGTGGACGGCGATGCGGTAGCCGGCGTCGTCGACCTTGACGCGCACCGCGCCGTCGGAGCCGTCCTCGGCGATGACCGCGCCGAGGAGGCGGGTGGCGTAGTCGCGCCACTGCTCGGCGTTCGGGGAGGCGATTCCCAGGTAGGCGAGTTGCGAAATCACAGCATGACCTCCGGAGCGGAAGAACCGAGAAGGGCTGCGCCGTAGTACTGGCCGCAGGCGTCCGAGACGAGGAAGGCGTGACCGAGTTCGGCGGTCACGTCCTGGTAGAGGCGGTGCAGGGGGTGGTCGGTGAAGACCGTCCGGCCCGAGGCGACCCGCATCAGCTTGTTGATCGAGAAGCCGACTTCCTGGCAGCCCTTGGTGATGTTCCAGCGCATCCGGGCGCGCTCCTGGCGCTCCAGGTAGACGCCGGCCTCGGCGGCCTGGGTGATCGTGTCGATCGCGTTGTACATCTTGCCGACGGCCGCGTCGTGGATCCACTCGGCCTCGGCGAGATGCATCTGCATGAGGGCGTCGTCGGCGTAGGAGCCGCCCCAGTTGGCCTTGCGGGTGGTGGTCTCGGCGGTCCACTCGTCGAGGAAGCGGCGGCCGAGGCCGAGCATCGGGGCGACGAGCACCAGGTTGAACATGACGGCCCAAGGCAGCTTGTAGAGGCTGCCGGTGTTGGTCAGCATGCCGGGCGCGGGGCGCTCCGGGTTGTACTCGTACAGCGGGCTCGACAGGAACCGGCGCTCGGGGATGAAGGCGCCGGAGACGACGATGTCCTTGCTGCCGGTGCCGCGCGAGCCGCGCACGTGCCAGGTGTCGTCGATCTCGTACTCGTCGCGGTAGAGCAGCGCGGAGCCGTAGTTCGGCACCTCGACGCCCGGCGCGACCTCGACCTTTCCGGCGAACCCGCCGAGGATGACGCCCTGGGCGTGGTCGCTGCCGGACGAGAACGACCAGCGGCCGGAGACCTTGTAGCCGCCGTCGACGGGCTCGATCTTGCCGGTCGGGGCGTACGAGGAGGAGGCGTTCCAGTCGGGGTCGTCCGACCAGATCTCGGCCTGGGTCTCCTCGGGGAACAGCGCGAGCTGCCACGGGTGCGAGCCCATGACGCCCGCGACCCAGCCGGCGGACGGGGCGATGCGGCCCAGTTCGTACACGGACGTGAGGTGCTCGCGCAGCGAGAGCTCGGCGCCGCCCCAGCGCTTCGGCAGCAGGCCGCGCATGAGGCCGGTCTCCTGCATGTGCTTGAACGTGCGGTCGGTCAGCGAGCGCTGCTCGGCCGAGAGCTCCTCCTCGGCGCGGAGCTCGGGTTCGAGCCGGCGGATCTCGTCCAAGACGGTCATCGGCGTTGTCCTTCGGGGTGGTGAGACGACTTGCGTTCATGAGTGACATGGATCTCTGTAGCAGTCACTACATGGAACAGTAGAGCGATCACTCCAGGGATTGCAAGGGGCAGTCCCGAATTTCTGTGACTGCGACCACAAGCCCTCTGATCAGAACGCGCAGGGTTGCCAACCGCCGGTGACTGCTGTCACAGTTCAGTCCTGTAGCGATCGCTACATGGAGGAGCCTGCAAGATGGAAAAGCCTGGAGTGCACGTGCCGCACACCCACCCCTGGGACCCGAGCCTGACCGCGTCGTTGACCGGCGTCGGCCCCGGCCCGAGCGCCCGCGACAAGCGCCTCGCGCTGCGCGCCGCGCTGGCCGGCGCCGCCGCGCGTCCGGGGCAGCCGATCGAGCCGCTGGTGCTGCCCGGAGCCACCGACGCGCTGGGCGCCCGCCTCGTCGAACAGGCCGGATTCGCCGCCGTCTACGCAACCGGCGCCGGTCTGGCCAACGCCGTCTACGGCCTGCCGGACCTCGGGCTGATCTCGCAGACCGAGGTCGCCGACCACGCCGGGCGGCTCTGCGAGGCGACCGCCATCCCGCTGATCTGCGACGCCGACACCGGCTACGGCGGCCCGCTCGCGGCGATGCGCACGGTCCGCCTGCTGGAGCGCGCCGGGGTGGCCGGCCTCCAGGTGGAGGACCAGGAGATGCCCAAGCGGTGCGGCCACTTCGACGCGCACACGCTGATCCCGTCCGGGCACATGCAGACCAAGATCGCCGCCGCGGCCGAGGCGCGCACCGACGACGCGCTGGTGATCATCGCCCGCACCGACGCGCGGTCCGCCTACGGCATCGACGAGGCGATCGAGCGCGGCAGGGCCTATGTCGCGGCAGGGGCCGACGCCCTGTTCATCGAAGCGCCCCGGACCGTCGAGGAACTCGCGCTGGTCGGCCGGGAGCTGGCCGGGACCCCCCTGATCGTCAACGTGGTCGAGGGCGGCAAGACGCCCCAGCTTGAGCTCAAGGAGTACGCCGAGCTGGGCTTCGGCGTCGTGCTGTTCGCCAACTACCTGATGCGGTCGATGCACCTGGCCGGGCGCGAGGCGCTCGCCCACCTGCGCGAGCACGGCGAGACCGGCTCGCGCGCCGACCGGATGGCGAGCTGGCAAGAGCGCCAGAGCCTGTTCAACCTGCCCGCGTTCAGCGCCGCCGAGACGGCGCTCGACGCGCCGCTCGGGGAGATCAAGTGAGCATGATCCCGGGACTGCCCGTGGACACCGAGCTGCCCGAGCGCGTCGGCGTCCTGGTGCTCGGCGCGGGCCTGGCGGGCTGCGCGGCGCTGCTGGCCGCGGCCGAGGCCGGGCAGTACGCCGTGCTGCTGGAGAAGACCGGCGAGATCGGCGGCTCCACGGTGAAGTCGGCCGGCCTGTCGGCCTTCGCGGGCACCGATGAGCAGGCCGAGCAGGGCATCGCGGACTCCGTCGAGCTGCTCCGCAAGGACCTGCTCGACGTCGGCAGGCACCGGAACGACCCCGAACTGGTCGATCTCTACTGCGCGCACCAGCTGGAGACGTACCGCTGGCTGAAGGGCCACGGCGTCGTCTACGGCGAGATCCACGCGGCGTCCGGCCAGTCCGCCCCGCGCAGCCACCCCACCGACACCACGCGGATGCTCGTCCAGTTGCTCAAGGCGGCAGGGGAGCTCGGCGCGCGGATCGTGTTCGACGCGCCCGCCGCGCGGCTGCTGCACGACGGCGCGCGGGTGACCGGCGTCCGGCTCGCCGACGGGCGCGAGGTGCTCGCCGACGCGGTCGTGCTCGGCACCGGCGGGTTCTCCATGGACCCCGAGCTGCTCGCGACGTTCGCGCCGCAGATGGCGCACGCGCTGCGCCAGGGCGGGGAGGGCAACCAGGGCGACGGGCTGAAGATGGCGATGGCGCTCGGCGCCGGAATCCGCGACACCCCTTACATCAAGGGCACCTACGGCCATTTCCACACCGAGCACCCCGACGAGGACGGCACCGGCATCCTCGCCGTCTACAAGGGCGCGATCGCCGTCAACCGGGAGGGCCGGAGGTTCGTCGACGAGTCCCGGAACTACAAGGAGATCGGCGACGCGGCGCTCGTCCAGCCCGGCGTGACGACCTGGCAGGTCTTCGACGCCCGCACCATGGCGCTGTCGAACGACGAGGTGCCGATCTACGAGTTCGCGGGCCGCGAGCGGGCCGGGATGCTCCACAAGGCCGACACGATCGCCGAGCTGGAAACCGCCATCGGGCTCCCCGAGGGCTCGCTCCAGACGACGGTCGCGCAGTACAACGCGGCGATCGCGAACGGCGCCGACGAGTTCGGCAGGGCGCACCTGTCCGGCGGCGTCGGGGAGCCGACCCCGATCGACCGGGCGCCCTTCTACGCCCACGCGTCCGGCACCGTCGTGCTCGCCACCTACTGCGGGCTCACCGTGGACACCCGCATGCGCGTCCTCGACTGGTGGGGCGCGCCGATCGAGCGGCTGTACGCCGCGGGCGAGATCACCGGCGGGTTCCACGGGGCCGGATACATGACCGGCACGTCCATCGGAAAGTCCGGAGTCTTCGGACGGATCGCCGGAGTCCACGCTGCGGCGGAGGAGAGTGAGCTGGAATGGTGACCTCGATGTTCGACCTGTCGGGCAAGGTGGCGCTGGTCGTCGGCGCGGCGGCCGGAGGGCTCGGCGAGCGGGCGGCGAAGGCGCTGGCCGAGGCGGGGGCCGTCGTGGCCGTCGCCGACCTCGCCGAGCGCAAGGACGCCCTGACGACGACGGCGCGGGCCACCTGGACGGGCGGGCACCAGGCCGTCGAGAACCAGGCGAGCCTGCACCGCGTCGACGTGACCGACGAGCGGTCGGTGCAGACGCTGTTCGAGCACGTGGTCGCCGCGCACGGGCGGCTCGACATCGTCGTCAACGCCGCCGGGGTCATGCTGCGCAAGGCCTACGACGAGACCACGCTGGAGGAGTTCGAGCGGGTCGTGCGGGTGAACCTCACCGGGACATGGCTGGTCGGCCGCGAGGCGGGCAAGACGCTGACGCGGCAGGGCACCGGCGGCCGGATCGTCAACCTCACGACCGTCTACGCCGAGCGGGTCGGGCCGCTGCCGGAGTCGGCCTACTACTCGTCCAAGGCCGGGGTCGTGAACGTCACCCGCGCGCTGGCCGGCGAACTCGGCCCGCACGGCATCACCGTCAACTGCCTCGCGCCCGGCGTCTTCTACCCGACCGAGATGACGGCCCCGCTCGGCGCGCAGCCCGACCAGCTCCGCTGGTTCGGCGAGCGCACGATGCTCGGCAGGCTCGGCGACCCCGAGACCGACTTCGCGGGGCCCCTGCTCCTGCTGGCGGGCCCCGGCTCGGCCTACATGACCGGCCAGGTCGTGTACGTCGACGGCGGCTGGTCCGCCTGGTGACCCTTTCCACCCCGAACCTCCACCCCGAACCGACTCTGAGGACATTCGCCATGACGGCTCCCGTTAAGAAGGCCCTGCTCATGCTCGACTACCAGGTCGCGCTGTGCGAGGAGGGCCCCTACCTCCGCATGCCCCCGCTCGCCGCGCAGATCGCCGAGCGCGGGGTGCTCGCCACCGCCGAGAAGGTGCTGGCCGCCGCCCGCGCCGCCGGGACGCTCGTCGTCCACGTGCGGCTGGCGTTCGACCCGTCGTACCGGCTGCGCACCAACCGGCTGCCGCGCTTCGCCCCGTACGAGGCGAACCGGGCGATGCTGACCGACTCCCCCGAGGCCCAGATCGTCAAGGCGCTCGCGCCGATCGACGGGGAGCCCGTCATCGACAAGGGCTGCGTGGACCCGTTCGTCGGGACGCCGCTGCGCGAGGTGCTGGCCGCCGAGGGGATCACCGAGGTGGTCCTGGGCGGGGTCGCGACCAACCTCGTCGTGGAGTCCGCCGCGCGGCACGCCTCCGACTCCGGCCTCCAGGTGACCGTGGTGGAGGACATGTGCGCGTCGTTCCGCGCGGACTTCCACGCGTTCTCCGTCGAGAACATGCTGCCGCTGTTCGGCGCCGTCGTCGGCTCCGCCGAGCTGAAGTTCTAGGAGGAAGACCATGACCCAGCAGACTCACCGCTATGACGTGGTCGTGGTCGGCGGCGGCGTCGCGGGCCTGTCCGCGGCGGTCGCGGCGGCCGAGAAGGGCGCGCGCGTCGCGATCCTGGAGCGCTCCACCGAGGCCGAGACCGGCGGGAACACCCGGCACACCGAGGCGTTCCTGCGGATGAGGTCCGTCGAGGAGGTCGCGGAGGGCTTCGAGGACGTCCTCGTCGATGACTTCATGGGGCATCCCGACCCGTCGGTGATCAACGACGCGGCGCTGCCCCCGCACCGGCGCGGCCCGCTCTACCGGGCGACGCACACCGTCGACCCCGACTACGTGTCGACGCTCGCCGAGCAGGCCCCGCAGGCGCTGGCCTGGATGAGCGGGCACGGCGTCCGGTTCGACTTCGTGCCGACCCCGTTCCTCACCCAGTCGACGACCCGGATGGCGCCCGTCGGCGGCGGCCTCGCCATCATCGAGACGATGGGCAAGGCCGCGCGCGGGCTCGGCGTCGAGTTCCACTTCGAGACGACGGCCCGGCGGCTGACCTTCTCCGACGACGGCGTCGACGGCGTCTTCGCGCACACCCCGGACGGCCCCGCCGTCTTCCACGGCGCGGTCGTGCTCGCCAGCGGCGGCTACCAGGGCAACTTCGAGCTGATGGCCCGCTACCACGGGGAGCGGGCGCTGACCTGCCGTCCCGTCGCGAAGGGCGGCAACTACAACAAGGGCGAGGGCCTGGAGATGGCTTTGGCGCTCGGCGCGGCCACCGCCGGGAACTTCGCGCTCTTCCACGCCGAACCCGTCGACCCGCGCAGCGGCGAGGCCGAGGCGGCGATCTTCTGCTTCCCGTACGGGGTGCTGGTCAACGCCTCCGGCGAGCGGTTCGTGGACGAGGCGCGCGGGACCGTCGACGCCTGGTACGAGCGGACGACCCGGGCGATCCAGGACCAGCCGGACGGCATCGCCTGGGTGATCCTCGATCAGAAGGGCCTCGCGGTGCCGAACCTGACGGTCGGCATCCGGACCGACATCGCGCCCGTCACCGGCGCGACGGTCGGGGAACTCGCGGCGAAACTCGGCCTGCCCGTCGAGGCGGTGGAGAAGACCGTCGCGGCCTACAACGCGGCCTGCCCCGACCCGTCCGGCTTCGACCACGCGCGGACCGACGGCCTGGCCACGCGCGGGCTCGTCCCGCCGAAGTCGAACTGGAGCCTGCCCATCGCCGAAGGCCCGTTCGCGGCCTACCCGATCATGGCGGCGAACGTCTTCACGTTCGGCGGGCTCAAGACCACGCCGGACGCCGAGGTCGTCGACCGCGACGGGCGGCCGATGCGCGGCCTGTACGCGGCCGGGGAGCTGACCGGGCTCTACTACTCCAACTACACCGGCTCCACCTCGGTCCTGCGCGGCGCGACGTTCGGGCGGATCGCCGGATCCGAGGCGGCTGCCGCTGCCGCCGCGAAGGAGGCGTGATGCGGATCTGGCACCAGTCGTTCACCGTCCTGGACGACGTCCCGCACTACCGGGACGCCCTCGCCAGGCACCTGCGGGCGCAGGCCGCGCCCGGCACCGAGATCGACTTCCACGGGATGAAGCAGGGCACCTACCCGTCGGACTACCCGGGCACCCACATCGGCTACGCCTACCTGTCCGGGCTGCACCGGGAGCAGTTCGTGCACGCGGCGCTCCGGGCCCAGGACGAGGGGTACGACGCGTTCCTCATAGCCACGATCCCGGACACGGCCTACGAGGAGGTCCGCACCGTCGTCGACATCCCGGTCGTCGCGTTCGGGCAGACGTCCGTGCTGATGGCCGGGGCGCTCGGCGACCGGATCGGGATCGTCAACTTCATCGGGGCGCTGGAGCCGCAGCTGCGCCGGAACCTGCGCAACTACCGGCTCGACTCGCTGGTCGGGCCGATCGTGCAGGTCGAGGCGGAGTTCCACGACGTCATGGGCGCGTACGCCGAACCGCGGCCGCTCATCGAGGCGTTCACCCGGGCGGCGCGGCGGGCCATCGCGGACGGGGCCAACGTCATCGTGCCCGGGGAGGGACCGCTGAACGTGTTCCTCGCCGACCAGGGCGTGTCCCGGGTGGACGACGTGCCGGTGCTCGACTCGCTCGGCACCTGCGTCCGGGTCGCCGAGATGCGGGCCGCGCAGTACCGGGCGACCGGGCTGAAGCCCGCGCGCGCCGGGTTCTACGGCGCGCAGCCCGCCCGGCCGCTGATCGACGCGGCCCGGCGCTTCTACGGCATCGACGGTGCCCTCGGATGAGCGCGGGCTGGGACTCCGAGGTGGACGTCGCGGTCGTGGGCGGCGGAGCCTGCGGCGTCATGACCGCGCTGCGCGCCGCGCGGAACCCCGACCTCATCGTCGCGGTGTTCGAGAAGTCGACCCACGAGGGCTGCAACGCCGCGATCTCGTCGGGGTCGCTCGCGGCCGGGGGCACCCGGTTCCAGGCGGCGGCCGGGATCGAGGACTCGTCCCAGAGGCACGCCGACGACATCATCGCCGCCAACGGCGACGAGGAGTGGCGGCCCGTCATCGAGGCGCTGTGCGCGGCCGCCCCCGAGTTCGTCGAGTGGATCGCCGACAGCGGCTACCCGATGGAGATAGGCACCGACATGCCGCGCGCGGGCATGTCCGTGCCCCGGCTGCACACCGACATCGGACGGCTGGGCGGCGCGCGGCTGATGCGGCATCTGCGCGGGCTGCTCGACGCCCGCGACAACGTCGCGTTCGTGGACGAGGCGCCCGTCATCGACCTCGTGGTCGAAGACGGGGAGGTGGCCGGCGTCGTCGTGGCGCAGAACGGGCAGGTGCAGCGGGTGCGGGCGGACGCCGTCGTGCTGGCCTCGGACGGGTTCGCGAACTCCCCCGACCTGGTCAAGGAGCACCTGGCGCACCTGGGCACGCCGTTCTACGGCGGTGTCTCCACCGCGACCGGCGACGCGCTGGCCTGGGCGCTGCCCCTCGGGGCGAGGCTGCGGAACATGGGCGCGGGCCTGCGCTCCGGTCTCGTCGTCGTCGACCACGGCACCCGGGTCTCGCCCGCGCTGCAGTTCAACGGCGCGGTCCTGGTCAACCTCGACGGGGAGCGCTTCGTCGAGGAGGACACCAAGGGCTACTCGTCCATGGCGGGCGTCCTCCAGCGCCAGCCGGGCGAACGCGCCGCGATGATCTGGGACGCCACCGCCATGGAGGCCACCCGCGAGTCCGAGATGATGCGCGAATGCCTCGCCGCGGGCGCCATCCGCGACCGGGCCACCCTCGCCGACGTCGCCGCCGACCTCGGCCGCACCGTCGCGGAGACCGAACGCCTCCTCGAACCCCTCCCGGGTCGTCGAAGGCTGACCGGGCCCTTCCACCTGGCCTGGGTGACCCACGGGCTCCTCGCCACCCAAGGCGGCCTCGTCATCGACACCGCGGGCCGCGTCCTGGACGCCGAGGGCACCCCGATCCCCCGCCTCCACGCGGGCGGCGGCACCGCCTGCGGCCTCGCGGGCGCCCACTCCGACGGCTACATGTCCGGCAACGGGCTCCTGTCCGCCTTCGGCATGGGCTGGATCATCGGCAACACCCTCGCCGACCCGCGCTGACCGCGGCGCGGCACCGGCTCCGGCCGGCCCGCAGCCGCCGGTCCAGCGTGAGGCCGGGCCGTCCCGGGATCCCGGGACGGCCCGGCCGCCCCCGACCTCACAGGGAGGCGGCTCCGCGGGGAGGTTCCTCGTCGAGGGCGCGGGTGTCGCGCAGCTCGACGTAGGGCTCGGCGTCCTCGGGATGGCCCTCGGCGATGGCCTTGCCGCGTTCGAGCTCGGCGTTGAGCTCGGCCCCCAGCAGGATCGCCAGGTTGGTGAGCCACAGCCACACCAGGAAGACGATGAGCGCCGCGAGGCTGCCGTACGTCTTGTTGTAGGAGCCGAAGTTCGCGACGTAGACGCCGAACCCGGCCGAGGCCGCCAGCCACAGCGCCATGGCGAGCACCCCGCCGGGCGTCACCCAGCGGAACCCCTGGCGGGCGTTCGGCGACGCCCAGTACAGCAGCGCGATCATGAGGCTGACGACGAGGACGAGCACCGGCCACTTCACGACGTCGAACGTCGTCACCGCCGCGTCGCCCAGGCCGACGACGTCGCCCGCCCGCTCGGCGAGGGGACCGGACACCACGACGGCGACCGCCGACAGCGACAGCAACACCAGCGTCACCGCGGTGATCCCGACGCGCAGCGGCACGGTCTTCCACAGCGGCCGCCCCTCCGGCACGTCGTACACCGCGTTGGACGCCCGCATGAACGCCCCCACGTACCCCGACGCCGACCAGAACGCCCCGGCCAGACCGAGCAGGGCGACCAGTCCCGCGCCGCCGCGGCCCTTCTGCAGCTCGGCGAGCGCTTCGGACAGGACCTGGCGCACCGCGCCCGGCGCGAGCGTCGCGACGTTGTCGAGGAACTGCTGGGAGACCGCGTGGCCTCCCAGCCCCACGAGCGAGACGACCACGAGCATCGCCGGGAAGATGGACAGGACGCCGTAGTAGGTGAGGGCGGCGGCCCAGTCCGTCAGACCGTCCTTCTGGAACTCCGCGACCGACCTGCGGACCGCCCCCCACCAGGCGCGGGGCCGCAGATCGGTCGGGCCCTCGGGCGCTCCCTCCGCGCCCTCGCCCGCGGTCGCCTCCGTGCGTGTGCCCATGGCTCAGCGGTCACCCGGCCAGGATCCGGTGACCTTCCTGACGCCCTGGGCGCCGGCCCGCTGGACCGCGGCCCGGGTGAACCCTGCGATCGCGCCCTGCAGCGTGGCCGCGACGAGCACCTGCGCCCAGGTGAAGTCCGTGTCGTCGGGGCGCGGCGGCTCCTTGGCGCCCGCCGCCTTCTGCCAGACGAGGCCGAAGGCCTTGCCGGCGGCGAGCGCGCCCAGCGAGCTGAACAGGAGCGAAAGGCTCCGGTACATCATGGCCGTCTCCCCTCAGCGCCGCGCCAGGACGGCCCGTCCGTAGCCGATCGCCCGGTCGAACGCCCGGCGGGAGGCCAGCACGCTCCTGTCCCAGCGCGTCCGCGGGCGACGGCTGCGGCGCACCGCCCACGCGGCGACGCCGAGCGCGGCGGCCCCGGCCACGGCCACTCCCCCTGCCTTGACCTTCGCGGCGTTCCCCGGGTCCCGGACCCGGTCGGCCGCGTCCTCCGTCCTGGTCTTCGCCGTGGCGTACCCGTCCTGGGCTCCCGACTTCAGCCGGGCCGCCTTCTCGTGGACGGCGGCGCCGACCTCGTGGGCGGTCTCCCGCACCTGGTCGGCGCCCTCACGCACGCGGGCCTTCACGTCGGTCGCGCGCTCTCCCTGCTTCAGCCCGTTGTCCGTCATCGGTGGCTTCGCTCCTTCGATTCGGTGATGTCCTGCCGGGTCGTCGCGACGGCCTGCTCGGGGCTTACTCTGCCCCTCGCCTTCCGTCACGATCCGTATCCGTTCATCCGCTTTTCTGGAGGTTTCCTGGGGTGCCCGGGACCGCGGCTCCCAAACCGGCGGGCTCGCGGGCCGCGTCGGGCCTCCGGACCTGTCCGGGAAGATCTCCGCAGGCAGGGCGCGGGACGGCTCCGGTTCCGCGCGGCCCAAACGAGAGAACCCTCACGCGCCTTCCGGTGAGGCGGAACCGGCGGAAGGCGAGACCCGGGATCACCGCGTGTGCACGGAGCCGTCACCGGGTCTCCGCGACGCGGCCGTCGAGCCAAGGATGGGCAGGCTTCCGGTCAAGATCGCAGCGGAGCACGTCGCGGTGCGGCGCGAGCGGGGAATCTCCATCCGGCCAGGCGGGGCAGGCGGCCCGGGCGGCGTCGGCCGAGGGGCGGGAGCATGCAGGGCTTCGGGTGGAAGCTGCACGGGGACGGGAAGCACCTCGCGGTGGGCGAGGTCGTCAAGCCGGACGAGCGGCTGACGTGGGGGCGCACCGTCGGACTCGGGGCGCAGCACGTGGTGTCGATGATCGGGGCGTGCTTCGTCGCGCCGATCCTCATGGGGCTCAACGCCAACCTCGCGGTGATGGCGTCCGGGGTGGCGACCATCGTGTTCCTGCTCATCACCCGGGGGCGGATCCCGAGCTACCTCGGAAGCAGTCTCTCGTTCGTCGGGGTCGCGGCGGTCATCGCCGCGCAGGGCGGGGACACCGGGACGCTCACGGGGGCGCTGCTGGTCGTGGGCGTCGTGCTGTTCGCGTGCGGGGCCGCGATCCGGGCGCTGGGCGCGCGGGTCGTCCACGCGGTGCTGCCGCCGGTGGTGACGGGCGCGGTGGTGATGCTCATCGGGTTCAACCTCGCGCCGGTCGCGGCCCGGACCTACTGGCCGCAGGACCAGTGGACGGCCCTGCTCACCCTGCTCTTCACCGGCTTCGCGCTCGTGGTGCCGCGCGGCTTCTGGTCCCGGATCGCGATCTTCCTCGGACTGCTGTTCGGCTACCTCATCTCGTGGGTCTTCGACCGCGTCTTCGGCATGATCCACTCGCCCGCGGGCGGCGCGGAAGCTGTCGACCACTGGCGGCTCGACCTCTCCGCGGTGGAGAAGGCCCGGTGGATCGGGCTTCCCGACCTCCACGCGCCGAACTTCTCCCTTTCCGCGATTCTCGTGGCGCTGCCCGTCGTCATCGCGCTCATCGCCGAGAACGCCGGGCACGTCAAGGCCGTCGGCGAGATGACGGGCGACCCCCTCGACGACGAGCTCGGCACCGCGATCATGGCCGACGGCACCGCCACGGTGCTCTCCACCTCGGTGGGCGGCCCCGCCACGACGACGTACGCCGAGAACATCGGCGTCATGGCCGCCACCCGCGTGTACTCGACCGCCGCCTATTGGTGCGCCGCGGGATTCGCGATCCTCTTCGGCCTCTGCCCCAAGTTCGGCACCGTCGTCGCCGCCATCCCCGGCGGCGTCCTCGGCGGCATCACCGTCATCCTCTACGGCATGATCGGCCTGCTCGGCGCCCAGATCTGGGTCCGCGCCCGCACCGACCTCGCCAACCCCCTCCACCTCGTCCCCGTCGCCGCCGGCCTCATCATCGGCATCGGCAACGTCACCCTCACCTTCACCGACACCTTCGAACTCAGCGGCATCGCCCTGGGCACCCTCGTCGTCGTCGCCGGCTACCACGCCCTGCGCACCCTGGCCCCCGCCCACATGAGAACCGAACCCCCGCTCTCCGAACCGGACACACCGGGCTACGATCGGGGCCTCGGCGACACCTGACCCGAATTCCCGCGCCCCCGCCTTTACGCAGTAAGTCTGCCGATCCCGCCGCGTCCGTCATTTCGGTCTGCGGCGCGCCGCGATTACGGCAGCAATTCCGTTTACCGCCGATCGCGTCCTGACCTAGAATCCCGCGAGATTCCGCCGACCCCCGGAGCGAAGCCGCATGCGCCTAAAGGTAGTCGCCGTGGTGTGCCTCGTCGCTTCGCTCGTGCTGACCTCCTGCGACGACGGGCACGACAGCGGCAAACCCGCGCCGAAGCCCGGCGGGAGTGTCTCGGCGCTGAGTACCGCGGGAGGCAAGGGCGGGGGCGGAGAACAGGGCAAAAAAGGCTTCATCGAGTGGATCAAGGACATCGGGCTGACCACCCCGGCGACGGGCAAGGATCCCGAGCGCGTTCACGATCGCGCCTATGCGCTGTTCAAGCTGGCCGGCGATGACTGCGGGGAAGCGGTCTCCGCCGCCGCCGCTCTCGCCGAACCTGCCCGGACGCTCTACCGGGGCGCGGGCCAGGCGTGCCTTGCCGCGCTGCACGGCGAGACCGGGCTCTGGGCCGAAGCCGAGCGCGCCTACACTGCCGAGTCAGACGAGGATCTGGACTGCGTCGACCAAGGCGTGTTCCGGCTGCTGCGAACGCTCGTCGAAGCGCATGGCGCCGACCCCGAGGCCCACTTCGTCCGGGCTGACGACAACGGCGGGGGCGGCGACGCGCTGTGCCCGCGCGTCACCGGGATCACCCCCGACCACGGAACCGCCGGGGAGACGGTGACGATCACCGGCGTCAACCTCTCAGGCGACGTCCCCGTCCTCTGGGGATCCGAGGTGCTGGTCGTCGCGTTCGCCGACGGAACCGGCACCCTCACCGTCCCCCAGCACCTCGAAGAGGGGTCCGTCGACGTCCAGGCGGAGGAACTGCCCGGCGACATCTACTTGGGCGAAGAGGAACAGGTCACCTTCACCTACGACGACGCGCCGGCCGAGCCCCCGCCGACCACCGACGGTCCGCCCGCGTACGAGATCCCGCCGGACGGGGTGCCGGATCTCGACGACCCGCCGACCGCGGAAGCGTCGTGACCACGCCGCAGGAGCCCGGCGCGGCCGAGACACCGCGCTCGGTGTGGAAGGTCGTCACGGAGGTCGGGTCGTCCGTGGCGCTGTTCAGCGCGCTGCTGTTCTACTTCGGCTGGGTGCGCACCAAGGTCGAGGCCGACGCCCTCGGCTACGACGTGACCGTCCTCGGGCTGGGCACCCAGGACTACCTCCTGCGCAGCATCGCCGTGCTCTCGCCCCTGCTCCTCCTCCTCGTCCTGCTCGCGCTGGTCCTGCACTGGATCCACCTGCGGTGGATCGCGCCGCTGGGGCCGGCGGCGGCGGGGCGGTTCCTGCTGGCCTTCAGGGTCGCAGCCGTGCTCGCGACCGCGGGGGCCGTGCTCCTGCTCGCCGGGCCGCTCGGCACCGTCGCGCTGCCGCTCGCCCTCACCCTCGGCGCGCTGTCGGCCGTCTACCACGACAGGCTGCGGCGGCTGGCCGATGGCGAGGCGGGGTGGACGGCGTCGATGCGGGTCCTGGTGCTCGCGCTGCTCGTCATCGCCGTCTTCTGGGACGTCGAACGCGTCGCCCGCTTCATGGGGACCGCCTACGCCGACGACATCGCGGCGCGGCCCGAGCAGTTCGCCGCCGTCACCCTCTACAGCGCCAAGGACCTGCGGCTCTCCGACGTCACGGGCGTCACCGAGACCCGCATCAAGGTCAAGGACTCGGCCTACAAGTACCGCTACTCGGGCCTTCGCCTCCTCCAGCGCGCCCCCGACCGCTTCATCCTCATCAACGACCGGTGGCAGCCCGTCACCGGGCGCGTCATCCTCCTCAAGGACGCCGACGGGTTCCGCGTCGAGCTGTCCTGTTCGGAGGCCGCCGACCGCATCTGCTCGGGCACCGGGCTCTGACGTGCGCCACGGGATCAGCGGTGCGGGAGGGCGTCGAGGACGCGCCTCATCTGGGCCGCGCCGTCGTCGGCCAGGCGGGTGAGGGACGGGCGCAGGAACGGGACGGCGAGGAGGGCGAGGCCCTTGAAGCGGAAGTCGACCTGGTAACGCACGCGGGAGCCCGCGCCGAGAGGCTCGAAGCGGAGGTCGTCGATCGTCGTCACCGTCTTGTTCTCCCCGATGAGCAGCACCCGCTCGCCCTCGACGAGTTCCTCCACCCGGTAGACCAGCGTCGTCTCCTTCCCCCTGAAGCGCGACACGTTCTCGAAGCGGGAACCCACCCGCACCGGCCCCCCGTCCAGCCTCCGGCATCTGACGGTCCCCGGATCCCACTGCTCGGCCGTCGTGAAGTCCGTCAGGAACCCGGCCACCGCCCCCACCGGCGAAGCCGTCCGCACCACTCGCGAAAGAACCGGCATGGTCCCACCTCCTCATTCCCCCGGTATTCGCGCCCCGCCCCCCACCCGGTTGCACGGCTTCGCCGAGGATCACGAGTAGCGGAGGCGGGTGGTGATGGCGCGGACGGCGGCGGGGTCGAGTTTGAGGACTTGGCGGTCTTGGGTGAGGAGGCCGTTCATCTCGTCTTGGACGTCGCTGAGCTGGGTGTAGACGGTGGCGCTGAGGCCTCGGGGGATGGCGGGGATGATCTGGGTCTCGTGGAGGCGGACGAAGGCGCGGGTGGCCTTTTCGGGGGAGCTGTAGCGGCGGTAGCCGAAGACGCGGGCGCTGCTGCGGTGGCCGTCGAGGGGGAGGCTGTAGCCGCCGTACTCGGTGAGGGCGAGGACGCGGGGGTCGCGGCGGCGGGGGACGCGGAAGCGGCGGAAGTAGACGTGGAGGCTGCGGAGGTCGCCGGCGCCCTGGTCGTGCCAGCCGCTGGCGTGGTCGACGGTGCGGGTCGGGTCGAGGGCGGCGAGCCCGGCGGCGATCCGGGCCGCGTCGAACTGGCCCCAGCCCTCGTTGAACGGCACCCAGACGGCCAGGCCCACGACGTTGCGGAGGTGTTCGACGGTGGCGTGCAGCTCGTGCTCGAACCCCGCGCGGGCCGCCGCGTCGGACCTGCCGAACCTGCGGTGCGCGCGGGCCCCCACGTCGCGGAGCCGGACGAACGGGGCGACGGCCG
The DNA here is from genome assembly GCF_054783995.1 of Actinocorallia aurea. Taxonomy (NCBI): domain Bacteria; kingdom Bacillati; phylum Actinomycetota; class Actinomycetes; order Streptosporangiales; family Thermomonosporaceae; genus Actinocorallia; species Actinocorallia aurea. Next base: position 39,406 of record NZ_BAAGPQ010000025.1, read on the forward strand.
GCACCGTCACGACCGCCGGCCGATAAGGCTCGCCGCCGTTGACGGCGTCCTGCCAGACGAGCATGCCGAGCCTGTCGCAGTGGTGGTACCAGCGCAGCGGCTCGATCTTGGCGTGCTTGCGCAGCATGGTGAAACCGAGGTCCTTCATGGCCTGGATGTCGTGCGCCATGGCCGCGTCGGACGGCGGCGTGTACAGGCCGCCCTCCCAGTAGCCCTGGTCGAGGACGCCCGCGTGGAAGTACGGGCGGCCGTTGAGCAGCAGCCTGGGCAGGCCGGAGGCGTCGGGGCCGACGCCGAACGAGCGCATGCCGAAGTAGGAGCGCACGAGGTCGTCGCCCAGGCGGACTTCGAGGTCGTAGAGGAAGGGGTCCTCGGGCGTCCAGGGGCGGACGTCGGTGATCGGCAGGCGCACGGGCTCGCCCGGCTCGGCCGGCCCGGACGCGATCACTTCCCCGTCGCGCAGCACGTCCACGTGCGCCGGGCCGCCCGCGTCGGTGTGCACGGTGACCTCGACGGAAGCCTCCGCCAGATGCGGGACGATCACTAGATTCCGGATATAGCACTGCGGGACAGACTCGACCCAGACCGTCTGCCAGATGCCCGACTGTGGGGTGTACCAGATCCCGCCGTGCTTCCGGCGCTGCTTGCCGCGCGCGTGGGGCGCGGCGTCGGTGGCGTCCCTGACCTTCACCACGAGGGTGTTCTCACCGGGGACCAGAGCTTCGGTGACGTCGAGGACGAAGGGCAGGTAGCCGCCGGTGTGCCGGCCGACCTCGACCCCGTTGAGCAGCACCGCGCAGGTCTGGTCGACAGCGCCGAAGTGGAGCAGCACCCGGTCGCGGACGAAGCCGTCGGGCAGCGTCAGGGAGCGGCGGTACCAGAGCGCCTCCTCCGGACCGAGGGTGCGCCGCACTCCGGACAGGTCGGACTCGGGCGAGTACGGCACGAGGATCTCGCCGTCGTACGCCGAAGGCTCGGGGGCGTCCGCCGCGGTGATGGCGTAGGCCCAGGGGCCGTTGAGGTTCAGGAAGCTGTCGCGCGCGAGCTGCGGGCGGGGGTACTCGTCGAGGCTCATCGGACTCCCTTGATCCGCCACACCAGCGCGGCACCGGCCAGCGCGCAGAGGGCGGCGACGCCGAACATGAGGGGGTAGCCGCCCGGCGAGGTGACGAGCGGCGCGGCGACCACCGGGCCGAGGACGAAGCCGAGCGCCGTCGCCAGGTTGACCACGCCGAGGTCCTTGCCGCGGTCGGCGTCGGCGGGCAGCAGCCGCGTCACCATGGCCTGGTCGACGGAGACGAAGACGCCGGTGCCCGCGCCGAGCAGCGCCGCCGCGACCAGCGCGGTCGACCAGCCGTTTCCGACGGCGAGGGTGAGGGCGGCGAGCGCCATGACGGCCCCGCCGACGAAGACGACGACGCGGGTCCGGCCGCTGCGGTCGGCGTACCAGCCCGCGGCGAGGCCGGGCAGGACGCTGCTCAGCGAGAAGACGGTCACCATGGTGAGCACGCCCTGCTGGTTCGTCGCGCCGGGGAACAGGCTCTCGTAGCGGAGTTCGTCGCGCAGGTAGTACAGCAGGTAGCCGATGCCCATCGACAGCGCAAGGTTCACCAGGAACCTGCTCAGCCAGGCCCAGCCGAAGTCCGGATGGCGCGTGGGGCTGACCCACAGGCCCGACCAGAGCGGGCGGCGCGGGCCCGGGGGCGGCAGGGCGGGCTCGCGGTAGCGCAGCGGGAACGGCAGGGCGGCGAGCAGCAGCAGCCCGCCCATCGCCGCGTATCCGGCGGGCAGGTCGGTGACCGCGAAGGTCACCACCGCGCCGCCGATGAGCGGGCCGACGAGCACGGCCACTCCGGCCAGCGCCGAGGCCCTGCCGCGCTGGTCGACCGGCACCTGGTCCGGCACCGCGGCGACCGCCGTGCCCTGCACGAGGGTGAAGGCGAGCTGCGCCAGCGACCAGCCGGCGATGAGGCCCGCGATTGAGTGCTGCCCGCCCAGGAACCCCAGGGCCGCCGCGCCCAGGAGCGATCCGCCGACCACCCACGGCCTCCGGCGGCCGAAGCGGGTGCGGGTGCGGTCGGAGAGGGCTCCGGCCAGCGGGCCCGCGACCGCGGTGACGATCGCGCCGACCGCGAGGACCAGGGCCAGCGACGACTCCTTGTGCGCCGCGTCGATGCGTTCGACGTGCGACGGCAGCAGGATCTGCGTCGAGGCGTTCGAAGCCATGATCACGCCGAGCTGGACCAGGGCCAGCAGGGACATCCAGCGCAGGGAGACGGCCGGGGGGCGGTCGCCGTCGAGGGCCGTGGGCCTGGTGGGCTCGGTCACGGCGGTCACCTGTCCTTCGGGGGGAGAAACGTGAGGGGGCGTCATGTTCGAAACATGACGGTTCGCCATGTTATGACTGTGGGGTGGAGAGTCAAGGGGTACGGCGCAGGCCGGTGCAGCGGCGCAGCCGCGAACGCGTCGAACGCGTCCTCGACGCCTGCGCGGAACTCCTCGACGAAGTGGGCTCCGACGGGCTCACCATCGCCGAGGTCGCCCGCCGGGCCGGGGTGCCCACCGGCACCGTCTACCAGTTCTTCGACGGCAGGCTCGGCCTCCTGCGCCAGCTCGCCCTGCGCCACCTGGAGATCCTGCTCGACCGGCTGCGCGCCCGCGCCGCCGAGGAGCCCGGGCTGACGTGGGGGCGCGCGGGCGAGATCGTCATCGACGAGACGGTGCGGATGCGGCGGGTCATCCCCGGCTTCACCGTCGTCGACTTCGGCGAGGCCCGCCCCGGCGGCGAGAAGTACCTGCCCGAGGGCACCACCGAGGCGGGCGGCGACATCATGGCCGAGGCCCTCTACCGCTGCGCGGTCGAAGAAGCGGGCCTCCCCCCGCTCGCCGACCCCTACCGCGTCACGAGCCTCGCCATCCAGGCCGCCGCCGTGGGCATCGACCTGGCTTTCCGCACCTCCCGGGACGGCGACCTCGCCATGATCGAACAGACCCGCCGCCTCCTCGCCGCCTACTTCACCGACGCGGCGGTCCGCTCGGCCGAAGGCGGCGACCCGTGAAGACCCTGACCCCTTCGATGCGAACGAAGTGCGCCGGCGCAATGCGCCGCGTTCGTCGGACCGCGGTCGTCGGCTCGGGCCGCTCCGGGATGCCGGGGCCCGTTGTAGGGTGCGACGGAGGGGTAGGTCATGGGGCGTTTGATCGATGAGGATGTCGCGGACGAGACGCCGCGGACACCGCTGAGCCGGCGGCGGGTGCTGCGGGCGGCCACGGGCGTGGCCGATCGCGAGGGCGTCGACGGGCTGACCATGCGCAAGGTGGCGCAGGAGCTCGGGGTCGAGACGATGTCGCTCTACCACCACGTCGCGAACAAGGAGGCGGTGCTCGACGGGATCGTCGAGGTGCTGCTCGGCGAGGTCTTCGCGGCCGTCGGCGCGGTCGAGGGGCCCGCGCCCGAGGTCGATTGGCGGGGCGCGCTGCGGGGCCGGATCCTCGCCGCGCGGCAGGTGCTGCTGCGGCACCGGTGGGCGCCGGCCGTGCTGGGGTCGCGGCCCACCACGAGTCCGCTGGTCATCGCGTACTACGACGAGGTCGTCGGGACGCTGCGGGCGGGCGGTTTCTCCTACGATCTCGCCCATCGGGCGCTGCACGTGCTGGGCAGCAGGGCGCTCGGGTTCAGCCAGGAGCTGTTCGAGCCCGGGGCGGGCGGCGCGCAGGACGCGGCCGCGATGGAGCAGATGGCCGAGGCGTTCCCGCACCTCGCGGCGATGGTCGCCGAGGCGGCCCACGACGATCCGGACGGGACGCTCGGATTCTGCGACGACCAGTTCGAGTTCGAGTTCGCGCTCGACCTCATCCTCGACGGCCTGGACCGGCGCCGCACCGCCTCCTAGCTGCCTCCCGCACGGCAGGATCCGGCCACCCGCATGCCTTCACCAGCCTTACGCCGCAAGGTAGCCTTACTCACTAAGGGAGCCTTACTCACTAAGGGAGCCTTAGTCGGTAAGGGAGCCTTAGTCGGTAAGGTAGCCTTATCTCATAAGGCTAGGTGCGCCGGAGTTGCCCGGTGCGCTTGGGAGGGAGAGGGACATGAAGGCTTGGACCTGGGATCGGTACGGACCGCCCGAGGTGCTGAAGCTGCGGGACGTGCCCGAGCCGGAGGTCGCGCCCGACGAGGTGCTGGTGCGGGTGCGGGCCGCGTCGGTCAACCCGTACGACTGGCGGTTCCTGCGGGCCGATCCGTTCCTCGCGCGGACCCAGACCGGGCTGCTCCGGCCCAAGGCGGGCACGATCCTCGGCGCGGATCTCGCCGGGGTCGTCGCCGAGGTCGGGGCGGACGTCGAAGGGCTCCGCGTCGGGGACGAGGTGTTCGGGGAGGTGCCGATGGGGGCGTTCGCCGAGGCTGTCGCGGTGTCGCCTTCGCGGCTGGCGGCCAAGCCGGCGGCACTGTCGTTCGCGCAGGCGGCGGCGGTGTCCATGGCCGGGCAGACGGCACTGCAAGGGCTGCGCGACGAAGGCCGGATCGAGGCGGGGCAGCGCGTCCTCGTCAACGGGGCCGCGGGCGGGATCGGCACGTTCGCCGTCCAGATCGCCAAGGCCCTCGGCGCCCGCGTGACGGGCGTGTGCAGCGCCCGCAGCGTGGAACTGGTGCGGTCACTGGGCGCCGACGACGTCGTGGACTACACGAGCGAGGACTTCACCGCCCGCCCGGAGCGCTACGACCTGGTCCTGGACATCGTCGGCAACCGCGCCTTCCGCGAGTTCCGCGGCGTCCTGACCCCGCGGGGCGCACTCGTCCTCATCGGCGGCATCGCCGTGCGCAACCCCCTGCTCGGCCCCATGTCCCAGATCTTCCGCGGCGCCCTCGTCAACCGCTTCGTCCCGCAGCGCATCGCCGCGGTCTCCTGGAAGCCCAACACCGCCGACCTGGAGTTCCTCGCCTCCCTCGCCGAGACCGGCCGCCTCACCCCCGCGATCGAACGCACGCACCCCTTCGCCGAACTCCCCGACGCCCTCCGCCACGTCGAGCGGCGCCACGCCCAGGGCAAGACCGTCATCACCCTCTGAGCCCCGGGCCCCGGCCGGGTCGGGGTGCGGGCGGAGCCGCCACCCCGATCCCGCGGAGCCGTCAGACGGCGTCGAGGCCGAGGTGGTCGCGGAGGGTGGTGCCGATGTACTCGTCACGGAAGAGGCCGCGGCGCTGGAGTTCGGGGACGACGGCGTCGACGAAGTCGTTGAACGCGCCCGGGGTCTGGGCGGCGGAGATCATGAAGCCGTCGGCCTCGGCGCCGGTGAAGGCCGCCTCCAACTGGTCGGCGACGTCCGCGGCGGTGCCGACGAACTGCGGGAGGAGAACGCCCTGGGCGTAGAGCCCGCCGATGTCGCGGAGGGTGAGGTTGTCGCGCTCGCTGAGGCGGCGGGCGACGTCGAAGAGGCCCTGGGTGCCCGGCACCTGGATGTCCTCGACGGGGGCGTCGAGGTCGTGCTGGGAGAAGTCGTGGTCGGTGTGGGTCGACAGGGTGATGAGGCCGGAGATCGGGTCGGCGAGTTCGTTGTGGAACGCCTGCTTCTCCCGGGCGATCGACTCGGTCTCGCCGACGAACGTCATCACCGCCGGGAAGATCAGCACCTTCGCCGGGTCGCGGCCCGCGTCGGACACGCGGGACTTGATGTCGTCGTAGTAGGCGCGGCGGCCTTCGGGCGTCGGGTCGATCTCGAAGATGGCCTCCGCCCAGCGCGCGGCGAAGTCCTTGCCCTTCGCGGACGCGCCGGCCTGGATGAGCACCGGACGTCCCTGCGGCGAGCGCGGCACGTTCAGCGGGCCGCGCGTCCGGTAGAACTTTCCGTCGTGGTCGATCCGGCGGATCTTCGCCGGGTCGGCGAAGACGCCCGACTCCTTGTCGGCGACGATCGCGTCGGCGTCCCAGCTCTCCCAGAGCTTCGCCGCTACCTCGACGAACTCCTGGGCCTTGTCGTAGCGCAGGTCGTGTTCGAGGTGCTCGGCGACGCCGAAGTTGAGCGCCTCGGCCTGGCTGAGCGAGGTGACGATGTTCCACGCGGCCCTGCCGCGGCTCAGGTGGTCGAGCGAGGCGAAGGCGCGGGCGACGTCGTACGGGTGGAAGTACGTCGTGCTCTTGGTGACGGCGACGCCCAGGTGCCGGGTCACCGCGGCGATGCTGGAGGCGACGAGCACCGGGTCGAGCGTCGCCGACGCCTGGGTGCCGCGGCGCAGTCCCTCCTCGATGCCGCCGCCGAACCGGCTCGGGCTGGCCAGGAGGTCGGCGAAGAAGACGAAGTCGAACTTGCCGCGCTCCAGGATCCGGCCGACCCGGTGGTAGTGCTCGTGGTCGAACACCGCGGGGTCAGAGGCGGGGTGCCGCCACGCCGCGTGGGAGTGGGTGACCTGTGAGGCGATCTGGAAACCGCCGAGGTGAATCTGCCGTGCCATGAGCCGTCCTTACGTCCCTAGCCTGCTAATCAGGTAATTACGGTAGCATTAGTAGGAAATAGGGACGACCGGGGCCCGCTGCCCCGCGGGCGGCCGGGTCAGCGGCCGTCGAGGAGGGCGGTGAGGGTGCGGATGACGCCTTGCTCGGTGTTCGCCGGGGCCAGGTGGCGGGCGCGGGCCAGGACGTCGGGGTGCGCGTTGGCCGTGGCGAACGACCAGGTGGCGCGGTCGAGCATGGCGAGGTCGTTGAGGTAGTCGCCGAAGACCATCGTCTGGTCGGGGGTGACGCCGAGCTCGGCCTGGAGGCTGCGCAGGGCCACGCCCTTGTCGACGTGCGGGTCGAGGACGTCCACCCAGTGGTGGCTGGAGACGACGACCTGCTGGTCCGGGCAGGCGGCGGCGATGGCCGGGTAGGTGGTCTCCTCGGACGGGCCGAAGCTGAAGACGGCGACCTTGATCGCGTCGTCCTCCACGCGGGTGGCGTCCTCGACGACGCGGTAGGCGTGGTAATAGCGGGCGACCTCGGCGAGAAAGCGCTCGTCGGAGCGCTCGATGTAGGCGGCGCGCTTGCCGCAGACGACCGCGCCGACGTCCGCCCCGTCCTTGGCCAGCCGCCGCGTCGCCTCGACCGCCCGCGTGATGACGTCGGGGGCCAGGCAGACGGAGCTCAGCTCGACGCCGTCGCGGACCACGTAGGCCCCGTTCTCCGCGATGTAGGCCATGCCGTCGTCGACGCCGGAGAACTCGTGGGCCAGCGTCGCGTACTGGCGGCCGCTCGCCGGGCTGAACACGATCCCGTGGGAGCGGAGCCGGGGCAGCAGGGCCCACAGGTCGGCCGGGACACGACCCTCGCCGTCGAGGAGGGTGCCGTCCATGTCCGTGACGACGAGCCGGATCTCGGCCGGAGAGGGCAGGACGACCTGCGAAGATGCCATAATCCGCGAATCTAGGCCACATCGCGAACGCCGCCAAATCGCCCGAGTGACGTACGACACCCTACGGGTCACCACGAGCGGGCCGGCGCGGCCAAATCGTCCGCGTGACACACGGCACCCTCCGCGTCACCACCAGCGGGCCGGGTCGGGGCCCCTCGCCGTCTCGACGGCGCGGGCCAGGCGGAGCAGGCCGCGCGAGGCGGTGGCGGCGGCCTCGTCGAGGAGGGTGCCGGGATCGCCGCCCGCGGCGCGCAGGACCCGGGCGAGGGCGACGCGGGAGTGAGCCGCCCAGACGGTGAGGCCCGTCACGTCCTCCAGGGCGAGTGCGGAGCGCAGATGGGCCTCGGCCTCGGCGAGGTCGCCGCGGCGTTCGGCGAGGAGGCCGAGCAGGCGGGCGACCGCGCCCCGGCACAGCACGCCGGTCCCGGCCAGCGCGACGCGACCCGCGTGCGGGGCGAGGACGCGTTCTGCCTCGGCGACCTGGGCCGGGGAGCCCACGGCGGCGCAGACCTCCGCGCGGACCGCCCACGAGTGCACCAGGCCCCACGCGGGCAGCGGAGGATCGGCGAAGGCGCGGTCCAGGGCGGCGCGGGCGGCGGTCTCATCGCCCGCGCGCAGCAGGCCGAGCGCGGCGCCCTCGATCATGCCGGGCATTCCGGCGTCGGCGACGGCGGTGAGCGCCGGGACGAGTTCGGGAAGGCGGTCCTGTTCGTCGCGCAAGGCGAACAGCTGGCTCGCGACCGACTCTTCCGCACCCCACATGCCGGTGCTGCGGTGCAGGGCTGCGGCCGCGTCCGTCGCCGCCTCGGCCGCCGCGAGGTCGCCTTCGGCGAAGCGCTCCATGGCGGCGAACCAGCCCTGCTGGGCGAGGAGGGCGGGCAGGCCGAGGCGTTCGGCGAGCCTGCCGCTGCGCTCGACCTCGACGCGGCTCTCCCCGCGACGTCCGGCCTCCAGCAGGGAGACGCCCGCGAACCAGCGGCCGAGCGCTTCGGCGGCGGGGCCGGCGGGCAGGGCGGCGAGCTCGCGCGACCACTCGATCCGCTGCTCGACGGTGTCGGCGGCCCAGGTCGTCACGAGGTGGGCGCCGAGGATGCGCGCGAGGAGAGCAACGTCGCCGGCCGCGCGCGCACGGGCGACGGCCTGCCCTGAGACGGCTCGGGTGGCTGCGACGTCCCCCGTTTTGGCGGTCTCGGCGGCGAGGCAGGCGAGGAGGAGGCCGCCCAGCCCGTCGTCGAGGGCGTCGCGGCCCCGGACGCTGGCCTCCAGGCGGTGCAGCACGACGGGGTCGGGGAAGGGGCCCGGCCAGACGGGGGCGGTCGCCGCGCCGTAGGCGACGAGGGCTTCGGCGACGCCCTTCTCGTCGCGGAGCTCCTCGGCGAGGGCGACCGCGGCGAGCATCGCCTCGCGTGCGCCCGCGACATCGGAGGCGTCGCGGCGGGCGGCGGCGAGCGCGACGAGCAGACCGTGCCGGCGCGCGTCGGGAAGGTCGCGGTCGGTCTCGGCGAGGCGCAGCGCGCGCTCGCGCCAGCGCGCCGCCTCGTAGGGGGCGTTGCGGCGGGTCGCCTCTTCGGCGGCGGCCTCGGCCGCCTCGACGGCCCGCCCCGCCAGGCGCGGCATCCGCGCCGCCGCCGCGTCGAGATGGGCCGCGAGCGCGGCGACGGGGCCGCCGTCCTCGGCGAGCGCGTCGGCGGCCTTCAGGTGCAGCGCGGCCCGGCGGCCCGGCCGCATCTCGGCGAGGATCGCGTCCCGCACCAGGGCGTGGCCGAACCTCACCTGACCGATCCCCTCCGGATCCTCCTCGAGGACGCGATGGATGACGGCCAGGTCGACGAGGTCGAGCGCCTCGTCGGGATCCAGACCGCACACCCGTCCGAGGAGCTCCACATCGACGCGCCGACCGAGGACGGCCGCCGCGGCGAGCATCGCGCGCACGTCTTCGGGAAGCGCGGCCACCCGGACCCGGACGACGTCGCGGATGCCGTCGGGGACCTGCGCGAGGAGGGCCCGCACGTCGCCCGGCAGCCCGGCCCGCGCTCCGCCCGGAGTCTCGGCGAGCAGGCGGGTCATCTCGCGGAGGAACAGCGGGTTGCCGCCGGTCCGCTCGTGCAGGGCCGCGACCTGGTCTTCGGGCACCGCGCCGCCGCCGACCGCCCGCACGTAGCGCCGGGTCTCGGCGAGCGTGAACCTGCCGAGCCCCACCCGCACGGCCCCCGCCCGCGTCAGCGCGGCCAACACCGCCGCGAACGGCCCGTCCGCGTCGGGCGCCGTGTCCCGCACCGTCGCCAGCACGCAGCACGGCAGGTCCGCGACCGATTCGGCGAGCGCCGCCAGCACCTGAAGCGACGGACTGTCCAGCCACTGCAGGTCATCGAACACCAGCACGACAGGCCCGCCCGCCCCCGCCAACGCCGCCCTGACGGCCCGCACCACACTCCACCGAGCCGCATCAGCATCACTTACGGAAATATCCGGCAACCTCCCCCCAAGCCCCTCCAAAACCACCCGCCACCCATGCCAAGCCCCCACCCCCTCCGAATCCCCCGCCACCACGGCCACCCGCCCCGACCGACCC
>NZ_BAAGPQ010000026.1:0-145619 GCF_054783995.1 Actinocorallia aurea
TCACACCCCCACACCAAGATCCACCTCAGCCGAACACCAAGATTCACAGGACACGGCCTAGGCCCCGGCGCGGCGGACCATCTCGGCGATCCACGTCGGGGCGTAGGGGGAGGTGCAGTTCGGTGGGGTCGGGTAGTCCTTGAGAACCTCCAGGCGCTCGCCGACGGCGACGGCCCGGGGCCGGAGCCCGGCGTGGCTGATGCCGATCTGGGCCAGGCAGTGGTTCATCGCCCACTGGAGGCGGTCGGGGGCGTCCTTCATGTCCTTCTCGATGGTGTCGAGGAGGCCGGGGAGATCGAGGCCGGCGGGCTTCTTGGCCACCCGTTCGACGGTCAGCGCCCAGCCCGCGCTCGCGACGACCGGATCGGGGTCGGCCAGCCAGGCGAGGCGGAGCCCTTCGGCGTGCGGGCTCTTCTTCACCACGTAGTTGACGAGCCAGTCGTGCACCTTGGGGGTGCGCGCGTCGCGGAGCATGGCGTCCAGGGCGTCGCTCTCGAAGGCCTTCGGCCGGCAGACCAGGATCGCCAGCAGGCGGGCCGCGGAGTCCCGCGTCTCCCACAGCGCGGGCACGAGGTCCTGCCGCGTCCTGAGCCGTTTGGCGACCTCCCGCAGCCGGGTGAGGTTCACCCCGTGGTCGTCGCCGTGGCGCTCGTTCACCGCCTGGATCTTCGGGTCGTGCAGCGCGGCGAGCTCGGCCGCCAGCTCGGCGACCTGCCCGTCCAGCGTCGGATCGGCCATCGGGCCTCCTTCCGTCGTCGGAGGCCAGCCTACGAGCACCGTCCGACACTCTGGCCGGCACTCTGACCGCGGCGCCCGCCCGGCCGGGGCCCGGCTCCTCGCGGCCGCGAGCGCGGCGCGCTCAGGCGGTGGCCGCGAGCTCGGGCGAGCCCCCGGCGAGGGCCGCGTAGGGGCCGCCGGCGGCGATCAGCTCCGCGTGGGCGCCCCGGTCGGCGACCCGCCCGTGATCGAGGACGATGATCTGGTCGGCGTCGCGGATGGTGGACAGGCGGTGCGCGATGGTGATGGTGGTCCTGCCCTCGGACAGGGCGTCGAGGGCGTGCTGGACCTCACGTTCCGTGGTGTTGTCGAGGGCGCTGGTGGCCTCGTCGAGGACGAGGATCGGAGGGTCGCGCAGGAGGGTGCGGGCGATGGCCAGGCGCTGCTTCTCGCCGCCGGAGAAGCGGTAGCCGCGCTCGCCGACGAGGGTCGCGTAGCCCTGGGGCAGCGACATGATGTGGTCGTGGATGCGGGCGGCGCGGGCCGCCTTCTCCAGTTCGGCGTCGGTCGCGTCGGGCTTGGCGAAGCGGAGGTTGTCGGCGATGGAGGAGTGGAAGAGGTAGGTCTCCTGGGAGACGACGCCGACGGCGGCGGCGAGGGTCTCGGCGGACAGGTCGCGGACGTCGACGCCGTCGATCGTCACCGCGCCAGAACCGGCGTCGTAGAGGCGGGGGATCAGGTAGCCGAGGGTGGTCTTGCCGGAGCCGGTGTGGCCGACGACGGCGAGGCTCGTGCCGGCCGGGACGGTGACCGTCACGTCGTCGAGGGCCTTGCGGTCGGGCCCGTAGGAGAAGCCGACATGGTCGAGGCGGACCTCCCCGCGCACCTCGGGCAGCGGGACGGGCCGCGCCGGCTCGGCGACGTCGGGCCGCAGGTCCAGGTACTCGAAGATGCGGTGGAACAGGGCGGTGGACGTCTGGAGGTCCACACCCGTGGAGAGCAGCATGTTCAGCGGGCGGTAGAGGTTGCCCTGGAGGGTGGTGAAGGCGACGAGCGTGCCTATCGTCACCAGCGGGCTGCCCTGCGCGGAGGCGAGGCCGGCGACCCAGTAGATGATCGCGGGCATCGTGGCCATGACGAGCTGGATGTTGGAGATGCGCCAGCGGCCCGCCGTCTCCGAGCGGATCTCCAGATCGGCGAGCTTCTCGGACTCGGCGGCGAACTCCTCGGTGAGCGAGGCCGAGCGGCCCATGGTGCGGCCGAGCAGGATGCCGCTGACCGACAGCGACTCCTCGACCATCGCCGACATGTGCGCGAGCTGCTTCTGCCGCCGCACGGTGAACTTCTTGCGCTGCCCGCCGACCTGCTTGGTGACCAGCATGAACACCGGCAGCATCACCAGGGACACCAGGGTGAGCCGCCAGTCGAGGGCGATCATGGCGACGAGCGCGGCGAGGACGGCGGTCAGGTTCGACACGAGCTGGGTCGCGGTCGAGGTGACCGTCGACTGCATGCCGCCGATGTCGTTGGAGATGCGGGACTGCACCTCGCCGGTGCGGGTCCGTGTGAAGAACGCGAGCGACATGTGCTGCATGTGCCCGTAGACGGCGGTGCGCAGGTCGTGCATGACCCGCTGCCCGACCTTGGTCGACAGGTAGGCCTGCACGACGGAGAACACGTTGGTGACGACCGCGATGGCGACCATGCCGAGCGCGAGCAGGCTCAGCAGCCCGACCCTGCCCTGCGGCAGCGCGGTGTCGACGATCTCGCGCAGCAGGAACGCCGACGCCACGGAGACCAGGGCGGAGAACGCCACGAACAGGGCGATGACGAGCAGGGGCCTGCGGTAGGGCGTGAACAGGCGCAGGATCCGGGGGATGTCGGCCTTCTGGCCGGGCCCGCGCGCGGGTTCTCGGTGGGGCTTTGAGGTGGTCTGGAGCTTCTGATCGGGGTGCGGGAAGGTCATCGTCGCCTCCTTAGTGAGCTTGTCTCTTAATGAGTCTACCTCACAGTTTTCGAACTGAACAATGAGGTAGACTCCGACCATGGACTCCGCCCAGTTGGCCGATCTCCTGATGCAGGCGGCGCGCCGCATCAGGCACGGGGAGAAGCAGGCGATGGCACCCCTCGGGCTCACCCCCGCGCAGGCCAGGGCGCTGCGCGTCGTCCTCAACTCGCCCGAGCCACCGCGCATGGCCGTCGTGGCCGAGTCGCTGCGGATCGTCCCCCGCTCGGTCACCAGCGTGATCGACGCCCTGGAGCAGGAGGGGCTCGTCACCCGGGTCCCCGATCCGGCCAACCGACGCGCCACCCTGCTGCACCCCACGGCCAAGGCCCTCGGCGTCGGCGCCCGCATGCGCGAGGCCCGCCGCGCCACCGCCGAGTCCCTCTTCGCGGCCCTCACCGACGCCCAGCGCACCGAACTCGGCGCCCTCCTCACCGCCCTCACCGGCGACCGCTGAGCGCCCCGCCCGCACCCGCCGCACGCACCCGCGCTGGGCAAGGCCGCGCGGGACGCGGCGGCGGCCGGAGCGTGGGTCAGGTGGCGGCGCGGGAGCCGACCGCCAGGAGGTGGGCGACGTCTTCGAGGGCGCGGAGCGTGTCGTTCAGGTGGGTGCAGGTGGACGGGCCGGTGAAGGCGGTCCGGACGTGGTCGCGCAGGCTGGCCAGCGGGAGTCCCGCGAGGCGGCGGGCGCTGGCGACGGCGGCGGGGCACTCCATCCAGGGCAGGACGCGCGGCGTCGCCTCGCAGGCCGTCAGGACGCCTCCGGAGCCCGAGGGGTCCGCAGCGCACGAGGCTTCCAGGGTGTACTCGTGGATGACGGTCTCGACGCCGTCGGGGCGCGTGTAGGAGTCGCGGAAGACCGCCTGGATCTCCCCGGTCGACGGGTCGACGTCGATCCTGCGGGCGCGCCGCATCCCCGTCGGCGGGAGCGGGTCGAGGACGTGCCAGCCGTCCGGGTCGGCCGGGTCGGTGAGCGCGGGCGCCTCGGGGCCCACGACGATCGGGGGCATGCCGGTCCGCTCGACGTTCCCCATGAGGGTGCTTCCTGCGGCGAATCCGGCGCACAGGTCGACGGGGAAGGCCGCCGCGGCCCGGTCGGGCGGCAGCGACAACTCGGGAAGGGTGACGACGACGGCGTGCCCGGACACCAGCGACGTGACGGGGAAGTCGTCGAGGATGAGGTACAGGAGGCCGTGCTCGGCACGGAGTGCCGGGTCGGCGGCGTCCAGCCGGTTGCGGAACCCGGACCCGATCGTGTCGCCGAGGAGCGCGGCGAGGCCGGGCCGCTCCGGCGAGGTCGACAGGGACAGCAGCCGTCGACCCGCCGCGTAGTCCACCACGGCCTCGGTCTCGGCGGCGGCCACGACCACGGCCCTCCCGTCCGGGCCGGTGACGATGTCCCGGCCTCTTCCGCGCAGCACGAGAGGGCCGCCCGGCCCGTCCGGGCGGAGCATGTCGGTGGTCGCGGTGCGCCGCACCGAGCCGGGGCGCCGGGCGGGGCTGCCCGCCGACGGCGCGTGGATCCCGTGCCGGGGGTGCGGGACGAGGGGCACGGCCATCGACATGAGGGGCTCCAGGGGTGGGGGCTCCCATGCTCGGCAGCGGGACGCGGAGGTGTCAAGACCGCGCCGTCCGGCCGACGCCCCGCCGCGCGTCAGAGGTCGAGGGGGTGCTCGCGGTTCACCTGGGCGAAGTCGGGCCGCCGCTTCTCCCGGTGCGAGGCGAGCCCCTCGCCGACCTCGTGCCCGCTGAAGCCGAGGAACTCCAGGCCGAGCGAGGTCTCGAAGATGGGCGACGCGACCCGGTACCAGTGGTTGAGCGACCGCTTGGTCCAGCTCAGCGCCGCCGCAGGTCCCGCCGCGAGCGAGGTCGCGACGCGCAGCGCCTCGTCCTGCACCTGGTCGTCGTCGACGACCTTGGAGACCAGGCCGATCCGCTCGGCCTCCTCGCCGGTGAGCGTCTCGCACGTCAGGAGGTAGTACTTGGCCTTGGCCATCCCGCACAGCAGCGGCCAGCAGATCGCGGCGTGGTCGCCGGCCGCGACGCCCAGGCGCGTGTGCCCGTCGACGATCTTCGCCGAGCGCGCGGCGATAGAGATGTCGGCGAGCATCCCGATGACCAGACCCGCCCCGACGGCAGGGCCGTGCAGGGCCGAGACGACGGGCTTGGCGCAGTTGATGACGCCGTAGACCATGTCCCTGGCCTCGCGCATGACCCGGGCGCGCGCCGTGTAGTCCTCGGCGAGGCTCTCGATGAGGTCGAACGTGCCGCCCGCCGAGAACGCCTTGCCCGCGCCGCGCACGAGCACCACGCGGGTCTCCTCGTCGCGGTCGATGACGTGCCAGATGTCGGCGAGTTCGCGGTGCGCCTTCGGGTCGACGGCGTTGAGGTTGGGCGCGTCGAACGTGATGCGCAGGACGCCGTCGGCGGGACGGTCGAACCGCAGGCTGGTGAAGGCCGCGTAGGTGTCGGTCACCGGCATTCCTCTCTCCGGGGTGGACGGGGACAGCAGCGATCTTCGCCCATCCCGCTCGGCCCCCGGCGCCCGCCCCGCCCCTTACGGTCAGGGCGCGGCGCGATGGGCGCGGGCGCGGGCGCGGAGGACCGCGACGACGCCCGCGAAGTCCAGGCCGTCGACCGGGGGGTCGCCGTCGCGGATGCCGGAGAGGGTGCGCGGGCCGTGAGAGCGACGGGTGAGCGCGACGACGCGGGTGCGCTGCCCGGCCACCACGACGTCCGTGACCTCGTCCCACGGGATGAAGAGCTCGGCGGCGAACGGGCGCTTGTCGCGCACGCCGTCGACGCCGACGACGGTGCGGGCGCCGAGCGTCACCACGACGAGGAAGCCGATGCCGACGGCGCAGAAGAGCGCCAGGAAGAGCAGCTCGCCGGACTCCAGGCGCACCGCGGCGGCGCCCGCGGCCGCCCCGAGCACCGCGAAGGCGGCGATCAGGGGCAGCGTCGGCCGCCAGCTCAGCCGCCTCTCCAGGAGAGGCGGCCCGCCGGGCGACGCGCCGGGTGCGTGCTCATCGGCCATGGGGGTCTCCTCAGGGGTTGCGCCAGGAGGCCTTCATGTAGGTGCGGGACCTGGCCACGAGGTCGGGGTGCTTCTTGGCCAGGTTCTTCTTCTCGCCCGGGTCGGCGGTGAGGTCGTAGAGCTCGATCTTCCACCTCGCGTCGGGCGTCGTGTACCCGGCGCCGGGGGCGAAGCCGACGGCCTTCCACTTGCCGAACCGGACGGCCGCCGCGGCGTTCCGGCCGAACTTGCCGTCCTCCTTGCGCTGCGACGGCGTGGAACCCGCGTACAGCCGCGACCAGTACAGGTACTGGTGCTTCGGCACCGCGCCCTTCCCGACGAGGACGGGGAGCAGGGACAGGCCGTCGGTGTCGGCCGGGGCCTCCGCCCCGACGAAGGCGGCGAAGGTGGCCATCAGGTCGTAGTGGACCGTCGGGTGGGCGGTCTTCTTGCCCTTGGTCTTGGCCATGATCTTGGGGGAGCGCACGATGAAGGGGACGCGGATGCCGCCCTCGTAGAGGTTGCGCTTGTAGCCGCGGAACTTCCCGTTGGCGTCGAAGAAGTTCGGGCGGACGCCGTTCTCCTCGTGCGGGCCGTTGTCGCCGGTGAAGATGACGACGGTGTCATCGTCGAGGCCGCCCGCGCGCAGCCCGTCGAGGATCCTGCCGACGTACCCGTCGAGGTGGGTGATCTGGGCGGCGTGCACCTTGTCGGGCCGCCGCCAGGTCTTCTTGCTCGCGTACCTGCCGAGCGACGGCGGGCCGACCGACGGGGCGTGCGGCAGCGGCAGGGTGAGCATGAGGAGGAAGGGCTCGTCCTTGGACTCCTTGAGGAAGGCCATCGCCCTCTTCATGATCGCCTCCGGCCCGTAGGTGGGCCCGGAGTCGCCCTTGTTCCCTTCCAGGTACTCGTACTTCATGCCGTCCATGAGCCGCGTCGGGTAGTAGCTCTTGGCGGCGAAGTGCGTGAGGTAGCCGTAGAAGTCGGTGAACCCGTGCGCGAAAGGGTGGGACGGGTTCGGCATCTGTCCGCCGAAGCCCCACTTGCCGAACAGGCCGGTCCGGTAGCCGGCGTTCTGGAGCAGCGTCGCGATGGTCGGGATGCCGTCGGGCAGCGGCAGGTCGCCGTCGTCCGGCGGGTTGCGGCGGACGGGGGAGTGACCGCCGTGCAGGCCGGTCAGCAGCGACGCGCGGGCGGGCGCGCAGACGGGCGCGGCGGCGTAGGCGTCGGTGAACCTGAGGCCTTCGCGGGCCATCTTGTCGATCCGCGGCGTCGCGATCTTCGTCTGGCCCTGGACGCCGATCTGCCCCCACCCGAAGTCGTCGGCGATGATCACGACGAAGTTCGGCTTGGCGGGGGCCCGGTAGGCGGTCTCGTCGTTCGCGGAGCCGCTCGTGGTGAGGGGCGCCGCGGCCGGGAGGACCGCTGCCGTCGTCAGGACGCCCGAGCCGAGCAGGAATCTGCGGCGTCCGAGGCTGCGCTCAGCCATGGGCGGGGGGTGGGGACGACTGTCGATGCGAGGTCACGTGGCTCCGCGGCGTCGTGTCCCGGCCGCGCGGACGCCGTCGCGCCGGTCTCGACTGAAGATCTTGGGGGATGGACGTCTCGGACCATAGCAGTCATAAGCCGAACGAGCCGACTTGTTGGCTTGTCCGGTCGGAGAGGGATTCTAGATCGTTATTTCTCACTTCCCCTCAGCGGACGAACGCGGTGGTGCTCTCGTGCGGGTCGGCCCCGGCCTGCACGGTTCCGTCGGGCAGGGTCCGGACGATCCCGACGCCGTCCAGCTCCCTGTCCCAGCGGGCGAGCCTCCGGACCGTGTAGCCGCGGGCCTCCAGCGCCTCGTGGAGCGCGTCGTAGAGCGGGGCCTCCAACTCGACCGTGCGCGGCTCGGTGGCGTGCGGGGTGATCCTGGGGCGCTTGCCGGGGGCCAGCGCGTTGGGGCTCGCCGGGTCCCCCTCGGCGAACGTCATCGTGCCCTGCTCGGCGAGGAGCGCGGTCAGGACGTCGGGGGAGGCGGGCAGGAGCTGCGCCCAGATGTCCATCTCCGGGACGGAGTCCCGGCCTTTCGCGCGGAACCGCTCCAGGGGGCGGGGGGTACCGGGGCGGCCCGAACATTACGGCACCCCGGTAGAAACCGGCAGAAATATGGCCTTAATTCGACCGTGTCGTCTGGGACGATCGCCGTGGTCCGGGAAGCAGCGGAACCGTTGCGCAGGAAGGGGAATAGCGCGCGCAGGCCGGAGACTTCTCCTGGATATGAACGCCACTCCGTTCGACCCGCGCGCGCTGCTCGCCGAAAGCAGGCTCGGCGTCCTGGCGACCCTCAAGCGGGACGGACTCCCGCAGCTCTCGCCCGTCATGCCCTTCTACGACCGGGACGCCGGAATCCTCTACGTCTCGATGACCGAGGGCAGGGCCAAGACGGCGAACCTGCGCCGCGACCCGAGGGCCGCGCTGGAGGTCACCGGGCCCGACGGAAGCTCCTGGGCGACCGCCGAAGGCACGGTGACCCTCACCGGCCCCGGCGCCGACCCGGACGGCCCCGAGGTCGAGGCTCTGGTCCGGTACTACCGGGCCGCCGCAGGGGAGCACCCGGACTGGGCCGAGTACCGCGCCGCGATGGTCGCCGACCGCAGGGTGCTGATGACGATGGCCGTCGAGCACGTCTACGGCGCCTCCCTGCGCTGACCCCGCTGACCGACCCCGCTGACCGACCCGCTGCCTTCACGGCGGCATCCCCCTGCCCGACGGGCACGGCGGTCTCACCGCCGGGCCCCGGCGCGCCCTCCGCGGAGCCCGTCAAGATGGAACCTGCCGGGGTCGCGCGGAGCCGTCACCAGCGGGAGAGGGCTCGGCGGGCGATTCTGTCACCGGGGTCCGATAGGTTTCGGGATTCGTGCGAAGCCGAGAGGCAGCCCCCTCCGCGAGTCTCTTCCGGAGGGCGGGGACACTTGGCACAAGCGCGTTCACCGGGGCTGGGATCCGCGGCAGGGGTTTGTCCCGCGGCGGACGAAAGGCGAACACCGCACACGCCTGCGAAGGCGTCGGGGGGTGTCCGGTCGACGAGTCCTTTTCGCATGTCGCACATCGATCAAGATAGGAAGATAGTTGAGTTCCTCAGCCCCCCCAGAGGCGAGCGCCGCCTCTGTAGGCAAGTCGAACGAGGCGGCCGGCCTCGACCGCGGCGTGCTCGCCGTGGCCGCCGTCGTGGTCCTCGGCGCGATCATGTCGATCCTCGACGTGACCGTCGTGAACGTCGCCATCCGCGACCTGTCCGTGGAGTTCAACGCTCCGCTGTCGCAGATCCAGTGGATCGCGACCGGCTACACCCTCGCGCTCGCCACCGTGATCCCCGTCACGGGATGGGCGGCGAGCCGCTTCGGGACCAAGCGCCTCTACATGGTCTCGATCGGCCTGTTCGTCATCGGCTCGGGCCTCGCCGGCATGGCGTGGTCGGCCGAGTCGCTCATCGCGTTCCGCGTCCTGCAGGGACTCGGCGGCGGCATGATCATGCCCGCCGGTATGACGATCCTCACCCAGAAGGCCGGCCCGCAGCGCGTCGGGCAGGTCATGAGCGTCGTCGGCATCCCGATGCTGCTCGGCCCCATCTCCGGCCCGATCCTCGGCGGCTGGCTCGTCGACGACGTCTCCTGGCGCTGGATCTTCTACATCAACGTGCCGATCGGCGCGCTCGCCCTGTTCCTCTCCTGGCGCATCCTCGACAAGGACTCGCCGCAGCCCGGTGAGAAGCTCGACCTCCTCGGCCTGCTCCTGCTGTCGCCCGGCCTCGCCTCGCTCATCTACGGGCTGGCGACGGGCGCCGAGCAGGGTGCGTTCGACTCCGCCAAGGTCATCGGGTTCACCGCGGTCGGCGCGGTCCTCGTCGTCGGCTTCGTGCTGCGCGCGCTGCGCGCCGAGGTGCCGCTCATCGACCTGCGGCTCTTCGCGCGCCGCTCGGTCGCGACGGCCTCGGGCACGATGGTGCTGTTCAACCTCGCGTTCTTCGGCGCGATGCTCCTGATGCCGCTCTTCTACCAGGTGGTGCGGGGCGAGAGCGCCTTCCACACCGGCCTCCTGCTCATCCCGCAGGGCATCGGCGCGATGATCACGATGCCGATCGGCGGCAAGCTCGTCGACAAGATCGGCCCCGGCCGGATCGTCCTGGGCGGCCTCGCCCTGGTCATCGCGGGCCTCGCCGGGTTCGCCGGCCAGGTCGGCGCCGACACGTCGGGCTTCGCGCTGGGCGGGGCGCTGTTCGTCATGGGTCTCGGCATGGGCCTCACCATGATGCCGACGATGTCCGCGGCGATGCAGACGCTGGAGCACGACGAGGTCCCGCGCGCCAGCACGGGCCTGAACATCATCCAGCAGGTCGCCGGGTCGATCGGCACCGCGTTCATGTCGGTGCTGCTCACCACCCAGATCCAGGACCGCCTGGGCGACACCGGCGAGGGCGGCGGCCTCGGCGCGGCAGCCAGCCTGCCGCCCGAGGCGGCCGCCATGGTCCTGCCGAAGATCGCCGACGCCTTCGGCGCGACCTTCTGGTGGGCCACCGGCCTCATCGTCCTGGCCTTCATCCCGGCGCTGCTCCTCCCGCGCCACAAGCCCGAGGCGTCCGTCAACGTCATGCCGATGCACTGACGGCCCCCACCGGCTCGCGAAGGGGTCCCCGCTACGGCGGCGGACCCCTTCGGCGTTCCCGGGGCCGGCCTCGGCGAAGGTCGCCGAAGCGCAGCGGCCCCTTCGCCAGGCGCGGGGCGGCCGGGCCGCCTCTGGCTTACTTCGTAAAGGCGGTGGGCCGGGACGTGGGCAAGGGTCCACGGCTTCGAGCCCGGCGGCGGGCATAGGACCAGGCCGCTTCGGCGGCGGCGACGCGCGGGCGGGCGGTCACGCTTCGGCTGGCCTGGTCGTGCCGTAGCCCGTGGCCAGGGCGGCTTCGATGACGGCGAGCTGCTGGGCCTCGGTGAGGGCGCGGGGGGCGCCCAGCGCGCGGGCGCGGGTGTAGAGGTCGGCGGCCCATTCGAGGAGGAGGGCGTTCTCGACGGCCTTGGGGAGGTCGGCGCCGGTCGCGACGGTGCCGTGGTTGGCCAGGATCGCCGCCTGCTTGCCGGTGAGAGCGGCGCGGACGGCGTCGGCGAGCTCCCGGGTGCCGAACACCGCGAAGGGCGCGACCCGGACGGATCCCCCGATCGTGAGCTGCTGGTAGTGCACGCAAGGCAGCTCGTCGAGGACCAGCGACAGAGCTGTCGCGGCGAGCGAATGGGTGTGCACGACGGCCCCGCCGCGCTCGCGCAGCACGTCGAGGTGCAGACCGACCTCGCTGGTGGGGGCGAGGTCGCCCGCGACGTGGCCGCCGTCGAGATCCAGGACGGTGACCTGCTCCGGCGTGGCGTCGGCGAGGACGACCCCGGTGGCGGTGACCGCGACCTCCTGCCCGCTCGGCCCGGCGAACCGGAGGCTGACGTTCCCTGCCGTGCCGATGAGCAGGCCTTCCCCGGCCAGCCTGCGGCTCGCGGCGGCGACGGCCTCCCGGGCGCGTGCGCGTGCGTCTGCGGTCATGGCGGGAAGCGTAGGACCTCGATCGAACCCGACTCAAACCCTGGTCCCCGGCACGGGCCCGGTCAGGGCGGTGCGGGTGAGAGGTGAGGGGAACCTGGCGTTCGGGTGATATTGCCGGACTGGCATGTCGGGCATTTCGGTGGATGCTGAGAATTTCTCGTTCGTCCCGCTCGTTTCCCCCTGCTCATGTCTCCCCAGGGGAGGCCGTTGGAGACGCCATGCAGACGCTCCCGTCGTATCCGTTCCCGACCGGCCACCGCCTCGACCCGCCGCCCGCCGCGACGCGGGCGCGGGAGGGCGGCGCGCCCCTACGGGTGCGGCCGACGTTCGGGGACGCCGCGTGGCTCGTCACCGGATACGAGGACGCCCGCTTCGTGCTGAGCAGCCCGGTCTTCGGACGGGACCGAACGCGGGTCGGCATCGCCGTCGACGCCGTCGCGGGCGTCGTCCCGATGGACTTCTCCGAGGGGACGTTCCTGGCCGCGGACCCGCCGGACCACACGCGACTGCGCAGGTTCGTGTACCGGACGTTCACGCCCCGCCGCGTCGAGGACCTCCGCGCGGGCACCCGGCGGATCGCCGAACGCCTCGTCGAGGCGATGATCGACGCGGGGCCGCCCGCCGACCTCGTCACGGGGTTCGGGCTCGACCTGCCCGGCGAGGTGATCGGCGACCTCCTCGGCGTCCCGGCGGAGGACCGGTCCCGGTTCGTCGTCTGGCTGGAGGCGCTGGTCGGGGGGAGCGGCGGCACCGTCGAGGAGTCGATCGCGCTCACCGGGGAGCTGAACGCCTATCTGAGCGGCCTGGCCGCCCGCCGCGTCGCCGAGCCGACCGACGACCTCATCGGCGCGCTCGTCCGCGAGCGGGTCGAGGGCGACCGCCTCACCGGCGCGGAGGTCGACGGCCTGCTGCGCGCCCTGCTCGGCGCCGGCCACGAGACGACGGCCGCGCAGATCCCCAACTTCGTGTTCCTCCTGCTGCGCGGCGACTACGCGCGGCTCACGGCCGAGCCCGCGCTGATCCCGCACGCCGTGGAGGAGCTGCTCCGGTGCGTCCCGCTGATCGCGCAGGGGTCGCTGACCCGGTTCGTGCTGGAGGACGTCGAGGTCGGCGGGGTCCTGCTGCGCGGGGGCGAGCAGGTCCTCGTCGACCTCGCCGCCGCCAACCGTGACGCCGCGGCCTTCCCCGACGCTGAGATCTTGGACGTCTCCCGCGAGACGAACCCGCATCTCGCGTTCGGCCACGGCCTGCACCGCTGCGTCGGCGCGGCCCTGGCCCGTATGGAGCTCCAGGTGGCGCTGGAGACCCTCACCGCGCGGCTTCCCGGCCTCCGCCTCGCCGTTCCGCCCGACGACGTCCACTTCGCCCCCACCCGCTTCATCCGCAGGCCCGACCACCTCCCAGTGACTTGGTGACATCTTGACGACGCTCCCCCCGTACCCGTTCGCGAACGACCACCGCCTCGACCCGCCCGCCGCGACGAGCGAGGCGAGGGAGGGCGGCGCGCCCGTCCTGGTGCGGCTTCCCTTCGGCGCGCCCGCGTGGCTCGTCACCACCTACGAGGACGCCCGCCTCGTGCTCGGCAGCCCGGCGTTCGGGCGGGACCGCGAGCGGGCCGGTGTCCCGTTCGGCGGCGTCGCCGGGGTCCTGCCGATCGACCCCACCGAGGGCACCCTCCTGGCCGCGGACCCGCCGGACCACACCCGGCTCCGCAAGTTCGTCTTCCGGACGTTCACCCCGCGCCGTGTCGAGGACCTCAGGCCGGGCACGCGCAAGACCGCCGACGCCCTCGTCGAGGAGATGATCGAGAAGGGCCCGCCGACCGATCTCGTCACGGGGTTCGGGCTCGACCTGCCCGTCCAGGTGATCTGCGAGCTGCTCGGCGTCCCGGCCACGGACCGGCCCCGCTTCGGCGCGTGGCTGGCGGCCCTCGCGTCGGGCAGCGGGCTGACGATCGAGCAGGCGATGGCGGCCATCGGCGAGATGAACGCCTACCTGGGCGGCCTCGCCGCCGAGCGGGTGGACGCGCCGACCGACGACCTCATCGGCGCGCTCGTCCGCGAGCGGATCGAAGGCGACGGCCTCACCGGCGACGAGGTGATCAACCTGGTGCGGGCGCTGCTCGGGGCGGGCCACGAGTCGACGGCCGCGCAGATCCCCAACTTCGTCTACCTGCTGCTGCGCAGCGGCTCCTACGCGCGGCTGGTGGACGAGCCGGCGCTCATCCCGGGCGCGGTCGAGGAACTGCTGCGCTACGTGCCGCTGAGCGCCCAAGGCTCCTTCACGCGCTTCGTCCTGGAAGATACGGAAGTGGGCGGTGTGCTGCTCCGCAAGGGCGAGCAGGTCCTGGTCGAGATCGGCGCCGCCGACCGCGACCCCGCCGTCTTCCCCGACCCGGAGACCCTCGACGTCGCGCGCGAGACCAATCCGCACCTCGCGTTCGGCCACGGCCTGCACCGCTGCCTGGGCGCGGCCCTCGCCCGCATGGAACTCCAGGTAGCCCTCGAAGCCCTGACCGCCCGCCTGCCCGGCCTCCGCCTGGCCGTCCCCGCCGAGGACATCGGCTTCGACCCCGTCCGCCTGATCCGCCGCCCCGACGCCCTCCCCGTCACCTGGTGACCCCTGCCTAGGCCGGGACCACTCCCTTGAGCGCGTTCAGGACCTCGGCGTGGAACCGGTCGACCGCGGTGTCGACGCTCCGGATGAATCCGGCCTCCTCCGGGCCGCGCCTGGTGCCCATGCCCGTGGTGAGGCTGAGCCGGAACGCGCTGATCTCGCCGTCCCCGGGCGTGAGGAGCAGCCCGGGTTCGGCGTGCAGGTTCCGCAGCAGCTCGCACCGGGCCGCTGCCGCGGCCCGGTGCGCAGGTCCGCTTCGACCAGCAGCGGTCCTGGCACCCCCGGAATCTTGACCTCGGCCCCCATCCGCCCGGCCCCGACGAGCCCGGCGACGGTCCTGGTCCCTGGCACCCGGCGTTGTCCTGTTCGAGGTAGTACAGGAGTTCGCCCAGCAGCCACGCGTGGACCTCGTTCGCGGCCCCTTCGTGATGGCACAGGACACGGGCCTCGTGCGCGACCTCGGCCCACGATAGGTGCTGGAGCGCGACCTTGCGGGTCTTGCGCTTCGCCACGGCCACCGGGCGCACGCCGTCCAGCGCGAGGTCGTTCGAGAGCGTGATGACGCTCTCGTAGCCGTTGCGGGACGCGACGTCCAGGTAGGCCTCGACCTGGTCCTGCCTCAGCGGGTTGCCGCCCGTGTTGGTCTCGATGAGCGCGGTCCAGATCCGGCCCGCGCGCGACACCCGCACGATCCCGTCCGGACGCACGGTCGTCTCGCCGTGCTTGAACTGCGCCTCGGCGAACGTGGAGCAGTCCCGCGGGGGCGCCGAAGCGCGCGGTGAGGCGGCGGCCGAACTCGGGGACCTGCGCCAACCGACAGGAGCGTCGAGGTCGCCCTGACCTCCCTTTCCTGGTCGTTGCGCAGGCCGTCGACGGAGAACAGGCGGGCCTGCCTCCAGTGCGGGTGGTCGGCGAGGTCGGTCTTGGCGGGGCTCAGCGTGCACTTCTTCGAGGGCCGGCGCCCCGTCCGCACCGGCCGTTCCGCCGCGGGCGGGGCCTCGTCGGCGGGGGCGGCCTGAGGGGGCGCCTCGTGCCCGGCGGGCGCACCGTCGGCCTGGTCGGCGGGCTCGTCGCTCTGGACGGCGATGCCGAAGTCCGCGGCGAGGCCCGCCAGCCCCGAGGCGTAGCCCTGGCCGACGGCACGGAACTTCCACAGCGCGTCCCGCCGAAAGCGCTCGCCGAACATAGCGTCAGCCGCGGTCGAGGGCCGCGGCGATTTCGGCGGCGATGGGGCCCGCGTCGCCGGCGCCGTTGAGGGTCGAAGGGCCCTCCACGAAGACGGCGAAGGCGTGGCGGGGCTCGTCGAGCGGGGCGAAGCCCACGAACCAGGCGCCGCCTCGGGTGGCGGTGAGTTCGGTGGTGCCCGTCTTGCCGGCGATGTCGCGGCCGCTCAACGCCTTGGCGGTGCCCGTGGTGACGACCTCGCGCATCATGTCGCGGAGGTCGGCTGCGGTGTCGGAGTCGATGGGCTCGCCGTAGACCTCGGGTTCTGCCGCGTGGACGGTGCCGGTGTCCTCGGGCTCGCCGTCGTCGCCGGCGACCCGGCCCACGGCCTTCTCGACGAGGTAGGGCTTCATCATCGTGCCGTCGCCCGCGATGGCCGCGGCGACCATCGCCATCTGGAGGGCGGTCGTCTTGGTCTCGCCCTGGCCGAAGGAGCCGCGGAGGATCTCGTCGCGGTGCGCGGCGTCGTGCGGGTACTGCGAGGCGGGCGCGGCGAGGTCCTGCTCGATCGGGATGTCCCGGTAGAAGCCGAACTTCTCGGCCTGGGCGCGGACCGCCTCGTTGCCGAGCAGGCCGTCGTCGGCGCCGAGGAGCGCGTAGGTCGTGTTGCAGGATTCGGCGAAGGTCCCGATCAGCGGGGAGCCGTTCCGGACGCCGCAGATGCCGTTGTCGTGGCTGTTCCTGATCGGTCGGCCTCCGGTCGGGACCTGCGGAGGGGCGGGCACGATGGTGTCCTTGTCGTTGCCGTCCCTGGCGAGGAACGCGGCCGAGACGACCGCCTTGAAGGACGAGCCGGGCGGGAACAGTTCGCGGAGGGCCTTGTTCACCTTCGGCTGGCCCTTCACTCCGTCCAGTTCGCCCAGCTTCTTCTGGTCGTCGCCGGGGTTCCTGATGTCGGCGACGGTGTTCGGGTCGAACGACGGGAAGCTCGCGGCGACCTTGATCGCCCCGGTCTCCACGTCGAGGAAGACCGCGGCGGCGCGCGACGGCGTCGGAGTGAACGAGGAGAGCGCCCGGTAGGCCTTGAGCTGGGCCTTGGCGTCGATCGTCGTGTGGAGGCTGCCGCCGAGAGGCTCCTCGCCCGTGAGCAGCCGCATCCAGGAACCGACGTTCTGGCGCCGGTCGGTGCCGTCGAGGAGGGAGTCGAAGGCGACCTCCAGGCCCGTCCGTTCCAGGGTGCCCGCGTAATAGCCGGTGACGGGCAGGAACGCCGCGCCGTTCTCGGTGTACCGGCGCTGGTACTTGGTCTTGGGGTCGCCCGGGCTGAGCGCCTCGGACCAGGCCAGCCTGACCCCGTCGGCGGAGACGATGTCCCCGCGCGCCCGCAGCGCGACGCCCTGGAGCGAGCGGTTGTTCAGGTCGTGCGTCCGCAGGTCCTCGGCCTGCCCGGCCTGGATCCAGGTGGTGTGGACGGCGAGGGCTCCGATCAGCGCCAGCCCCGCCACCGCGACCCGCTTCAGTTGACCGTCCATGCCGTCCGCGCCCAAGACCCGCCCCCTCCAAGATCGAGATCTTGCGCTCCATCTTGGAGGGGAGGGCTTGGATGTGGGTGGGAATTGCGAAATATCGCGAAATGGAACGCGGCGTCAGCGGGCCGGGTCGGCGGACAGCCAGGACGGGAGGAGGCGGGCCATCCAGGCGACGAGATGGTCCCGGTCGACGTCCGGATCGGCGATCCACCGCATCGTGACCCGGATGATCCCGGCCGCCATGAACTCCGTCGTCAACCGCAGATCGGCCTCCGACAGCCCGGGCAGCTCCGCCAGGACCGTCGGACGCGACAGCCGGGCCACCTCGGCGACGAGACGGTCCTGGATGGCGGGCTGCGAGCCGAGCGCGACGGTGTACCGGACGAGGTCGCGCGCGTCCCACAGGGCGTCGACGATCGCGCGCAGCCCCAGCGCGGTGATCTCCGTGCGGGGGAGCGCCTGAAGGGTGCGCCGTTCGGCGTCGGCCGACGACGCTCCGGCGAAGAGTTCGGCGATCACCGAGGCGGCGAGGTCCTCGACCGTCGCGAAGTGCGTGTAGAAGGTGCTGCGGGCGATCCCCGCGCGCCTGCAGATCTGGACGACCGACACGTCGGCGGCGCCGTCGGCCGCCGCCTCCCGGAAGGCGAGGGAGAGCCGCCGCCGGGTCTCGACGGCCCGGGTGTCCGCGGTGGCCGCGAGGGATTCTCGGCGGGTCGCCTGCGGCTCCTGGGGTTTGCGGCCTGGCTTCATGCGCCGAGTCTCTCAGGCGGGCGGAGGCGCGGTGAGCGGAGGCGGGCAGAGCGTGCAATCCCCCACCCGCCTCGCGGAAAGGCTACTCCGCGACGATGGACACTGTCTATTATCGTCCGCCGAAGCCGCCGCGACCGGAGAGATCCGGCTCAGCGGTCGGCGGCGAGGCGTCCCACGAGGTGGTGCCAGGAGGCTTCGAGCCGTGGGAGCGGAACGCGCTGGCGGGTGGTGAGGAACTCGACCAGGGCCGTGTCGAGCGAGGCCAGGAGGGTGCGGGCGAGAAGGTGCGGATCGCCGGAGACGCCGGCCTCGCGCAGCAGCATCGCCAGATGGCTCGCGCGCAGGTTGTTCGCCGGGACGCCGTACTGGCGGACGGGGTCGGTGCGCGAGGCGAGGATCAGGTCGCGGCGGCCGCTCTCGTGGCGCAGGGCGGCGGGCCCGAACGCGTGCAGGCGGTCGAGGGCGGGGGCGCCGGGGCCGAGCGGCGGCGGGCCCGTCAGGAAGGCGGCCTGGAACTTCTCCTCGTGGTGGCTGAGGAGTTCGATCAGGAGGCCGGCGCGGTCGCCGAACCGGCGGAAGACGGTGCCCTTGCCCACGCCCGCCGCCGCGGCCACCGACTCCATGGTGAGATGTGCCACACCGTGCTCCACCAGGAGCCGGGAGGCGGCCTCCAGCAGCCGGAGGCGGTTGCGCTCGGCGTCCGCACGCAGGGGGGACGGCTCGCCGAAGAGCGGGAGGAGCGCCCCTTCGGCGCGGATCGAAGAGGGGTTCCCCGGGGCGATGTGGTCGGTCACACTCCTAGAGTAGCCGCGGCGGAATGAAAATGGACCCGGGTCCGTTTAAGCTCTGAGACGTCCAAGTGGACTGCGGTCCGCTTGCCTCACTGACCCTTTCCCTGAAGGAGAACGTATGTCCGTCCGGATCCTCGCCCTCGTCGGCAGCCTTCGCGCCGGTTCGCACAACCGCCAGCTCGCCGAGGCCGCTGTGAAGCACGCCCCCGAGGGCGTGGAGATCGAGCTTTACGAGGGCCTCGGCAGCGTGCCCTTCTACAACGAGGACATCGACGTGGCGGGCTCCCTCCCGGTCGAGGCGGCGGCGCTGCGCGAGGCCGCGGGCCGCGCCGACGCGTTCCTGCTGTTCTCGCCCGAGTACAACGGCACCATCCCGGCCGTGCTGAAGAACGCCATCGACTGGCTGTCCCGCCCGTTCGGCGAGGGCGCGTTCGGCGGCAAGCCGACCGCCGTCGTCGGCACCGCGTACGGCCAGTACGGCGGCGTCTGGGCCCAGGACGAGACCCGCAAGGCCGTCGGCATCGCCGGCGCCAACGTGCTCGGAGACGTCAAGCTCTCCATCCCCGGCTCCATCGTGCGCTTCGCCGAGACCCACCCGGCCGACGACGCCGAGGTCGTCGAGAAGCTCTCCGAGGTCCTCGGCCAGGTCGCCGCCTCCGCCCAGCCCGTCGCCTGACGACGAGACCAAGGGACAAGACCTCCCGTCGCACACATCAAAAGCCGGACGCCCGCCTCGGGCGTCCGGCTTTTCCCATGCCCACGTGAACGGGCTCGCTCCGGGTCTCGTCGCCGAGACGAAGGCCCCGCAGCCCGGGGATCTGTCGATTCATCCCCTGTACCGATGCGCTGCCCTGCCGACCGCCTAACGGAATTTGGCTCGGCGGGGAGCAGGCGGAGCCGTGCCGTCGTCTGGAAGCCCGGCTCAGGCGGTCGGAGGGCGCCAGCCGAAGATGGAGTCCGCCTGGCGCAGGGAGGCGCTGCGCAGGGCGAAGTCGCGGACGGCGACGGCGGCGGGCCTGCGCAGGGCGGTGAGGCGGCCGATGAGGGCTGACGTGCGGACGATGCGGGAGGTACGGGGGAGTCGTTCGGCGGTGTAGGCGGTGAGGCCGCCACCGCGCGCGGCGGCGTGCGCGAGGACGACGGCGTCCTCGATGGCCTGGCAGGCCCCCTGGCCGAGATTCGGGGTCATCGGATGGGCCGCGTCGCCGAGCAGCGCGACCTTCCCGTGGTGCATGGCGGGCAGGGGGCGGACCATCGTGCGGACGTCGTTGCGCAGGACCGCCGCGGGGTCGACCGCGGCGAGCGGGACCGCCACGTCCGCGTGCCAGCCGCCGAACAGGGCGGTCAGAGCGGCCTTCTCGTCGGGGGCCCGCTCGCCTTCCGGGGCGGGGGCCGTCGCGTAGCAGTACACCTGGTCGCCCGCGACGGGCATCACGCCGAAGACGAGGCCGCGGCCCCACGTCTCGCCGAACGGCACCGACAGGCCGGGCGCGCGGGCGAGCATCCGCCAGGCCGTCAGGCCCGTGTACGCCGGCTCCGGGTGCTCGGGGAACAGCGCGCGGCGCACCCGCGACCCGATGCCGTCCGCGGCGACGACCAGGTCGCCGCGCTCGGCACCGCGCGTGGTCGTGACCTCCCCGCCGACGGCGTCGACGGCCGTCACCTCGGTGTCCAGGCTCAGTTCCCCGCCGCCGAGCAGGGACGCCAGCACCTCCACCACCGCGGACCGCAGCAGCACGACCGTCGGCTGGCCGAACCTCGCCTGCGCGGCCTCGGCGCTGTTGCGGTTCAGGTACCTCCCGTCAGGGCGGCGGATGCCTCCGTCGCCCTGGATACGCGAGAGGGAGCGCACCGCCTCGCCGACGCCGAGCGTGTCCAGCGCCCGCAGCGCGTTCGGCGCGATCGCGAGGCCGGAGCCGACCTCGCGCAGCTCCGCGGCCCGTTCGACGACCCGGACCGACCATCCCGCCTTCTTGAAAGCCGCGGCGGCCGCCAGCCCGCCGATCCCGCCGCCGATCACGATCACCCTGGGCATGAAAACCTCCTTGCCCCGATCCTCATCCCTCATCTGAGGGAGGCGGAGGCGGCCCCGTCGCGGGAGAGAATGCACAGGTGACGGGGCCGGGGGAGGATCGGTGGTGGCAGTGCTTGTCAGTGGTGTCAGTGGTGTCAGCGCATCGTGTAGCGGATCGGCAGGTGCTTCAACCCGCCGACGAAGGTCGTGGCGGTCCATTCGGGCGTGCCCGCGAGCTCGATCGAGTCCAGGCGCGGCAGGAGGGCGTTGTAGAGGGCCTTGATCTCCATGCGGGCCAGCGCCGCGCCGAGGCAGTAGTGCACGCCGAAGCCGAACGCGAGGTGGCGGTTGGGGTCGCGGCCGACGTCGAAGCGGAACGGGTCGTCGAAGATGTCCTCGTCGCGGTTGGCCGAGGGGTAGGACAGCAGCACCGACTCGCCCGCGGCGATGGGCACGCCGTGCACCTCGGTGTCGCGCGTCGCGGTGCGCATGAACTCCTTGACGGGGGTGACCCAGCGGATCATCTCGTCGGTCGCGAGGGTGAGCAGGCCCGGGTCGTCCTTGAGGCGGCGCAGCTCGCCGGGGTTCTCGATGAGCGCGTGCAGGCCGCCGGAGATCGTGGAGCTCGTGGTGTCGTGCCCGGCGGTGGCGATGATGACGTAGTAAGAGGCGACGTCCACGTCGTTCAGGTACTCGCCGTCGATCTTCGCGTTGGCGATGGCGGAGGCCAGGTCGTCGGTGGGCTCGGCGCGGCGGGAGGCGGTGACCGCGTTGAAGTAGTTGAAGAAGTCGAACAGCGCGGCGAGTTGCTCTTCGGCGGTGGTGCCGCGCTGGAGCTCCTCGTCCTGCCCGCCGAACAGCTCCTGGGTGAGCTTCAGCATGCGCGGGAAGTCCGATTCGGGCAGGCCGAGCAGCGAGAGGATGACGTACAGCGGGTAGTGCACCGCGACCTGCTGGACGAAGTCGCATTCGCCGTTCAGCTCCGCGAGGCGGTCGACGTAGCGGTGGGCCAGCTCGTCGATGCGGGGCTGGAGGGCGCGCATCGCCTTCGGCCGGAACCAGTCGGCGCCGATCGCGCGCACCACCCTGTGGTGCGGGTCGTCCATGTGGATGAGCGTGGAAAGGGCCATGCCCTGGGCGCGCTGCTCTTCCTGGAGGCGGTCGAACTCGGCGTTGGCCAGCAGCGGCCGGGGCCGGTTGATCCACAGCGCGTGGTCGCGCTCGATCTCCATGATGTCGGCGTGCTTGGTGACGGCCCAGAACGGGTTGTAGTCCGGCGCCTCGACCCGGTGCACCGGGGATTCGCGGCGCAGGAGGGAGAGGTCGGCGTGCAGGCGCTCCTCGTCGAGGTAGGCCTTCGGGTCCGCGAGGGAGAGGCCGGCCTGCTCCACGGTGTTGCTCATGATCATCTCCGTGGGGGTGGGACGCGGTGCGTCTTCGGGGAGGGAGTCAAAGAGTCATTTTTCGCACTTTGTATCATGCGCGCATGGGACAGGGAAGAAGATGACCGAATCGGATTCGGCTGAGCTGGGCGCGGCGCTCGACGCGGGGCGCGTCTCCTTCATCGCCGAGGTTTTCGACCCCGTCGCGGGACCCCGGGACGACATCGACCGGCGCATCCTCGACGCGGCCCGCGCGGAGTTCGTCCAGCTGGGCATCCGGCGGGCCCGGATCGAGGAGATCGCCCGCCGGGCCGGAGTCGCCCGCGTCACCGTCCATCGCAGGTTCGTCGGCAAGGAACGCCTGCTCAAGGCAGTCCTCATCGAGGAGGCCCGCCGCGCCCTGACCCTCGCCCGCGCCCGCATCGAGGCCGAGGAGACGGTGCCGGAGAAGGTCGCCACAGGCTTCGTCCTGGCCCTCGCCTACGCCCGCGAAGGCGACCTCAGCTCCCTCCTGCGCAACGACACCATCCCGCCCCTGCCCGGTCCCTCCTCCGAAGGCGACCCGGTCGTCCTCCTCATCCGCTCCTTCCTCCTCCAGGTCCTCTACCCACCCGCCCAGGGCCCCCGCCAACTCCTCGCCGCCGACACCCTCGCCCGCCTGGTCGTCTCCCACTGCCTCTACCCCGACCCCACCCTGAACCTCGAAGACCCCGCCCAAGCCGCCACCTTCGCCCGCGACCACCTGGCCCCCATCATCACAGCGACCCCACCCCTGCCCTGAGCAACGCCCGTCACCACCTCGCCCCGTCATCACGGCGGCGCCCTTGCTCGGCTGAACACGCCCTCGGCTACAACGCCCGTAACCGCGGCGCACCCCGTCATCACGGGGATGCCCCGCTCTTCTGACAACGGGCCGCAACGCCGATCGCCACAACGCCTCTGTCGGAAGGGCGCGGTTCGCGCGCCGCGCCATCCGGCAACAGGCCCGCAGTACCTGCGCCGGCCCAGCCGCAGCGCCTCCGGAGCTCGGCTGGAACGGCCCGGCAGAGGTCGGTCAGGGGGTGGGGAGGTTGGCGTCGGCGACGAGGAGGGCGATCTGGACTCGGTTGTCGAGGTCCAGGCGGGTGAGGATCTGGGAGACGTGGGTCTTGACCGTGGACAGGGCGATGTGGAGTTCGCGGGAGATCTCGGTGTTGGACAGGCCGCGGCCGACGGCATGGGCGACCGCGTGCTCCCGATCGGCGAGCAGGCCGAGGCGGGCGCGCGCGGCGGCGGCGCGGTCGCGGCGCTCGGAGGTGCCCGTCACCTGGAGGATCAGCCCGCGCATGACGGCGGGGGAGAGAACCGGATCGCCCGCGCGGACCGTGCGGATCGCCGTGACGAGGTCCTCGGGGCGGGTGTCCTTCAGCAGGTAGCCCGCAGCCCCGGCGCGCAGCGCGTCCAGCACGTGCGCGTCGACGTGGAACGTGGTCAGGATGAGGACCTCCGGAGCGTCGGGGCGCTCGCGTACGGCCCGGGTGGCGGTGACGCCGTCGACGCCGGGCATCCGGACGTCCATGAGGACCACATCGGGCTGGTGGGCGGCCACCAGCGCGGGCACCTCGGCGCCGTCGGCCGCTTCGGCGACCACGCGCACGTCGGGTGCCCCGCCCAGCATCAGCCGCAGCCCTGCCCTGACCATCGGATCGTCGTCGACGAGCAGGACACCGATCATCGAGCCCCCTCCGGCACGCTCTTCAACTCGTGAGCAGAAGCGGTTCGCTGCTCCGGTCCGGCCCCTGGTCCAGTCTCCATCGTGGCCCCTGGCGTGGCCTCCCACTTGGTCTCCGGCTCGGCCTCTCGCTCGGTCACCGGTGTGGTCTCGGACGTGGTCTCCTGCTCCGACTCTGGCGCGGTCTTCGACGTGGTTTCTGGCTGGGCCTTCGGCACGGTCTCCGGCCAGGGCAGCCAGGCGGAGACCTGGAACACGTCTCCGCAGGGGCCCGCGGTGAGATCACCGCCGGCCATGCGGGCGCGTTCGACGAGGCCGAGGAGCCCGTGACCTTCGGGCGAAGGCACGCCCGGTGGCAGCGGGTTGGCGACCTGGATCGTGAGACCGCGCCCTGGCCCGCCCGATACGGCGACGTCGACCGCCGTGCCGGGTGCGTGCTTGCGCGCGTTCGTCAGCGTCTCCTGGACGATCCGATAGGCGGCCCGTCCGACGGAGGCGGGTGCCGCGCCCAGTTTCGGGAGGATCAGCGCGATCCTCCCGCCTGCGGCGCGCTCCTCCTCCACCAGCCGACCGAGATCTTCGAGGCAGGGCTGCGGCCGCTCGTCCGCGCCCTGCCTGGCGCGCAGTACTCCGATCACCTCGCGGAGCTCGGTGAGGGCGAGCCTGGCGTTCTCGGCGATGAGTCCGCTCGCCCGGGCGGTCTCTTCACGGCTCGCCGTCTCGTTGTACTGCAGTGCGCCCGCGTACAGGCTGAGCAGCGAGAGCCGGTGCCCGAGGACGTCGTGCATCTCCCGGGCGATCTCCTCTCTCGCCTCCTGACGGGCCCGCTCGGCGCGCAGCTCCGCGCCGGCCTCGGCGAGTTCGGCGCGTTCGCGCAGAGAGGCGAGCAGCAGCCTGCGCGAGCGGCGCCACAGGCCCCAGCCGATCGCGCTGAGCACGAGTGCGAAATAGATGAGCGCCTGCGCACGGCGCTCCGGCGGCGCCTCGGCGAACCTGATGAGGAAGGGCACGGCGGGCGTGAACGCGATGACGGCGATCCCGGCCGTCTCTCTGGCGGGACGCGCTGCGGCGACGGTGAAGACCGCGACGAGCACAGGGCCCGTCAGATAGTGCGTGATGTTGCCCAGCAGCAGCAGGACGACCGCGAGGCCGAACGCGTGGCGGCGGCGCAGGAGAAGGGCCGCGCACCCGAGCCCGCCGACGATCTGCTCGAGCTCGCGCGTGGAGAGATCTTCCGGCAGCTCCAGGTTCGGCCCGCTGAGGGCCGCGAAGCAGGCGGAGAGAACGAGGGCCGCCGCGTCCGCAGCGAGGTCCCGCCTGCTCCTGCCCGTGTGCTCCATGCCCCGAATTTATGCGCTCCCCGCCCCGGCCTGCGAGGTCACGCGGGTTTTCGGTACTTAAGTACGACTGCGGCCGATGATCGCGAGACTTAAGTCTTCCGGGCGCGGTCTTTGTGCCGAGGCGCCGACGCGGCGGGACGGGACACGATCGGGGCATGTCCTCTTCATCGGAATCCTCATCGGAATCTCGGAAGCCGCCGTCACCGGAATCTCGGAAGTCACCGCTCACCCCCGTGCGGAACGCGCTCTGCTTCGTCCTGCTCGTCGGCGGGGTGAGCGGCCTGCTGCACCTCTGGCTCGGCTGGCCGCACTTCATGGGCTTCGTCAGGTTTCTGGCGCCCAGCGGCTACGAGACCTACGCCTACCTGATCATGATCGTCCTCGGCGTCGCGGTGGGCGCGGTCGGCCCGAGATCCGACCGCGACTTACCGTCCGCGCGGGGCCGGCCGCGATCAGGCTTCGAGGGCGGCTTTGAGGTTGCGGAGGGTGGTGTCGATGTTGCGGCGCTGGAAGTCGGCGAAGGTGCTGCCGCGGGTCGCGATGCGGTCGAAGACGTCGGCGACGGAGTCGGGCCAGCCCTTGCGGTCGTCGGTCCAGATCTCGGTGACGCGCGTGCCGTCGCCTTCGGCCTCGAACCGGTACTCCCATGTCGCGATCGGCGAGGGGAGGAACGGCCGCTTCAGCCCGATCTTGCCCACCCGGAACGCGAAGTGCCGCCCTGGCTCGACCGCGGTGACCGTGCACCGGGTCGTCCGCCGGACCGGCCCGCGCCTGTTGCGACCGTCGAACACCGTCCCCAGGCGTACCGGACCCGGGTCCCGCATCGTCGCGCCCAGGTTCTCCGGGCTCCACCGGCCCATCTGCGTGGGGTCGCTCACCGCCGAGTAGGCGACGTCCGGCGCCACCTCGACGAACACGCTTCCCGTGACCACCATCGTCCGCCCCATACCGGGCTCCTCCCACGCGAGTCCCGAGAGCCTACTGGACGCCCCGTCGAACACCCGTTGGGTCCCCTGTGCCTTGGGTCCCCCGACTGGACGCAGCGGTGGGCGGCTGAGGTCCAGGGCGGGTGGCCCGACGGGCCCGCGGCAGCGGGGCGGGTTTGGGGGAGGGGCGGGGAGGAGGCGCGGGCGTGGTGGGGCGGGGGAGAATGGGGAGGTGAGTAGATCGATGGGTGGGCCGCGGAGCGGCGGGAAGTCCGCTGTTCGGGCTGGGGGGAAGGGTGCATGAGTGCGGGAGATGGCGCTGAGGCGTTCGAGGCGGCTCGGGGGCTGGCCGGGCGGGGTGACGTGCAGGGGGCCTGCGGCGCGTATGCGCGGGTGATCGAGTCCGGGGATCCGGAGTACGCGCCGCGGGCGGCGGTCGATCTCGGGCAGTTGCTGGCGGAGTGGGACCAGGCGGACGACGCGCGGGCGGCCTTCGCCGTGGCGATGGATTCCGGGCATGCCGAGCAGGGGCCGCGGGCGACGGTGCACCTGGCGCAGCTCCTCGAACGGGAGGGTGACCCGGCCGGGGCGCGGGCCGCCTATGAGACGGCGATCGGCTCCGGGCACGCCGAGCACGGTCCGAAGGCCGCCTTCGACCTGGGGGTCCTGCTGGGTGCGGGAGGCGATGTTCCGGGGGCGCGCCTCGCCTACGGGCAAGCGATCGACTCGGGCCACCCCGAGCACGCGCCGGCGGCGGCCTTCGACCTGGGTCTTCTCCTGGCCCGCGCGGGAGATGTTCCGGGGGCGCGGGCCGCCTACCAGCGGGCGATCTCCTCGGGGCACCCGGACCACGCCGCCCGGGCGGGATTCGCCCTGGGGGTGCTCCTCAAGCGCGCGGGAGACGCCGACGGCGCCCGTCCGGTGTTCGACCGCGTCATCGAGTCCGGCCATGTCCTGGCCGCCGAGGCATCCCGCCAGCGCTCGTCCCTGACCTGAAGAACGGGGCGCCGACTCACCTGAAGAACGAGGCGCCGATTCCCGCGTCCGGCCGGCGAGCCCGTCCGACGTGACCGGGCCGCGGCGGGGGCGTTCCGCTCTGGACGGCGGCGGGCATCCCCCGCCGCCGCACGCGATAAGACCGTAGAGCCGGCCGACGAGGCCGAGCTCCGCCTCGATGATCGCCCTGATGCGCTCCGCGCTGCGGACCTCGGCGGCCGGACGGGTCAGCTTCGTGATCCCCGCCGGGAGCAGGAGGCCCGCCTCCAGCAGGTGCACGGCCGTCCGGTTGAACAGCTGTCGGAAGGGGTGCCTCTTCGCATCCCGAATCCGGATGCCCGCACATGGCGGGGTGGGCTCGGGTCGGCGTGGTCGAGGTCAGGGGGCTTCGGCCGGGGTGGGGATGGCGACGGCGTCGAGAAGGCCGGGGAAGCGGGCGTCCAGGTCTTCGCGACGGAGGTGGATGATCCGGGTGTTCCCTCGGATCTCGGTGTGGACCAGGCCCGACTCGCGGAGGACCTTGAGGTGGTGCGAAAGGGTGGACTTGGCGATCGGGTACTGGAAATCGCCGCAGGGCAGGGGTCCGCGGCGGTTGAGGCGGGCGGCGATGTCGCGGCGGAGCGGGTCGCTGAGGGCGTGCAGCACCTGGTCGAGGGAGAGGTCCGCCCGGTCGGGGTGGAAGAGCGGGGTCCGCACGGGCGCCTCCTCGTCGGGGATCCGGTGCGTCGTCGGGGATCTCCCGTCGCCGCACACTCGGCACTCCTAACCTAAGGCAGGCTCACGCGGTGGCGGTCCGCGGCCGGAACACTCCTGCGGCGGCGAAGCCGGCGGCCGACGTCAGCAGGGTCGCGACCGTGAAGGCGGCGATGCCGTAGAACCCGGCGACGCCGGTGATGAGCAGGCCGCCGAGGACGGCGCCGAGGGTGGTCCCCGCGTACATCACCGCGTTCGCGAGCGACGCGACGGTGCCGCGCGCGTCGCCCGCCTCCTGCTGGAGCAGGGTCATGAAGACGGGGAACATGAACCCGACCCCGGCGACGATCAGGGACAGCAGCACGAGCGCGACCGCGAGGTTCGGCGCGAAGGGCACCGCGCAGAAGAGCGCCACCGAGTAGGCGAGCCCGAGCAGGAGCGCGCGGTGCGGCCCGATCCTGGCGGTGACGCGGCCGGTCAGCAGCGAGCCCGCCACGTTGCCGACGCCCAGCGCGACCATCGCCGCGCTCAGCGCGCCCATGCTCAGCCCGAAGTCGCGGACGAGCCAGGTGCCGATGAACGAGAAGGAGCCGAAGTTCCCCGTCTGGTAGACGAAGTAGCCGAGGAGGAAGAGCGTGAGCCTTCGGCTGCCGAGGACCGCGCCGTACAGGCGCGGCGCGTCGCGCAGCCCGCGCCCGGCTCCGGACGCGGCCGGCACCGAGGGGAACGCCTTCAGCAGCACCAGCCAGACGACGAGGGCGACCGCGCCGATCGCCCAGAAGGACAGCCGCCACGTGACGGTCGCGAGCCAGCCGCCGAGGGGGATGCCGAGGCACTGCGCGGTGGACAGGCCCGCCGTCGCGAACCCCATCGTGCGGACGATCCGGTCGGGCGGCACCAGCGCCGGGATGGACGCCCAGATCTGCGGGGAGACGAAGGCCGCGGCGGTCCCGGCGAGGAACCGCAGCGCCACCATCGACCAGAAGCCCGTCGCGCAGCCGCAGAGCGCCGTCGCGGCGCTGAAGGCCAGCAGGCCGGACAACAGGACGCGCCGCCGGTCGAGGCCGTCCGACAGGGGTCCGGCGATGAGGGCCAGCAGTGCGTATCCGAGCGCGTAGGCGCTCACCATCCAGCCGGAGACCTCGGTGGAGACGTCGAAGGCGCGCGTGAGTTCGGGCAGGAGGGGCGTGACGAGGAGGGTGTCGGTCCCGATCACGAACATCGTCGTGAATCCGACGAGGCCGATCCGGGAGGCACGGGGAGGCGCGGGCACCGCGGTGGCCGAATCGACGGAGACGTTCTCCATGCGAGGATTCCGATCTCTCATAGTTCGTTGTTCGTCGAATATCGAACTAGCGCGGCGATCGTAACAGCGCCCGCCCCGCCCGCACAGGGGAACGGGCGGACGGGAAGGGGCTCGGCGCGACGGGCGGGCGGTGCGATGCGTCCTGGCCGTCGGCAGGACCCATGGAGGCGCCGGCCCCCGGCACCGCCGTGCGAGAAAGCGCGGATCGCGGTCAGGCGCGGGGCGTGATGAGGCCGGATTCGTAGGCGACCACGACGGCCTGGGCGCGGTCCCGAAGGCCGAGCTTGGCGAAGATGCGCGCGACATGGGTCTTCACGGTGGCCTCGCTGAGGACGAGGCGGGCGGCCATCTCGGCGTTCGACAGGCCGCCGCCGAGGAGGCGCAGGACTTCGGTTTCGCGCGGAGTGAGGTCGTCGAGGCCCTCAGGGGCAGGGCCCGGTCTGGCGAAGCGCTCGACGAGCCTGCGGGTGATCGACGGGGCGAGCAGCGCGTCGCCGGTCGAGACCAGCCGGACGGACGCGACGAGGTGCTCGGGCGTGACGTCCTTGAGGAGGAACCCGCTGGCCCCGGCGGCGAGCGCGGCGTACACGTAACCGTCGAGGTCGAAGGTGGTGAGGATGAGGACCCGGCAGTCCGGGGCGTCGGCGAGGACGCGGCGGGTCGCTTCGAGGCCGTCCATCTCGGGCATGCGGAGGTCCATGAGCACCACGTCGGGCCGCAGGCGGCGTGCCTGGGCGACCGCCTCGCGGCCGTCCGCGGCCTCCCCGGCGACCTCGATGCCGCCCTTGGCGAGGATCATCCGGAAGCCGCCGCGGACCAGCGTCTGGTCGTCGGCGATCAGCACCCTCGGCGGCCCGCTCACCGGCCGTCCAACGGGAGGCGTGCGCGGACCCGATAGCCTCCGCCGAGCCTACGGCGCGCGTCCAGGTCGCCGCCGTACACCGCGACGCGTTCGCGCAGTCCGGCAAGGCCGCGGCCGTCCTTCGTCTGTGCGGGCGGCGGCGCGCCTGTGCCCGCCAGCACGGACGGCCCTGTGTTGAGCACCTCGACGCGCAGGCTGCGCGTCCCGTAGGAGACGCGCACCTCCGCGCGCGCGTCTGCCGCGCCGTGCTTGAGCGCGTTGGTCAGCGCCTCCTGGACGACCCGGTAGGCCGTGGCGTCGAGTCCGGCGGGCAGCTCCCGGGGTTCGCCGCTCACCATGACCTCGACGGGCAGGCCCGCGAACGCGACCCGGTCGACGAGCCCGCCGAGCCGGCCGAGCGTCGGCTGCGGCGTCAGCTCGTCGCCGTCGGCGGAGGGGGCGAGGACGCCGAGCAGGTGCCGCAGCTCCGTCATCGCCTCCCGCCCGGTCCGCTCGACGGCCAGCAGCGCCTCCTCGGTCTCGCCGTCGGTCCCGAGCCGGGCCGCGCCCGCCTGCACGACCATGACGCTCACGCTGTGGCTCACGATGTCGTGCAGATCGCGGGCGACCCGGGCCCGCTCGGCCTCGACCGCCTGCCGTGCCGCCCCCTCGCGCTCCCGCTCCAGGTCCCAGGTCCGCGTGCCGCGTTCGCGCAGGCGCAGCCGCCGCTCCCGCAGCGCCCACGCGCACGGGACCGCGACGAGCAGCACGACCGCCCAGACCGGAAGCATGCCGCCATTCTCCCGTCTCCGGACGCATCGGGCCATCCTCCGCGCAGCCGACCCCCGTACATCGCGCGGATGACGGGCCCGCAGAGCTACATCCGCCGCCCGATGCGCCCGCCTTCCTCCCGGTTCTACCTTCGGCGTCATGGAACAGATGGTGCAGCTCACCGGAGTGCGCAAGGAGTACGGCGAGGCGGTCGCCCTCGACGGCGTCACCCTCGCCATCGCGGCGGGTGAGGCGGTCGCGGTGATGGGCCCGTCGGGCTCGGGGAAGTCCACGCTCCTCAACATGATCGCGGGCCTGGACCGGCCCACGTCGGGCCGGATCGTCATCCACGGCGAGGACATCACCGCGCTGTCGGAGACCGCTCTGGCGCGCTACCGCCGCCGCAGGATCGGCATGGTCTTCCAGTTCTTCAACCTGCTCGACGACCTGCCGGTGCTGGAGAACGTCATGCTGACGGCCGAACTCATAGGCACGCCGCGCAAGGAGGCCAAGAAACGCGCGCTCGAACTCCTCGACGAACTCGGCGTCGCCGACCGGAGCGGCGCCTACCCCGTCGTGCTGTCGGGCGGGGAGCGGCAGCGGGTCGGCGTCGCGCGGGCGCTGATGAACCGGCCCGCGCTGCTCCTCGCCGACGAGCCGACCGGCGCGCTCGACTCCCGCTCGGGCGAGCAGGTCATGGATCTGCTGCTCGACCTCAACCAGATCGGCCAGACCCTCCTCATCGTCACCCACGACGAGCGGCTCGCCGCCCGCTGCGCCGACCGGATCGTGCACTTCGCCGACGGGACCGTCGCGCCGGAGCCCGTCCGATGAGGG
Source organism: Actinocorallia aurea (assembly GCF_054783995.1). Taxonomy (NCBI): domain Bacteria; kingdom Bacillati; phylum Actinomycetota; class Actinomycetes; order Streptosporangiales; family Thermomonosporaceae; genus Actinocorallia; species Actinocorallia aurea. Next base: position 30,968 of record NZ_BAAGPQ010000026.1, read on the forward strand.
CGGTGTGGCGGGCGGCGCTGCACGCGGTGCGCCGCCGCAGGCTCCAGACGGTGATCACGGGCGCGGTCCTGGCGCTGTCCACCGCGATGTCCGTGCTCGCGCTGGGCCTGCTGGTGACCGTCGACGGCCCGTACGACCGGGCCTTCGCGCAGGTGGACGGGGCCCACCTGACGGTCTCCTACGCCGGTGCGGCGGCGCGCGAGGACGTGGCGGCGACGGCCCGGGCCGAGGGTGTCACCGCCTCGGCGGGCCCGTTCCGGACGGCCCTCGCGGAGATCCCGGTGCCGAAGGACGAGGGCGTGCCGGGCGCTCCCATCTCGCTGCCGCCGGGGCCGTACCTCCTCGCCGAGCGCACCCCTTCCGACGCCGATCCCGTCGACCGGCTGACGCTCCGCGAGGGCCGCTGGGCGACCGCTCCGGGCGAGATCGTCCTGTCGGCCGCCCAGGTCCCGAGCGACTTCCCGGTGCCCGTGCTCGGCACGAAGGCGGCCTTCACCGACGGGCGGTCCTTCACGATCGTGGGCGTGGCGCGGTCCATCACCGGGTCGGCCGACGGCTGGATCGTCCCCGGGCAGCTCGCCGACGGAGGCGACCTCCAGATGCTGTACCGGCTCGCGGACACCGGGACGCCTGCGGCGGCCGTGGCGGGGGGCCTGGCCTTCAACGGGAGCCAGTCCTACCTGGTGCCGCGCCAGGAGGCCACCGACGGGGCCAAGACCGCGATCCCGTTCCTCGGCGCGTTCGGGATCGCCAGCCTGCTCGTGGCGGTGCTCATCATCGGGAACGTGGTCGGCGGGGCGGTCGTGTCGGGCATCCGGCACATCGGGGTGCTGAAGGCCATCGGGTTCACTCCCGCGCAGGTCACCGCCGTCTACCTGGTGATGATCGCGATCCCCGCGGTGCTGGGCGCGGGAGTCGGCATCGTGGTCGGCAACGCGCTGGCCCGGCTGCTCGCCGAGGCGATGGGCGTGTCCTTCGACCTGCCGACGCCCGACGGGGTGTCCGTCGCCGTGGACGTCGCGGCGTTCGCCGGGGTCCTCGCGGTCGCCGCCGTCACCGCGCTCGTCCCCGCCGTGCGGGCCGGGCGGCTGCCCGCGGCGCTGGCGCTCGGCGCGGGACCGCGTTCGGCGCGCGGCCGGGCGCAGCGCGTCCAACTGCTGCTCGCGCGGACGCGGCTGCCGCGCGCGGTCAGCCTCGGGCTGGGCCTGCCGTTCGCCCGCCCGGGCCGCTCGTTCCTGACCGTCGGCGCGGTGCTGATGGGCGTGGCGGCCGCGGTCTTCTCCTTCGGTCTCCAGCAGACCATCAACGCCTACTACGGGGACGAAAGCCGCGAGGGCGTCTACCAGGTCGGCGCGACCGGCGACCGCGCCGACGTCGAAGGCAGGCCCGGCACCGCGAAGGTCGTCTCGACGCAGATCGAGGAGGGGCGCGTCGCCGGGACGTCCCGCACGGTCACGGTCCAGGCCTACGAGGGCGACCCGGCGGACTCGCACGGCTACCGGCTCACCGGGGGCCGCTGGCTGCGCGGCCCCGGCGAGGTCGTCGCGACCGGGCCGCTGCTCAGCAAGGCCGGCCTGAGGATCGGCGACGTCATCACGGCGGCCGCCGAATCCCGGCAGCTCCGCCTCACCATCGTCGGCACCGCCATCCAGGACGACGACCACGCCCTGATGACCGATCCGGCGTCCCTGCGCTCGCTCTTCCCCGACGCGGCCTTCCGGGACCTGGAGATCACCCTCGCCCCCGGCACTTCGGCCGACGACTTCGTCGCGTCCCTGCGCGCCGACGGCCTCAGCGCCTACGCCCTCACCGAGAACGGCGACACGGGCCGCACCGTGGTCCTCGCCCTCATGGCGGTCCTCACCCTCGGCATCGCCGCGATCGCCGGACTCGGCGTCTTCAACACCGTCGTCCTCAACACCCGCGACCGGGCCCGCGACTTCGGCATCCTCAAGTCCCTGGGCGCGACCCCGCGCCAGGTCCTCGCCATAGTCCTGTCCTCGATGGCGCTCCTGGGCCTGACCGGCGGCCTCCTGGGCATCCCTCTGGGCCTCGCCGCCTACGCCCGCGTCCTCCCGATGATCGCCTCCTCCGGAGGCGTCGACCTCCCCTACGGCATCACCGAGATCTACCCCTGGCTCTCCCTGGTCCTCTTCACCCTCGCCGGCACCGCGATAGCCCTGGCCGGCGCGTTCATCCCCGCCACCTGGGCCGCCCGCACCACCACCGCGGCGGCCCTCCGCTCCGAATAGCGCCGCGGGCCCGCTCTCCAAACCGGGAGCGGGCCCGCGCCGTCGGTCAGACGAGGGCGGCGGCGAGGCGGCGCCATTCGGCGCGAGGGAAGGCGCGTTGGTCGGCGGTGAGGACCTGGAGGGCGACGTGGTCGGCGCCCGCGGCGCGGTGCTCGGCCACGCGGGCGGCGATGGCGGACTCGTCGCCCCAGGCGAGGAAGGCGTTGAAGAGGGCGTCGCTGACGGTGTCGATGTCGTCCTGGGTGAAGCCCAGGCGCAGGACGTTGTTGGCGTAGTTCGGCAGGGACAGGTACGACTTGAGCCAGTCGGTGCCGATGGCGCGGGCCTCGTCGGCGGAGGACGTCAGGATGACGGTCTGCTCGGGCAGGACCAGGGGGCCTTCGCCGAGGGCCTCGCGGGCGACGCGGGTGTGCTCGGGCGTCACCAGGTAGGGGTGGACTCCGTGCGCGCGCCTACCGGCGAGGTCCAGCATCTTCGGGCCGAGGGCCGCGAGGACGCGGGAGGCGGTCGGGACGGGCGGGGCCGCCGCGTCGAGGCCGTCGAGGAAGGCGCCCATCGCGGCGAGGGGGCGTCGGTAGCGGCCTTCCTCGGCCTGGTCCACGAGCGGGGCGTGGCTGACGCCGATGCCCATGAGGAAGCGGTCGCCGTGCGCCGCGGTGAGGGAGGCGTGGGCGGCGGCGGCGACCTCGGGCTCGTGCATCCAGAGGTTGAGGATGCCGGTCGCGACGACGGTCTCGCGGGTCGCGGACAGGAGGTTGCCCACGGCGTCGAAGACGGGCCCGCCGACGTCGGGGATCCAGAGCGCGCTGTATCCGAGTTCTTCGAGCTCCGCGGCGGCCTCGGCGGCCTCCTCCGCCTTGCCGTACCGCAGCTGCTGGCTCCACACACCCACACCGGAGAGCTCCATGGACGCCCCTTTCGTTCGTTTCGTCGGTGGCGGGCCCGGGTCGGCCGCGCACCTCATCAAGATCGGTTGTCGGCCGCACTCTATTCCCCCGGCCTCCCGCGTCCCGGCCACGACGGGGCGCGACGGTGGGGCGGGTTCGGCGGTCGAAACACGCGGAAGGTGTAATCCGGAGAATTCCCCAGGCGGTGGCCTAGTCTCACGGCCATGAGCGAGTCCGGGGTGTCCCATGCCGCGACCGCCGCGTGACGGCGGCGCGCGCAGGCCGCCGCCCGGCAGGCCCGCCGTCCGCCGCCGTCCGCCTGAGCGGACCGACAGCCCGCGCGCCAAGGGCGGCCGTGCGCGCCGTCGCCCTTCACCGATGCCGCTGTCGCCCCCGGCCAGAAGGCTCAACGCGGCCCTGCTGATCGTCGCGTTCCTCATCGCGCTGTGCGCCGGGCGCCTCGTGCGCGTCCAGGGCCTCGACGCCCCGGCCTACGCCGAACGGGCCCGCGTCCAGCGCGAGCACCGGATCGAGCTGCACGCCGAGCGCGGGCCCATCACCGACGCGAGCGGCGCCCGCCTCGCCATGAGCCAGGACGCGTTCGGCGTCTTCGCCGACCCGTCCCTGGTCCAAGCCGCCGAGCGGGAGGAACTCGCCGCCCGGCTGGCCGGTGTGCTCGGTCTCGACCCGGCGGGCGTCGCGGCGCGCCTGGCCGAGCCGAAGACCCGGTACGTCGAGATCGCGCACCGGGTCCCGCCGGAGCGCGCGAAGCTCATTACCGCGCTCGGGCACCGCGCGATCGGCACGTTCGCCGAGCCGCGCCGCGTCTACCCCGCCGACGTGCTCGCCGCGCACCTCGTCGGTTTCGTCAAGGCCGACGGCGACGGCGGCGCGGGCCTGGAGTTCCAGTACGACGCGCTGCTGAAGGGCACCGACGGCTGGCAGCAGGTCGAACTGGACGGAGGCCGCCGCAGGATCCCGCTGGGCGACGGACGCGGTGTGCCGCCCGTCGCGGGCCGGGGGCTCAGGCTCACCATCGACCAGGACGTCCAGTGGAAGGCCGGGGAGCTCATCGCGCAGGCCGTCGAGGAGCACGACGCCGACTGGGGCACCGCGATCGTCATGACCCCCGACCAGCGGATCCTCGCCATGGCCTCCGCGCCGGTCTTCGACCCGAACGCCTACCAGGAGGCGCCCGCGTCGGCGCTTCGCAACCTCGCCGTCGAGGAGCCGTTCGAGCCCGGCTCCACCGGCAAGGTCGTCACCGCGGCGGCGCTGCTGGAGGAGGGCCTGGCCGCGCCCGAGCAGGTGTTCACTGTGCCGTACTCGATCCGGCGGGCGGGCGAGGAGTTCCATGACGCGAAGTGGCATCCGACCCAGCGGCTGACGTTCGCGGGCGTCCTTGCCGCGTCGAGCAACGTCGGCACGATCCTGGCCGGGGAGCCCCTCGCGAACGAGGACCTGTACCGCTACCTGCGGGCGTTCGGGCTCGCCGAGCCGACGGGGGTCGGCCTTCCCGGCGAGACGTCCGGGCTGCTCGCGCCGCCCGGGGAGTGGAGCGGCGCCGACCGCTACCCGATCTCCTACGGGCAGGCGGTGTCCGTCAGCTCCCTGCAGATGGCGAGCGTCTACGCGACGATCGCGAACGGGGGCGTCCGGGTCGCCCCGACGGTCGTCGCCGGGACCTACGACGCCGGGGGCGGGTTCGAGCCCGCGCCGGAGCCGCCGCGCCGCCGGGTGGTCGGCGAGGGCACCGCGCGGCAGGTGAGCGCGATGCTGGAGGCCGCCGTCGACCGCGGCACCGCCCGCGAAGCGGCCCTGGGCGGCTACCGGGTGGCGGGCAAGACAGGCACCGCGAACCGCTACGACCCGGCGAAACCGAACCCGGACGGGACGGTCGGCGGGTACGACGGCCACACCGGCATGTTCGCGGGCTTCGCCCCGGCCGACGACCCGAAGGCCGTCGTCCAGATCGTGCTCCAGAATCCCCGCAAGGGCTACTTCGGAGGCGACGTGGCGGCCCCGGTGTTCCGCGCGCTGCTCGACTTCTCCCTGCGCACCCTCAAGGTCCCGCCGACGGGGACCGTCCCTCCCGCGCTGCGCCTGACGGACGACTGACGAGGAGGGCCCCGGAGCCGTTCGCGGAACTGCGGTGAATCGTCAGCCGCCGCCCTTTTCGGCGAGCAGTGCGAGGAGTTCGCGCTCCCGCTCGGCGCTGAGGCCCGCGCCGCGCGGCCGGTCGAGGCCCTGCGCCCGCTCCCAGGCGAGGGTGTCGGCGATCATGTCGGCGCGCGGACGGTGGCGGAGGCCCGCGCGGAGGGCGGCCCGGCCGCTGCGGGCGGTGAATCCGGCGAGGGCGGGGTCGGCGAGCCACAGCGGTAGCGAGTCCGGGCCCGCCCACTCCGCGACGCCCTGGGCGAGCAGCCAGGCGGGGTCGGCGGCGACGACGGGGCCCGTGTGTCCGGCGGCCGCACGGGACAGGCCGGTCCATTCGGCGAAGGGGAGGACCGGGCCCACGGCGTCGTAGGCGCCCGTCGTGCCCTGCTCTGCGGAGTCGAGGAGCCAATCGGCGAGGTCGCGGACGTCGACGACCTGGGTGGGGAGGCCGGGGGCGTCGGGCACGAGAAGCGGGCCCCGCGGGTCGCGGGCGGCGCGCGCGGCCCAGTGGCCGGTGCGCCCCGTGTGGTCGCCGGGGCCGCCGATGAGGCCCGCCCGCGCGACGAGGAGCCGGTCGCCCGCAGCTGCGCGGGACGCCTCCTCGCAGGCCGCCTTCGCCTCCCCGTACACCGCGCGGTCCGCCTCGCGGCGGCCGGTCGCGGGCAGGACCGCCGCGGACTCGTCGGCACCGGCCTCGGCGTGGGAGGCGTAGACGCTGCACGACGACACGTAGGTCCAGTGCCCGGCGCGGTCGGCGAGCGCGGCGAGCGCGTCCCGGACGAAGCCGGGCTGCCACGAGACCTCGACGACCGCGTCCCAGTCCCGGTCGGGCAGCGCCCGGTAGGCGGCGGGGTCGCGTCGGTCGGCCGTCACGAGATCGGTTCCCGGAGCCGCCGCGCCGCTCTCCCCGCGCGCCAGGCACGTCACCCGGTGGCCCCTGGCCGTCGCCCGCGCCGCCACTTCCCGTCCGACCCAGGCGGTTCCGCCCAGTACGAGGATCTCCATGCGCTCCATCCGATCATCCGGAGGCCGTCCCGCGCGCCGTCCTCTGCCGACGGCAGAGAAAAGCGACGGCGGGGATCCGAGGACGGGGAAGGACAGGGAAAAGGAAGAGGCCCGGCCGGGGGCCGGGCCTCAGGGGAGGTGCGCAGGGGTCAGCTGTTGGGGATGACCGCGGCGAGGGGAAGGCTGCCCGAGGGGGCGAGGAAGGTGTTGAGGTACGAGCCGCAGGTGCTCAGGTCGTCGGAGTCGGTGCAGTAGTGCGTGGCGGTGTACGAGCCGGTCGCCAGGTCCTTGGCCCAGGTGGCGGCCATGCCGCGCAGGCGGGCGGTCTGGGTGGAGTTCGGCGAGCACAGCGCGCCGGCGACGCCGATCACGTCGGTGTTCTCACCCTCGGAGTCGATGTGGCAGGAGCCGCCGTTGGGCGAGCCGAGCACGTACTTGGTCCAGACGAGCTGGACGCCGACGAAGTCCGCGCCGAGGTCGGCGAGGGCGCCGAAGGAGTTGTTGAACAGGTTGATGACGCTCGGGCGGGCCGCGACGGACAGGACCGGGCGGGCGCCGTTCTGGGAGATGGCCTGCAGGTTGGCGGTGAAGCCGTCGCTGGCGACCGGGTCGAAGAGGATCGCGCCCTTGAGGTTCGCGTAGCCGTCGTTGTTGAGCTTGGCGCCGACCGCGGAGGCGAAGTGGCCGCCGGCGGAGTGCCCGCCGACGATGTACTTCACGGGCAGGGCCTTGCCGCTCGGCGGCGTCAGGGTGCGGGCGGAGAGCGCCGCGCCCAGGGTGTTCGCGAGGTCGGCGTTGCCGCCGGTCATGTCGGCGTTGACGCAGAAGACCATGACGCCCTGCTCGGCGATGGCCTTCGAGGTGCCGCGCAGGTTGCCGCAGCCGCGGCTGAAGCCGTGCTCGACGAGCGCGAGCGCGGTCGCGGTGCCGTTCGGGAAGTACCAGTCGGTGCTGTAGGACGAGCCGCCGATGGTGATGGTCTCGTTCACACAGGTGGAGGTGGACGAGGAGTAGTTGTTGCAGGTGACCGCGGCGCTCGCGGGCGTGGCCGCGACGAGGGGCGCCACGAGTGCGGCGGCCGCGGCGACGACGGCGGCCAGGACCTTGCGCGGCCGGCGGATGGTGACCTTCACTGTCTCTCCTGTGCTCGGTGCTGCGTTGGGGGGTGTGAGCCCGCCGGGAACCCGCTGGTGACGGGCCCCGGACGGTGCAGGAACGGAAACTATGTTCCGCACAGTAGAACGATGTATCCCATCAAGAAATACTCCCGTCGCGGTATTTTCAACGGGAGTTCACTGTGATACGAGCGCCGTGGCCTGCGGAAACGCCGCAAAAGTGAGTGAAATTCTCATTTGGCGACCGTAAGGGGCCAAAATTCCCTATTAATGTCGCCCTGAACCAGCCCTTTCGGATGTCCAGGTGGTCACTTTTTTTAGGAGGGGTCTCGCGGCGGGACACGTGGGACGAATGTCCGTTTCCACGCTAGGGTCTGCGGCAGGCGGTGAGAGGACGCGCATGACGGACCCGGGGCCCGCGGGGATGCCCGCGGAATGGGCGCCGCACGCCCGCACGTGGATGGCGTTCCCCACGGCGAACGCCACTTTCGCGAGCGGACCGGAACTCGCCGCCGCACGGACGGCCTGGGCACGGGTCGCGAACACCGTCGCGCGGTACGAGCCCGTCACCGTCCTGGTGCACCCCGGCGACCCGTGCGAGGAGCTGGACCGGCGGGTCGAGGTCGTCCGCGTGCCCCTGGACGACGCGTGGCTGCGCGACACCGGACCGACGTTCGTGCGCGCGCCGGGCGGCGGCCTGCACGCGGTGGACTGGGCGTTCAACGGCTGGGGCGCCCAGGAATGGGCGGCCTGGGAGCGCGACGGCCTCCTCGCGCGGAGCGTCGCCGAACTCGCCGGGGTGCCGCGCGTCGCGTCGCGGCTGACCCAGGAGGGCGGCGGCCTCCACGTGGACGGCGCGGGGACGGTCCTGCTCACCGACACCGTCCAGCTCGACCCCGACCGCAATCCCGGCTGGACCCGCGCCGCCGTCGAGGCCGAGGTCCACGCAAGGCTCGGCACCACCAAGGCGATCTGGCTCCCGCGCGGCCTCACCGCCGACTACGGCGAGTTCGGCACCCGCGGGCACGTCGACATCGTCGCGGCGTTCACCGCCCCCGGCCGCGTCGTGGTGCACACCCAGCCCGACCCCGGCCATCCCGACCACGAGGTCGGCAGGGAGGTCGCCGAACTCCTGCGGGAGGCGACCGACGCCAGAGGAGAGCGGATCGAGGTCGTGGAACTGCGCGCGCCGACCGTCACCGAAGCGGGCGGCGAACTCGTGGACTACTCCTACGTCAACCACTACGTGGCGAACGGGGTCGTCGTGCTGTGCGCGTTCGACGACCCGCGCGACGCCGAAGCCTCCGCCGTGCTCCGGCGCGCTCACCCCGGCCGGGAGGTCGTCCTCGTGGACGCGCGGGACATCTTCCGGTTCGGCGGCGGCGTCCACTGCATCACCCAGCAGCAACCGCTTCAGGAGGCGCCCCCGTGGAACTGATCACCGCCCCGCCGACCGGTTCCCCGGCCCGGGTCGCGCCCCCCGAGCGGGGCTCCCTCACCGTCGGCCTCGTCCAGACGCGCTGGCACGCCGACCCCGCCGAGCACGCCGCGGTCCTCCTCGACGGCATCGCGACCGCCGCCGCGGCGGGTGCGGAGGCCGTCTTCCTCCCGGAACTGACCCTTTCGCGGTACCCGGCCGACACCCGGCCGTCCGGCGACGCGACGGCCGCCGCCGAGGACCTGGAGACCGGTCCGACGCGCGCGTTCGCCGCCAGGGCCGCCGCCGAGCACGGCGTGCACGTGCACGCCTCGCTGTACGAGCGCGCGCCGGGCGGCGACGGCCTCGGCCTCAACACCGCGATCCTCGTCGCCCCCGACGGGTCGCTCGCCGGGCGGCGCCGCAAGACCCACATCCCGCGGACCGCCGGCTACTACGAGGACCACTACTTCCGGCCCGGCCCCGCCGACCCCGAGGCGCTCGCCCCGGTCGACCTCGCCGGGAAGGCGGCGATCGGGATGCCCACCTGCTGGGACGAGTGGTTCCCGGAGGTGGCCCGCGCGTACGCGCTCGCCGGAGCCGACGTCATCGCCTACCCGACCGCGATCGGCTCCGAGCCCGACCACCCCGCGTTCGACACCGCCCCGCTGTGGCGGCAGGTGATCGTCGGCCACGGCATCGCGAACGGCACGTTCATGGTCGTCCCCAACCGCTGGGGCACCGAAGGGCTCATCACCTTCTACGGCAGCTCGTTCATCTCCGACCCCTACGGCCGCGTCCTCGCCGAAGCGCCCCGCGCCGCCGACGCCGTCCTCGTCGCCGCCCTCGACCTCGACCAGCGCCGCGACTGGCTCACCCTCTTCCCCTTCTTCACCACTCGCCGCCCCGACCTCTACGCGCCCCTCACCGAGCCCGTCGCCCCGCCCCCGCGCTCCTGACGGCCGCGCGGGGACGGCGTCTCGCCCCCGCGTAAGACCGTCAGTCGGTGTGGCCGTCGAGCCAGTCGGTGAGGGTGGTCTCCCAGTCCTCGTCGGCCACCTCGTCGTGGGGGATCTGGTAGCCGCCCGCGGAGTCGCCGCCGCCGATCGCGACGGTCAGGTCGCCGGCGGTGGCGACGAAGGTCAGCTCGACGGAGCTGACGGCGCCCGCGTACTCGGGCGGGGTCAGGAACTCGATCTCCTGGTAGAAGGGGAGTTCCTGGTCGTCGAAGAGCTCGGCGGCCTCCACATCGGCGCCCTTGAGCGAGAAGCCGAGCGCGGCGAACGCGTCGAGGACGGCCTGCTGCGACGGCAGGGGGCGGACCGAGATCGGGTCGAGGTCGCCCTTGTCGAGCGCCCCGGCGATCTCCAGCTCGGTCCGGACGCCGACGGACGTGCCCGCGAGCGGGTTCCCGTCGACCTCGGTCAGCGGCAGCTCCCACGGCAGCTCGATCTCGAAGGCGAAGACGTGCTCCTCCTCGGCGCCCAGCTCGAACGGCTCGGCGATCGCGACCCGGTGGAAGGCGATGGTGCCGGCGTACTCGCCGTCTTCTCCCTCGCCTTCGAAGTCCTCGTACTCGACCTCGGCGCGGGTGACCAGGCTGAGCGCGATCGCCCGTACGTCGACGTCGTGGTCGCCGCCGGTGATCCGGACCTCGCCCTGGAGCACGCCGCCGGGCGTCACGTCGGTCTCGTGCAGCACGGTCTCGACCGTCGGGCCTCCGACGCCCAGTGCCCGCGCCAGCCTTTTGAAGATCACAGTGTTCCTCTCCCGAAGCCTCGAAGCGGGCACCGTACCGAAAGCGGGTCAACCCGGGCCGTCGGCGGCGTGAACCGTCGGCGAAGCGGCGCGGAATCCGGCTAGTCCGGCTCGCCTCGGGCGGCGAGGGCTTCGGCGAGGTCGTCGGAGTGGCGGATCGTCCGGACCAGGAGGGGGGCGACGAAGGCCGTCAGGGAGTAGCGCGCGTCCCGGGCGACGGCGGCCTCGCGGACCTCTCCGGCGATCTTGGTGAGCGCGGCGACGGCCTGGAGCGTCAGCCCGACGAGCAGCCCGAGCCGCTCCGGCCGGACCCCGAACCGGCGGAGGGGGCCGGCCGCCCGTTCGACCGCCGCGACCAGGTCGTCCACCCGGGTGGTCACCGTGAACAGGTGCGCGGCGGCCAGCGCCGCGACCAGCCGCAGGCACACCACGAGCGCGGCGCCGGGCCCGAGCAGCCAGCCCTGCACCGCGAACACGAACACCGCGACCAGCGCCAGCGACCGCACCAGCGGCAGGCAGCGCCGCGCCGGGATCCGGGCGACCGCGTACCCGGCGGCGACCGCCGCGCAGACGCCGCCGAGCCAGGCCGGAGAACCCACCGCGAACACCAGGGCGGCGAAGAGGAACAGGAGGACCAGCTTGGCGCCCGCCGGGACCCGGTGCACCGGGCTCGTGCCCGGCTCGTACCCGGTGGCGCTCATCCGATGATCTCGCGGTAGCGGCGCAGCGCGGGGGCGGGCGCGTCGTCGGCGACGACCCGGCCGCCGTCCAGGACGATCACCCGCTCGAAGCCGCCGAGGAGGTCGAGGTCGTGGGTGACCAGGACGACCTGCTGCTCAAGGGTGTGCAGGAGGTCCACGAAGCGGCGCTTGTTGCGCAGGTCGAGCAGGGTCGTCGGCTCGTCGCAGACCAGGACCGCCGGGTCGCGGACGAGCATCGCGCAGAGGGCGAGGAGTTGCTTCTGCCCTCCGGACAGCAGGTGCGCGGGATGGTCGAGGTGCTCGCCGAGCCCGTGGGCGGTGAGCACCTCCGCCGCGCGCTCGGCCCGCGCGGCCTTGGACAGGCCGCTGCGCCGCAGCGAGAACGCCACGTCCTCGACGGCGGTCGGCATGACGATCTGGCTGTCGGGGTTGGCGAAGACGAACCCGACCCTGCGCCGGACGGCACGGGTGTCGCGGGCGACGTCGAGGCCGTCGACGACCACCCTGCCCTCGCTGGGCTCGACCAGGCCGTTGATCGTCCGGGCGAGGGTGGACTTGCCCGAGCCGTTCGCGCCGACGAACGCGATGCGCCGCTCGGGCAGTCGCAGGTCCACCCCGTGGAGCACCGCCCGCTCCCCGTAGCGGTGCCCGACCCCGTCGAACTCGATCATCGCGTCACGGCTTGGCGGCGGGCCTGAGCGCGAGCCGTCCGGGGAGCGCGCGGTGCACCACCGACGCGACGAGCGCGGCGCCGACGACCTTGATCGCGTCACCGGGCACGAAGACCAGGGACTGGGTGAATGCCGCGCCCATGTCGCCGGTGTACAGGCCGAGCCACGGCACGCCGATCACGTAGGACGACGCGACGCCCGCCGCCGCGGCGACCAGCAGGATCGGCAGGCCCGCCTTGCGGCTGCGCGCGATGATCAGCCCCGCGACGATCGCGGACAGCAGATACCCGTAGAGGAACCCGCCGCTGGGCCCGACGAACGGGGCGACGCCGCCGCGGCCGCCCGACAGCAGCGGCAGCCCCAGTGCGGCCAGCGCGAGGAAGAGCGCGACGGCCGCGGTCCCCCGGCGTGCGCCGAGCAGGCAGGCGACGAGCACGGGCCCGATGTTCTGGAGCACGATCGGCACCCCCGAGCCGCCGACGTTGATCCCGGGAAAGACGCCGAGCACCGCGATGAAGGCGGCGAACACCACGGTCGCGGCGAGGTCGGCCGAGGCGGAGGGGCGAGAGTCTGACACGCCGCACACCATAGCCAACCGCCGCAAACCATCTTTCGGGCGGCTCCCCCAGGTCAGGGGCCGGACTGCGGAGCCCGCCGCCACAGGACGGCCTGGACGCCGCCGCCGGCGACCGCGCCGATGACGTAGAGCGCCAGATCCGGTGCGTTGAAGGTCGTGCCGAGAACCAGGCGGGCCGCCGTGCTGTGCGCGCTGAGCTCCCCGACCCAGGGGGCCAGCTGGAGGAACTCCACGCCCCAGGACAGCGCGGCCGCCACCGCCGCGGCCCGCCACGGCCCGAGCCGGGGGAAGGCTGCCGCGACGAGGAAGCAGACCAGCGTCGCGTACAGCGCGTCGCCGGTGTACCCCGCGATCTCGCCCTCGCCCACCGTATGGACCGCCAGCCCGGCCGCGAGGGTCGCCAGCGCGCAGAGGAGCAGGACCGACCGTCTTCTCACCACGCCAGCATCAGACGCCCCGCGACCGCCCCGGGTTCGCCCCGGGGGCGGGTGCGAATGCGGGTAGGATTGAGACATCAATGTCTCAGTTTGAACAGGGGTGTTCTAGTGATCGTGGGGCGGGAGGAGATCGTCGAACGCGCGGTCGATCACCTGAACCGGTCGCCCGCCGCGTCGATGGCGGAGATCGCGCAGGCGGCGGGCGTGAGCCGGGGGACCCTGCACCGGCACTTCTCCACCCGCGAGGAGCTGATCGTGGAACTGGGGTGGCGATGCCACGCGGCCTGGCGGCGGGTCCACGAGGTCTGCGGGCTCGACGCCGCGCTGGCCGGCGCCGCCGACCGCGAGCGGCTCTCGGCGACCCTGCGCCTGCTCGTCGTGGAAAGCGTCGCCGCGGCCGAGGCGCACGGGTTCGCGCTCACCGAGCACCTCGTCGGCGTCGAGCCCGCCCTCGTCCGCAGCGCCGAGACCCTCGTCGAGCGCGAGGTCGCGTTCATCGGGGCCTGCCAGCGCGCGGGGGTCCTGCGCGCCGACCTGCCCGCCCGATGGATCGAGAACGCGCTGTACGGGTTGCTCATCGCGGTCCGCGACAGCCTGCGGGCCGGCGACGTCGCCCGGCGCGACGTGCCCCGGCTGCTGCTGGACACCTTCTTCGAAGGCATGTCCGGCCTTGAGAACGTGAAGGAGACACCGTGAGCCCGCCCGCCGCCCCGCCCCAGACCTCGCATCCCCGCAGGTGGGCCGCGCTGGGCGTCCTGTCGATCAGCCTGCTGCTGGTCGTCATGGACATGACGATCCTCAACGTCGCGCTGCCCGAGATCGCCGCCGACCTGCGTCCCGGCGCCCTAGAACTGCTGTGGATGGTCGACGTCTACTCCCTCGTCGTCGCGGGCCTGCTCGTCACGGTCAGCTCGCTCGGCGACCGGTGGGGGCGCAGGCGCATGCTGCTCACCGGGTTCACCGTGTTCGGGCTGGCCTCGGCCGCGGTGCTGTTCGCCGACAGCCCGGCCGAGGTGATCGCCGTGCGGGCGCTGCTCGGCGTCGGCGGGGCGATGATCATGCCGTCGACGCTGTCGATGATCCGGACGCTGTTCGCCGACCCCGCCGAGCGGGCCAGGGCCCTCGGCGTCTGGGCCACCATGGCCGCGGTCGGCGGCGCGCTCGGGCCGATCGTCGGGGGGCTGCTGCTGGAGGCGTTCAGCTGGCACGCGGCGTTCCTGGTGAACGTGCCGGTCATGGTCGTCGCGGTGCTGGCCGGGCTCGTCCTGCTGCCCGAGTCGCGGGACCCGTCACCGGGGCGGTGGGACGCGCTCGGCACGGTGCTCTCGATCGCCGGGATGGTCGGCCTCGTCTACGCGATCAAGCACCTGTTCACCGACGGGCCGACGGCTTCGACCGCGCTCTCCGGGGTGCTGGCCGTCGGGTGCCTCACCTGGTTCGTCCGCCGGTGCCTGCGCCGTCCCGATCCGCTGCTCGAGGTGCGGCTGTTCCGCGGCGGGGCCTTCACCTCCGGGACGCTCGCCGCGCTCACCACGTCGATCGGGCTCGCGGGGGCGATGCTCCTGCTCGTCCAGTGGATGCAGCTCGTCGAGGGCTACACGCCGCTCCAGACCGGGCTGGCGATGCTGCCGCTCGCCGTCGGCTCGGCGGTCTTCTCGCCGCTCGCGCCGGCCATCGCCGCGCGCGTCGGGGCGCGCGCCGTCCTCGCGGGCGGGCTGGCGATCAGCGCCGCGGGCCTGGCCCTGCTCGGGTTCGTGCCGCTGACGTACCCGTGGGTCGCGACCGGCGCGGCCCTCGTCGGCGTCGGCATGGCCTCACTCGCCGTCGCCTCCGCCGTCATCATGGCGGGCGCGCCCGTGGAGAAGGCGGGCAGCGCCGCCGCCATCGAGGAGACGTCGTACGAGGTCGGCGGTGCGCTCGGCGTCGCCGTGCTCGGCAGCGTCGCCGCGGCGCTGTACCGGCAGGGGCTGCCCGGGGACGCCGCGCCGGAGGCGCGCGAGTCGCTGGGCGGCGCGCTGGAGGCGGCGCGGGCGCTGCGCGTGCCCGACCTGGCCGTCCAGGCGCAGACGGCGTTCACCGCGTCCGTCGGGACCGCGTGCCTGTGCGGCGGGATCGTCATGTTCGCGGCGGCGCTGGCCGTCTGGCGGCTCACCCCGGCGCGCCTCGACCTCACCGAGGTCCAGCACTGACGCCCGACACGTGGTGGTATGCGGGCAATGTGGCAGAGCGTGAATGCCCGGGGATCTAGGCTGTGCCCGTGACATCTGGGCAGAGCGTGGTCGACGGGCGCTTCGAGCTGGTGGGGCGGCTCGGCAGCGGCGGTATGGGAACGGTCTGGCGGGCGCTGGACCTGGCCCTCCAGCGCGAGGTCGCACTGAAGGAGGTGCGGCCGGGCGGCGGCGAGGAGATCCCCGAGGAGCCCGCGCTCGCGGCGATGTACCGCGAACGGGTCCTGCGCGAGGCGCGCGCCCTCGCCCGGATCGACCACCCGAACGTGGTGACGATCCACCACGTCATCGACGCGCCGGGCATGCCGTTCCCGTGGCTCGTCATGGAACTTGTGCGGGGCGAGTCCCTCCAGGAGACGCTCGCGCGCGGCACGATGGCGCCCGTCGAGGCGGCCCGGGTCGGTCGCGGCATCCTCGCCGCGCTGCGGGCCGCGCACACCGCAGGGATCTGCCACCGCGACATCAAGCCCGCGAACGTGCTGATGCGCGAGGACGGCAACCCCGTCCTGACCGACTTCGGCATCGCCGTCCTCGACGAGGCGTCCCGGGTCACCGCGACGGGCGGGCTCGTCGGCTCGCCCGAGTACATCGCGCCCGAACGGCTGCACGGCCACGAGGGCGACCCGTCCTCGGACCTGTGGTCGCTCGGGATGCTCCTGTACGTCGCCGTCGAAGGCCAGAACCCGGTACGCCGCGCCACCCTCGCCGCGACGCTCGCGGCCGTCATGACCGCGCAGATCCCTCGCCCCGTCCATGCCGGCCCGCTCACCGACGTGATCGGCGCGCTCCTCGTCCCGGATCCTGCGGCCCGCCCGAACGCCGAGCAGCTCGACGGCCTCCTCGCCCGCGTCGCCGAGCAGTCCGGGGGCCCGGCCACGCCGCCGCCCGCGCCCGCGCAGTGGTCCGGGGGACAGCCCGCCGCCTTCCAGGCCCACGGCGCGCCCCCGACCTACCCGGTTCCGGGCATGCCTGCGCACACGCCGCCGCCGGCTCCGTTCCCGTACTCGGCGAACCCGCAGACGTTCCCCGGGGGCCACCAGCAGGGCGGCCCGTTCGGGCACCCCGGCCACGGCACGACGGAGCCGTCGGCGAAGCCGCCGCGCCGCGTCCGGCGCGGCAAGGTCAACCTCGTGGCGACGGCCGTCTCGCTCTGCGTCGGCCTCGGCGGCCTCACGATCGGCGCGAAGGCGCTCGTGACCTCGTTCGGCACCGTCACCGACTCGACGGACGGCGGGGGCGGCCTGGAGATCCCCGACATCGGCGGCCTGGGAGCGGACGACGGAGGCACGGACGAGGAGGCGCCGACGGCCGAGTCGTTCCTGACGCCGGACGGGATGCGCGAGGTGATCTCCGCGTTCAAGAAGAAGACCGGCGAGAACCGGTTCACCAGCATGACCGTCTACCCCACCTACGCGATGGTGGACATCCCCGTCAAAGGCCGCGACGCCACTGACACCTACATGTACCGGGACGGTGCAGTCACTCAGACGGGCACGGGCTCGTCCCCTGAGGGCTCCGTCGACTTCGAGGGCTTCGCCTGGAACAAGCTGCCCGCGCTCCTGAAGGCCGCCGAGAAGGACCTCAAGGTCCCCGAGCCGACCAGCCGGTATCTCATCATCGACGCCGAGTGGACCTTCAACGACGACAAGCCGACCATCCGCGTCTACATGGCCGACAAGTACGGCGGCGGATACCTGGCCGCCGACAAGAAGGGCAAGATCATCTTCAACAGCACCGACTCCTGAGGCCGCGCCGCCGAGTGGCCGGTCCCGTCAGCCCGCCAAGGCGGCGAGGAGGGGCTGGGCCGCGGCGTGTCCGGCGTCGAGGGCCGCGGTCAGGACGCGCCCGTCGCGGGTGAGCCGCCCGACGGCGGGGGCCTCGGGCGCGGGCCGCAGGGACAGTACGGCGGCTTCGGCGGTCGCGGTCGCGGTGTCGTGCCCGGCCAGGACCCTGTCGTCCTCGGCGAGCCGGGTCGGGCGGGCGAAGTAGGCGTCGCGCAGGGCCGTGGAGTGGCGCAGCGCGGCCACCGCGACGAAGCGGTCGCCGAAGGACGGCGTCGCGCGGGCCGCAGACAGGACCCCGGCGGCGCGGGAGCGCAGCACGAGGACGTGGGTGGCGCCCTGGGCGAGGGCCGTCCGGTAGGGGATCGACTCGGCGAGGCCCGCGTCGTAGAAGAGCCGGCCGCCGAGGGCGACGGGCGGGCCCGCGAGGAGGGGGAGCGCGGCGCTGGCACGCAGGGCGAGGCGGAGGTCGGCGGGCGAGTGCAGGTACGGGTGGAGGTCCGTGGACAGGCCGGTCAGCACGTCCGTCGCGAGCGGGTGGTAGCTGACGGGGTGGGCGAGGATCGCCGGGAAGTTCATGTTCGCGACCTCGACGTAGAGGCGTTCCACGAGGTCGTGGACGTCGACGATCGGCCTGCCCCGCCACACATTGGCGAACCGGATCATCGCGTTGGCGTATTCGGGCTCGGCCCAGCCGCGGAGCTGCTCGGGCGTGCCGCTGAGCAGCCACGCGCCGGTGATCGCCCCGGCGGAGGCCCCGTAGACGGCGTCGAACGCGTCGGTGAGCCCGGCCTCGGCGAGGGCGAGGGCCATTCCGGCGGAGATCGTCCCGCGCATGCCGCCGCCCTCGACGGCCAGGGCGATCCGCATTCCGTCGGTCCGCGCCCCTGGCCTGCTCCCCGCGCGCCTGCGCGCCGCGAGGGCCTCCACGACCGGATGCCCCGCGAGTTCCGCCCCCATACCGTGCCTGCCTTGTCCATGCCGATGATCTCCGCCGGGCCGGTCGGCCCGATTCGACCTCTTTGTCTACCGCGCCCCGGCCCGTCTGCCGAATCCGGGTGTCGTCCGCCACCTGATCCACCTCGGGCGGGGCGTCAGCGGGTGGCGGAGGTCACCGCCCGGATGAGGTCGGCGCAGCGGGCGAGGGTGGCGGGCGCGGCGAAATCGGTGAACCACAGGTAGAAGCGGTCGACGCCCTCGGCGTGCAGGGCCAGGAAGCGGTCGGTGAGCTCGGGCACGGTTCCGAGGAGGAGGCCGTCGCCCATGGCGGTGCCGCCGAAGCGCCGCCGGGCCGTCTCGGTGACGGCGGCCCTGTCGCGGTCGGCCGGGACGAGCGCGGTCATCGTCTGGAGCGAGATCCGGGCCGTGCCCCGCAGGTCGCGCAGGGCCGGAAGGCGGTCCAGATGCTGGACGGGGATGTTCCACCAGTCGGCGTGCGCGCGGACGAGGGCGAGCGTGCGCGGGCCGGTGCCGCCGATCGTCAGCGGGATCGGGCCGGTGGGCACCGGGAGCTGCCGCGCGCCGACGAGCGTGAAGTGCTCGCCGTAGTGGTCGACGGTCTCGCCCGCCCACAGCCCGCGCAGGATCTCTAGGGATTCCGCGAGCCGGGTCAGCCGGTGCCGCGCCGAGGCCGAGCCGACGCCGAACGCCTCGAGTTCCGAGGGGACCGAGCCCCAGCCGAGGCCGAGTTCGAACCTGCCGCCGGAGGCGTGGTCGAGGGTCACCGCCTCGCGGGCGAGCACGGCAGGATGCCGGAACGCGTC
Source organism: Actinocorallia aurea (assembly GCF_054783995.1). Taxonomy (NCBI): domain Bacteria; kingdom Bacillati; phylum Actinomycetota; class Actinomycetes; order Streptosporangiales; family Thermomonosporaceae; genus Actinocorallia; species Actinocorallia aurea. The sequence goes on from NZ_BAAGPQ010000026.1 coordinate 49,717, forward strand.
GCACAGGACGAGATGGCCCGCCTTCAGTGTCGTCGTGCGGGCCAGGACCCACGACGCGAGCGTCATCGCCTCCCACATGCCGTGCCCGTCGGCCATCGGGGGCACGAGGTGGTCCATGAACGCGATCCCGGCGAAGCCCGCCTCCTCGGCGGCGCGCGCCCGCGCGACGACGTCCGCCACGGGCATCCGCAGTTGCGGAAGGTACAGATGGAACTCGGGGGTCATGGCGCCATGGTCGCCCGGGGGCGCGTCCCCGTCCAGGGCCCCGGTCAGAAGTCCGAGCCGCCGTCGACGTTGACGAGCGCGCCCGTGGTGTAGCCGTTGCGGCGGGAGACGAGGTAGGCGGTGAGGGAGGCGACCTCCTCGGGGAGCCCGGCGCGGCCGAGCGCGGCGGACTCGTGGAAGGTCCGGCCGATCCAGGACATGACGTCGGCGGGATCGGACGCGTCGAGGCCGTCGGCGGCCAGGACCGGCCGGAGGGTCTCGGTGAAGCTCGCGGTGACGATCGTGCCGGGGCAGACGCAGTTGACGAGGATGCCTTCGGGGCCGAGGCTCTTCGCCAGGTTCTTGGTGACGCTCGCGAGCGCGGCCTTGGCGGCGGAGTAGGCGACGGTCCGCGCGTTCGGGCGGCGCACCGACATCGCGCCGAACGTGCAGACGCGGGCCCACTCGGCGGCGCGCAGCAGCGGCAGCGCCTCCCGCACGGCTCTGACGGCCGACAGGGTGCCCCGGTCGAAGGCGTCCGCCCAGGCCGCGTCGTCGAGGGCGTCGAACGTGCCGGAGCCGGGGCCGACGGTGTGCACGAGGACGTTGAGCGCGCCCCAGCGGCGGCCCACCTCGGCGAACGCGGCCGTGACGGACGCGGGGTCGGTGAAGTCGGCGACGACGCCGACGGCTTCGGGCGCGCCCTTCGCGCGCAGATCCGCGACGGTCTCCTCCAGCGCCGCGCCGCCGCGCGCCATGACCGCGACCCGCGCACCCTCCGCCGCGAGGACCTCCGCGACGGCCCGGCCCATGCCCCTGCTCGCGCCCGTGACGACCGCCGCAGCGCCGCCGAGTCCGAGATCCACCCGTTTACTCCTGAGCCGAGGGATGTCTATATTGCTAATCTTACCTAAGAAAGGCGTTCAGGGATGGCCCAGGACGAGGACCACGCCGAACTCCGCACCGCGCTGCGCGACCTCCTCGCGCGGCACTCCTCCGGCCCCCGCGCGCTTCTGCGCGACCTCGCGGGACTCGGCCTGTTCGCGCTCCCCGTGCCCGTCGCGGCGGGCGGGCTCGGGCTGGGGCGGCCCGCGTCGGTCCGGGCGTTCGAGGACCTCGGGAGCGCGCTCGCTCCGGGCCCGCTGGTGTGGACCCAGCTCGCCGCGCTCGTCCGGCCCCCGCTCGGCGACGGGTCGGCGGTCGTCACCGGCGTGGACCTGAGCGGCGTGCCCGAGGGCGATCCCGTCGTCGTCGAGCACCTCGCGGCCGCCGACCTGCTGCTCGTCCTCGACGGCGACGGCGTCCGGCTCCTGGCGCGGGAGGACGTGCGCCACACGGAACTCGCGAGGCGCCTCGACCCCGCCACGCCCGTGGCCCTGCTCGATCCGCCGGCCGGGGGCGAACGCCTGGGCGGCGCGGACCTCGCCGGGGAACTGCGCGCCACCGGGACCCTGCTGAGCGCGGCCTACCTCCTCGGCATCGCCGACCGGGCCGTCGCCGTGGCCGTCGAGCACGCCCGGCGGCGCGAGCAGTTCGGCCGCCCCATCGGCTCCTTCCAGGCCGTCAAGCACCTGCTGGCCGACGCGCACGTCCGGACGGCCCTCGCCCGCGCCGCCCTCTACGCGGCGGCCGAGACCGGCCCGTCCCCGGACCTCCCGTCCCCCGACCTTCCGGCCGCCCACCTCCTGTCCGTCCGCGCGGCGGAGGCCAACGCCCGCACCGCAGTCCAGGTGCTCGGCGGCATGGGCTTCACCTGGGAGACCGAACCGCACCTCCTGCTGAAGCGCGCCAGGACCCTCGTCGCGGCCTTCGGCGACCCCGGCAGGCACGCCCTCGACCTCGCCGAAGGCCTCCTCAGCCCGCAGGGGGCCGCGTGAGCGTCCGGCACGAGACCTCGGGCGGGGTGCTGACGGTGACGCTCGCCCGCCCCGCGAAGCGCAACGCCCTCGACCGGGAGGCGACCGCAGAACTCATCGCCGTCTTCGAGGCCGCCGCACTCGACGACGGCCTCCGCGCGATCCACCTCACCGCCGAAGGCCCGCACTTCTGCGCCGGGTCGGACTGGGTGTCGTCCAACGACGGCGGCGGCAGGCCCCGGCCCGCGAGCCTCGTCCGCCGCCTCCCGCTGCAGAGCCACCGGCTGATCGAGCTGGTGCTGAGCGTGCAGGTGCCCGTCGTCGCGACGGTCCGCGGCTGGGCGGCGGGCCTGGGCTGCCAGCTCGCGCTCGCCGCGGACTTCGCCGTCGCCGCCGAGGACGCGGTGTTCTGGGAGCCTTTCGTGCGGCGCGGCTTCACCCCCGACACCGGCGCGTCCTGGCTGCTGCCGCGGCTCGTGGGCGTCGCGAGGGCCCGCCGGATGCTGCTGCTCGGCGAGAAGGTCGACGGGGCCAAGGCCGCCGACTGGGGGCTGGTGCACGAGGCAGTGCCGCAGGAGGACCTGGAAGCCCGCTCGCTCGCCCTGCTCCGCACCCTCGCAGAGGGCCCGACCGTCACGCTCGGGCTGACGAAGCAGCTCATGCTGAGGTCTGCCGAAGCGCCCCTCGCGCGCGCGATGGTGGACGAGTCCTTCGGCCTCGAACTCGCCTCCCGGACCGCCGACTTCCGAGAGGCGCTCACGGCCTTCAAGGAGCGCCGCCCGCCCGACTTCACCGGCCGCTGACCCCCGACGAGGAGACCATGAGCCCCTACGAGACGATCGTCTACGCGGCCGCCGACCGCGTCGCGACCATCACCCTCAACCGGCCGCACGTCCTCAACGCGATCAGCCCGCTCATGGCCCGCGAACTCAAGGACGCCTACGCTTCCGCCGAAGCCGACCCGGCCGTCTGGACGCTCGTCGTCACCGGCACCGGGCGGGCCTTCACCTCCGGGGCCGACGTGAGCGAGATCCCCGGAAGCGGCAAGGTCGTCTACGCGGAGCCGTACCTCTCGACGCACGAGCAGTGGGACGCCCCGCAGGAGGCCACCCCGCCGTTCCGGACCATGACCAAGCCCGTCATCGCCGCGATCAACGGGCTGTGCTGCGGGGCAGGGCTCGACCTCGTCACCACGGCCGACATCGTCATCGCCGCCGACACCGCCGAGTTCCTCGACCCGCACGTGTCCATCGGCCTGGTGTCGGCGCGCGAGTCGGTGCGGCTCGCCCGCGTACTGCCGCCCGCCGTCGCGCTGCGGATGGCGCTGATGGGACGGCACGAGCGGCTGGGCGCCCAGCGCGCCTACGACCTCGGGCTGGTCAGCGAGCTCGTGCCCGCCGAACGGCTGCCGGAGCGGGCGCGGGAGATCGCCGCGACCGTCAACCGGAACGCGCCGCTGGCCGTGCGCGGCACCCGCATGGCGGTCCGCAAGGGGCTCGGCCTGCCCCTGTACGAGGCGGAACTGCTCGCCGAGGCCTACCGCGAGCGCGTCACCCGCACCGAGGACGCGCAGGAGGGCCCCGCCGCGTTCGTGGAGAAGAGGGAGCCGAAGTGGCAGTGCCGTTGACGTCGTCGCCGGGCGGATACGAGACGATCCTCCTGGACCGCGACGCCGAGAGCCGTGTCGCGACGCTCACCCTCAACCGGCCCGCGCGGCTCAACGCGTTCAACCGGCAGATGTGCCACGAGGTCGCCGACGCCTGGCGCCGCATCAAGGACGACGCCTCGGTGAACGCGGTCGTGCTGCGCGCGGCGGGCGACCGGGCCTTCAGCGCGGGCCTCGACGTCCGCGAGCCGTACGGCCAGCCCGACGACGTGTGGAACCACGAGGACCCGGGCGAGCTGCTCAGCCCGAAGTGGCAGAAGCTCTGGAAGCCCGTGGTCTGCGCCGTCCAGGGGATCTGCACGGCCGGCGCGTTCTACTTCGTCAATGAGGCCGACCTCGTGCTGTGCTCGCAGGACGCCACCTTCTTCGACTCCCACGTCACGTTCGGGATGGTCTCGGCGATCGAGCCCGTCGGGCTGATGCGCCGCGTCGGCCTCGGCGAGACGCTGCGGATGGCGCTCCGCGGCAACGACGAGCGCGTCTCGGCGGCGACGGCCCTGCGCATCGGGCTCGTCACCGAGGTCGTCCCGGCCGACCGCCTGTGGGCCCGCGCCGACGAGCTCGCCCGCGCGATCGCCGCCAAGCCGTCGGCCGCCACCCAGGGCACCGTCCGCGCCATCTGGGAATCCCTCGACAAGCCCTACCGGGCCGCCATGGAGCAGAACCTCATCTACACCCGGCTCGGCAACCCCCTCGGCATGCGCGAGGTCGACCGGGAGAACGCGGCGCCGACGGCGGTGACGATCCGATGACCGCCCTGACGGGCTCGCTCTCCTCCCGCCTCCGGGAGGTCCTCGCGCTCGATCCCGCGGCCCCCGCGATCGAGTTCGAGGACCGCTGGTGGACCTGGGGCGAGGTCGCGGGAATCGCCGAGACCGTCGCGGCCTCCGTGCCGGAGCCTGGCGCGCCCTTCGGCATCGTCCTGCGGAACACCCCCTGGCACGTGGCCGCGCTGCTGGGCGTCCTGCTCGGCGAGGGCTGCGCCGTCACCGTCAACCCGGGCCTCGGCGACGGGCGCACCCGGGCCGACCTCGCCGGCCTGGAGCTGACGGGCCTCGTCGCGACCGCTGCCGATCTCGACAGGTTCGCAGCGGATCGTCCGCACGCGGTCCGTGTCGCGCTGGACCTCGACTGCGGTGCCCTCCCGGCCGCCCAAGGCGCGGACGACCGCGCTCCTCGTGGCCGCTTCGGCGACGGGGCTCCGCACGGGGTTCTTGTAGCGGTGGGCGAGGCGCCGGGGGCGGAGGCGCGGCGCGGCGTGGCGGTGCGGATGCTGACGAGCGGCACGACGGGCCCGCCGAAGCGGGTGGACCTGGGCGTGGAGCTGCTGGTGCGGACGATGGCCGGGGCCAAGCACTACGAGTCGCGCCGGAGCGCGGCGGCGGAGCTGCGGCGCGGCGTCGCGATCGTCAACGCGCCGCTGGTGCATCTGGGCGGGCTGTTCCGGGTCGTGCAGTGCGTCCTGGACGGGAGGTCGTTCGTGCTGCTCCCGAGGTTCGAGGTGGGGAGCTGGGCGGCGGCGGTGCGGAGGCACCGGCCACGGACGGCGAGCCTGGTGCCCGCGGCGCTGAGGATGGTGCTGGACTCCGACCTCACCCGCGACGACCTCGCGTCGCTCAATTCCGTCATGTCGGGCACGGCGCCGCTCGATCCCGCCGACGCCGAGGCGTTCACCGAGCGGTTCGGGGTGCCCGTGCTCACCTCGTACGCGGCGACGGAGTTCGGCGGGGGCGTCGCCGGATGGAACCTCGCCGACCACCGCGAGTTCGGGGCGCGCAAACGCGGCAGCGCGGGCCGCGCCCACGCCGGGTGCGGGCTGCGGGTCGTCGCCGACGACGGCACGGCGCTCCCGCCCGGCGAGACCGGCCTCCTCGAGGTGCGCCCCGCCCAGTTCGGGCCCGACGCCGACTGGGTCCGCACCACCGACCTGGCCCGGCTCGACGAGGAGGGCTTCCTGTGGATCGTCGGCCGCGCCGACCAGACGATCATCCGGGGCGGGTTCAAGGTGCACCCCGACCAGGTCCGCGCGGTGCTGGAACGGCACCCGTCCGTCCGGGCCGCCGCGGTGCTCGGGGTGCCCGACGCGCGGCTCGGCGAGGTGCCCGTCGCGGTCGTGGAGGCGCGCCAGGGCCACCCGGCCGACGCCGCCGCCCTGCTCGCCGACGCGGCGAGCCACCTGGCCCGCTACGAACTGCCCGTCCGCGTCGTGTTCGTCGCCGCGCTGCCCCGTACCGCGTCCCGCAAGGTCGACCTCCCGGCGACCCGGGCGCTCCTGGACGAAGGGGGAGCGCTATGACCTTCCTGACCTCGAAGGAGGAAGAGGACTTCCGGGTCGAAGTGCGCGAGTGGCTGGCCGACGCCGTCGCCGCCCAGGGCCCGCCGCCCGCCGAACACGACTGGGCCGCCCGCCGCGCCTACGACACGGCCTGGCAGCGCCGCCTGCACGACGCGGGGTACGCCGGGATGGGCTGGCCGCGCGAGTACGGCGGCCGGGGCGCGACGCCGGGGGAAGAGCTCGTCTACCTCGAAGAACACGCGCTCGCCGGCGCACCGCCGCCCGGCACCATGTTCGTCGGGACCCGGCACGCCGGGCCCACCCTCATCGCCGAAGGCACCGACGCGCAGCGCCGCGCCCACCTGCCCCGGATCCTGCGCGGCGACGACGTGTGGTGCCAGGGCTTCTCCGAACCCGAGGCCGGATCCGACCTCGCCTCCCTGCGGACCCGCGCCGTCCGCGACGGCGACCACTACGTCGTCACCGGGCAGAAGATCTGGAGCACCCGCGCCCAGGTCGCCGACCTGTGCGAACTCCTCGTCCGGACGGGCCCGCGCGAGCCCAAGCACGCGGGCATCAGCTGGCTCGTCCTCGACATGCGCTCGCCCGGCGTCGAGATCCGCCCCCTGCGCACCATCGACGACGACGACCACTTCTGCGCGATCTTCCTCGACGAGGTCAGGGTGCCCGTCGCGAACCTCGTCGGGGCCGAGAACGACGGCTGGCGGGTCACGAACGTGACGCTGCGGTTCGAACGCGGGACCGCGTTCGCCTCCCACATCGTGGAACTCCGCCGGACGCTCAGGGAACTCGCGGCCTTCGCCGCGGTCCGCAGGACGCCCGGCGGCGTCGCGTGGGACGACGCGGGCCTGCGTCGCGACGTCGGCACCATGGCCGCCGAGGTGACCGCCCTCTGGCGGATGACCCAGCTCTCCATCGCCGAGACGGCCCGCACAGGCGTCCCCTCGGCCTACGGCTCGGCGGTCAAGCTCCGCTACAGCGAACTCGCCCAGGAGATCGCCGACCTCTTCGTCCGGATCGCCGGCCGCCCCGCCCTCGGCGGCGTCCCCGTCGCGGGCCGCGACACCGCCCGGCTCGTGCACGAGCACCTCTGGTCCCTGCACACCACCATCGCCGCGGGCACCTCCCAGATCCAGCGCAACGTCATCGCCGAACGCCTCCTCGGCCTGCCGAAGGGACCCTAGATGCCTTCCTCCTTCCAAGGACGCGCCGGCTCCGCCCGATCGGGGGGCCCGCGGTGACGGCATGGGAGTTCGGGGAGAGGGCGCTGCCCGAGCAGGAGCGGTTCGCGCGCGAGACACGGAAGCTGTGCTCGGCGGTGCTCGGGCTGGAGCGGGCGGAGCCGGGGCTGGCCGACGCGATCCGGGCGCTGCGGGAGGCCCGGCTCCGGCTCGGGGCACCGTCGGGGCAGGGGCCTCGGGTCGGGGCGCTGGCCGACGGGGACGGGCGTGTCTACCTGGATCACGGGCGGGACGTGGGGGAGTTCAACCCGATGTTCCCGCGCTACGAGATCGAGGTGCACGGAGCGGAGCGGGCGACGGGCACCGTGAACTTCCCCATCTGCTACGAGGGGCCGCCCGGACTCGTGCACGGGGGATTCCTGGGGGTCTTCGCGGATTCGGTGGTGCAGCACCACAACTGCGCGGTCGGGCTCACCGGCAGGACGCGCGGCATGGAGCTGCGGTACCGCGGGCCCGTGCCGCTGCTCGTCGACCTCGACTTCGCTCTCGCCAGGACCGTCGCCGACGGAGCCGTCACGTCGCACCTCGCGCTCACCGCCGCCGGGCGGACCCTGTGCGAGGCGACCGTGACGGCCGTCGCGGCCGACCGGACCGCCCTTCCCGTCGTCTCCCCTCGGAGGTGAACCCGGTGGACGCACCCCGCACACTCGGCGGCGTCCTGCACCGCCAGGCCGCCGAACGCGGCGACGCCGTCCTGCTCGTCTGCGACGACGAGCGCCTCACCTACGCCGAGGCCCTGGAGCACTCGACGCGGCTGGCCGGCGCGCTGGTCGCGGCGGGCGCGGGGCGAGGCTCCCACGTCGCGCTGCTCATGCCCAACGGGAAGGGCTTCGCCGTCGCGGCGCTGGCGGCGGCCCGGATCGGCGCGGTGCTCGTCCCGCTCAGCACGATGTCGACGGCAGGGGAACTGCGCGACCTCCTCGACCGGGCGGACGCCGAGTACCTGCTCGCGTTCCCGGGCCATCGGTCCGCCTCCTTCGTCGACCTCCTTGGCGAGGCCGTAGGGCTGGACCCCTGCCGGCCGCCGCCTCTCCTCTCGCCCTTGGCGCCGACCCTTCGCCGCGTCTTCTTCGCCGGACAGCACGAGCGCGGCCTTCCGGACGGCACTGATCCCGGCTGGACGCTCGCCGGGCCGCTCCGCGAAGGCGCCGACGCCGCCCTCCTCGCGGCGGTCGAAGCCGACGTGGACCCCTCCGACGACCTCGTCATCGTGCACACGTCCGGGTCCACGAGCGCGCCGAAGGGCGTCGTCCACACGCACGGCGGGCTCCTGGACCACCTGCGCGTCCTCAACCGGATGCGGCGGTACGGGCCCGGCGAGATCCTCTTCTCCAACTCGCCGTTCTTCTGGATCGGCGGCTACGCCTACACCCTGCTCGGCACGCTCCTCGGCGGCGCGACCCTCGTCTGCTCCCGCGCCGCCGAACCCGCCCGCGTCCTGGACGTCATCGAGCGGGAGCGGCCCACGATGGTCAACGGGTACGCGTCGTCCATCGCGCCGCTCGCCGCCGACCCGACCTTCCCCGGCCGGGACCTCGCCTCGATCCGGCGCGGCAACCTCTACCCGATCATGCCGGAGGCCGTCCGGCCCGCCGATCCCGGGCTGCGGCCGGGCATGCTCGGCATGACCGAAGGCGGCAGCGTCGTCCTGGCCGCCGACCACGAGGACGACCTGCCCGAGGAACGGCGCGGCTCGTTCGGCGGCCCCGTGCCCGGATTGGAGGCCGCATGCGACGCGCCGCCGGGCGAGCCGGGCGAGCTGCGCCTGCGCGGGCCCGCGCTGATGCGGGCCTACTACGGCAGGGAGCGGCACGAGACGTTCGACGCCGACGGGTGGCTGCGCACCGGCGACCTCGTCCGCGTCGACTCCGCGGGCCACTGGTACTTCCTCGGCCGCGACGACGACGTCATCAAGACCGCCGGCGCGAACGTCTCCCCGGCCGAGGTCCAGGACGCGATCCGCACCGCGACCGGCCTGCCCTCGCACGTCTTCGGGCTGCCCGACCCGGACCGGGGGCAGATCGTCGCGGCGGTCCTCGTCACGGAAGGGGCCGCGCCGCCGCTGCGCGAGGCGCTCGGCCCGCTCCTGTCGGCCTACAAGATCCCGCGCGCGGTCCGCGCGGTGCCCGCGTCGCGGATACCGCTGCGCTCCAGCGGCAAGGCCGACCTGCCCGCGCTGAGGAGGCTCTTCGATGACCGCTGAACCGACCCTCCCCGCCGCACTCGCCCGCGCCGTCGCCCTCGGACCCGGCCGGGACGCCCTCGTCACCGCAGACGCCCGCCTCACCTGGGGCGGTCTCGACGCGGCGAGCCGTGACGTCGCCTCCGCGCTCGCCGCGCGCGGCGTGAGCCGGCGCACGCGGGTCGGGCTGCTCGCGCAGAACGGCCTCGACTGGGCCGTGTGCGCCTTCGCCGTGCTGCGCCTCGGCGCGGTCCTGGTCCCGCTGAGCACCCTGCTGCGCGCCCCCGAACTGGAACGCCAGCTGCGCGTCGCGGCCGTCGAGCGCCTCGTCCTCGTCGACGCCTTCCGCGGCCGCGCCTACCGGGAGGAGTTCGCCGACCTGCTGCCCGTCGACGGCCCCGCGCCGCGCCTGCCCGCGCTGCGCTCCGCCTGGGCGCTCGGCGACGTCCTCGCCGACCCGGCCCGCTCCCCGCTCGCCGCGGCCCTCGAAGCGCGCGTCAAGCCCGCCGACGACCTGGCGATCCTCTTCACCTCGGGATCGCGCGGCGCCCCCAAGGGCGTCGTCCACACGCACGGCAACGCCCTGCGGGCCGTCACCGCGAGCCTCCCGATCCGCCGCGTAGGCCCGACCGACCGGCTCTACATCCCCATGCCGTTCTTCTGGACGGGCGGGTTCGCGGGCGGCCTCCTCACGGTGCTCGCGGCGGGGGCGACGCTGGTGACGGAGGCAGTGCCCGAGCCGGAGACGACCCTGGACCTGCTCGTCCGCGAACGCGTCACCCTCTTCCGGGGCTGGCCCGACCAGGCCGCCCGCCTCGCCGTCCATCCTGCGGCCGGGCGCGCCGACCTGTCGGCGCTGCGGCCCGCGAGCCTCCCCGCGCTGCTGCCCGACGCCCTGCGGCCCGCCCCGGGCGCCCGCGCCAACCTGTTCGGCATGACCGAGACCTTCGGCCCCTACTGCGGCGATCCGCTCGACGAGGACATGCCGGAATCGTCCCGGGGGAGCTGCGGCACCCCCTTCCCAGGCGTCGGGGTGAGCATCGCCGACCCCGGGACGGGCGCACCCGTCCCGGTGGGCGAGCACGGCGAGATCCGCGTGCGCGGCCCCCACCTGATGCGCGGCATCTGCGGCCGCTCCCGCGAGTCGGTCTTCACCCCCGACGGCTGGTACCGCACCGGCGACCTGGGCCACCTCGACCCCTCCGGCCGCCTCTGGCACCACGGCCGCCTCGACGACATGATCAAGATCAACGGCGCCACCGTCTACCCGAGCGAGGTCGAGTCGGCCCTCGCCTCCCTCCCCGGCGTCCACTCCGCCCACGTCACCTCCCTCCCAGGCGCCGCAGGCCCCATCTTGGCCGCAGCCGTCATCCCCACCGCGTCCGCCACCCTCACCGAACCCGCACTCCGCGAGCACACCCGAGCCCTCCTCAGCCCCTACAAGGTCCCCCGCGTCCTCCACCTCCTGGCCCCCGGCACCGACATCCCCCGCACCCCCACCGGCAAGCCCGACCTCCCCGCCTTGCGGGAACTTCTCGGGCGTTGAGTCCGCCCACGGAGTTCGCGAGCTCTAGGATCACCGGCACCCCCGATTCCGAGTCCCCGGTGAGACCACGGTCGCCGTCCACACGGCGACAGGCCCCGCTGACCCGACGCCGGGACGTTCGGTTACCGCCGGATCGGAGCGAGGTCAACGCCCGCGCGGGCTTGCGGGAGGGAGAACATGACGTACTTCGGGATTCCCGGTCACCGGCCCGTATGGATCGCCGGAGCGCGGGCGATCGCCGCAGCGCACGCGGCCCGCCTGCGCGGGCTCGCGGGCCGCCGCCTCGACGCGGCCTGGGTGGTCTGGGACCTGGACGACGACACGTGGTTCGCGGACTGTCCCGTCGTCTTCTCCTTCGGGGGGACCCAGGTCGAGGTCAACCATCAGAAGTTCGACGAGCTGTCGATCACCTGGGACACCATCGACGTCACCGCGCCCATCGTCGAGGTGGACCCCGAGGTGGGCTTCCGTCTGGAGTGGCGGCGCTCCGCGGATCCCCGCATGGTCGCGCTGTACGGCAGTCCGCTCACCGAGGCCGTCCTTCTCGCATGGGGCGGCCGGGACATGGCGCAGGGCATGACCGCGGTCGGATTCGCCTTCCCGTCCGGGAACGTCGCCGTCACCAACGCCCTGGACGAGAACGCCGTCGAGTTCGGCCCCTTCGATCCCGGCTTCTGGATCCATCGAGGCTGAAACGGGGCGCGCACGGGGATCTTCCGCGCGGAACATCGCCGCGTGGATCCGGACCGAGAAGGACGGGGTCAGGGTGGGGTGAGGGTGGCGGCTCGGATCGCGGTGGTCTCGGCCCAGGCGAGGGTGTTGTCGCGGGCCAGGGAGAGGTGGGAGGCGGCCAGGGAGTGGGTTCGGGGTTCGTCGCCTGAGGTGATGGCGGCGAGGAGTTTTTCGTGGGCGCGGAGGGCGGCGCGGCGGATGTCGGCGGACATGGGGTCGCTGCGGGACTCGGGGGAGGTGGGGGAGGAGGCGGTGGTGGGGGAGGAGGCGGTGGTGACGCCGTGCCAGACCGCGGACTCGTGGGCGGACCACAGGGTCTCCAGGGCGCCGACGACGACGATCATGGTGTCGCTGCCGCAGAGGCGGACGAGGGCCTCGTGGAAGCGGCGCGCGTTGGGGACGTAGGCGTCGAGGTCGTCGATCTCGGCGTGCTGGCGGTCGAGGAGGGCGCGCAGCGCGGGCACGACGGTCTCGGCCCGGTCCGGGCGCGCGGCGCACATCCCGGCACAGATCGGCTCAAGCCTGGTCAGCGCGGTGCTGACGTCGGCGGCCGTCGTCCGGCGCGACTGCAGGAGCATCCCGATCGCCTGCGCCGTCCGGTCGACCGTGGGGGAGCGGACCACGGCCCCGCCGACGTTGCCGCGCCGGACCTCCAGCAGCCCGTCCCGCTCCAGCAGCCGCAGCGCCTCGCGCAGCACGCCGAAGCTCACCCCGAGCTCCGTCATCAGCTGCTCCTGCGGAGGCAGCACGTCGCCCTCCCGCAGCTCCCCGGACAGGATCCGCTCCCGCAGCCGGTCCGCGACGAGCTCCGCCAGCAGAGGTGCCCGCAACGCCCCGCCCCCTCGACACACCCGATCACCAGTGCTCCGAGCATAGTCCGCGCCCGCCTTACCGCCCGCGTGCCGGGACGGCCTTCACCTCCAAAGGAGCCCATCCCGGGATGACGCGCGTGTGCGGCCTCCCGGGTGCGGGGCGCGGGCGGCTCTAGGTTGTGGGGCGTCCGCCAGTGGGCCCGCGCGTCAGTCGAGGAGGAACCATTCATGGCGCTTGCCCTGTCCGGTCGTCGCGGTAGGCCGCCGGCCCGGCTCGTGGCCGCCGTCGCCGCGCTCGTCGTCGCGGCGGGTCCCGGGGCCGTCCCGGCGCAGGCCGCGGACCTCCCCGTCGGCAACCTGTCGACGGCGCTCGCCAACTTCACCGTCAGCCCCGGCAGGGTCGCGGGGGCGAACGACTGGCGCTGCGTGCCGTCGCCCGCGCATCCGACGCCGGTGGTGCTGGTGCACGCGACGTACGCGAACCTCGGGATGAACTGGGCGGCGCTGGCGCCGATGCTGGCGAATGCCGGGTACTGCGTGTACGCCCTGAACTACGGCATGACGCGCATCTCCCTGGGCCGGATCGGCGGCGTCGGCGACATCGCCGCGTCGGCCGACCAGCTGCGCGTCTTCGTGGAGCGGGTGCGCAGGCGGACGGGTGCGGAGAAGGTCGATCTCGTCGGTCATTCCCAGGGCGGAATGATGCCGTCCTACTACCTCAAACGGCTCGGCGGGGCAGGAAAGGTGCGCCGGTTCGTCGCGCTCGCGCCGAGCAACCACGGCACGACGCTCTCCGGCGTGGCGAACCTCGTCGCGACGTTCAAGCTCCTCGGCCTCGTCAAGAAGACGCACGACGTGCTCCAACTGCCCGGCCTCGCCCAGCAGCTCCAGGAGTCGACCTTCCAGAAGGCCCTGTTCGCCGACGGCGACACCGTCCCGGGCCCCCGCTACACCGTCATCGCCACGCGCCGCGACTGGGTCGTCACCCCCTACACGAACGCCTTCCTCGACGGCCCGAACGTCCGCAACATCACCATCCAGGACCAGTGCCCGAAGGACCCGGTCTCCCACATCGGCATGTTCGCCGACTCCCCGTCCCTCCAGAACGTCCTCAACTCCCTCGGCCCGGACGACCCCGCCTTCCGCGCCGTCTGCAAGGGCTACGGCAACTCCTTCCGAGCCCCTTCCGATCCCAGGTCCGGTGCGGTGTCCGCCTCATCGTCTCGTCCGGGCCCGGGATGACGGGCTCGCCCCGGGTCAGGGGGCGAGGTCGAAGAAGGTCGTCGCGTTGCCGTGCAGGTAGGCGGCCAGGGTGTCCTCGGGGAGGTTCAGGGCGCGGGCCTCGGTGGCGCAGCGGGTGACGGACAGGACGGGGGAGTCCGAGGCGAAGATGACGCGGTCGCCGCCTCGGGTCCGCATGAAGTGCAGGAGGGATTCCGGCAGGCGGCGGGGCGACCAGGCCGACGTCATGAGGCGGAGGTTGCGGTACCTGCCGAGGAGGCGGAGGGCGACGTCCCACCAGGGGTCGGCGCCGTGGTGCATGCACAGGCGCAGCTCCGGGAAGCGCTGGCAGACCCGGTCCAGGTGCATCGGGTGCTGGGCGTCGCCGGCGATGGGCGGGCCCGGAAGCCCGGTGGCCAGGCACAGGGGCAGGTCCCATTCGGCGCACTTGGTGTAGAGCGGGTAGTAGACGGCGTCACTCGGCGGGTACCTGCCGTCGCCCCAGAACGCGGGCCCCACCTGGGCGTAGGAGACGGGGTGGTGGCGGCGGAAGGCGTCGAGTTCGCGCAGTGTCGGCATGGGGCGCAGGAGGTCGAGGCGGCCCACGCCGAGGGAGAAGCGGTCCGGGTGGGCTTCGACGTAGGAGAGCGCCCGGGGCGAGGGTTCGGCGAGGCCCGTGAGGAGGATCGCCCGGGTGACGCCCTGGGCGTCCATCTCGTCGAGGAGCGCGTTCGCCGACGTGCTGGCGAGCATCTCGTCGCCCGCCTTGAAGTAGTCGTCCTTGACGCGCGTCATCCAGCCGGGCTGGGGGCGGTCGCCGAAGTCGACGTTCACGAGGCAGTCCACGGCAGGGATCACTGGACCTCCCCGAAGCCGGCCACCAGGACCGTCCGTACGACCTTCCCGGCGGCGTTGCGCGGCAGCGCCTCCGTACGCAGCCGCCATGAAGTCGGCACCTTGTAGGAGGGAAGGGCGGCCCGGCACCACGCGGCGAGAGCGTCCTGGCCGGTCTGCGCCCCGGGCCGCAGCACCACGAACGCCGCGACCGCCTGCCCCGTGACGGGGTCGTCGACGCCCGCGACGGCGCACTCCTCGACGTCGGGATGCTCCTCCAGCCGGTACTCGACCTCCGAGGGGCGCACGTTCTCGGCGGACACGAAGATGAGGTCCCGCGCCCTCGCGTCGACGTACAGGAACCCGTCCTCGATCCGCCCGACGTCGCCCATGGCCAGCCACCGGCCCGGCCCGAAGACCTCCGCGGTGGCCGAAGGGTCGTCCCAGTAGCCGAGCATCGTGTACGGGCTGCGGACGTGCAGGTGGCCTTCGGCTCCCTCAGGCAGGTCCTTGCCTTCGGCGTCGCGGACGGCGATCCGGACCCCGTCCTGGATCGGGCCGGTCGACTCCGGACGGGCGGCGAAGTCGGCGCCTCCGATGCTCGCGACGATGCTGCCGCCCTCGCTGCTCGTGTAGCCCATCCGGAAGCCCGCGGCGGCCGACGGGAACGCCGCGCACAGCAGCCGCCGCAGCGCCGGGCTCATCGGCGCGCCGCCGACCACGACGCTCGCCAGCGCCGACAGGTCGTGCCCGGCCCGCGCCGGGTGCGCGGCGACGCGCGGCGCGGCGCTGCCCACCGACAGCCACACGGTGATCCGCTCGTCCTCCAGCGCCCGCAGGGTCCGCTCCTCGGCGAACCGGCCGGGACGCATCACCAGCAGCCCGCCCGAAGCGGTGAACATCAGCACGGCCCCGTACAGGGCCGATAGATGGAACAGGGGAGGGGAGACGAGGACCCGCGCGGGCGGCGGCGCGGCCATCGGCAGGGCCCCGGCCCGGAGCAGCGCGTTGAACCTGTTGCAGGCGACGAACCCGACGACGCCCCGGTGGCCGTGCGCGACCGCCTTGGGCCGCCCGGTCGTCCCGCTGGTGAAGATCAGCAATGCCGGGTCGTCCTCGTCCGGCGGCGGCATGAGCGGGAGCGTGTGGTGCCCGGAGGTGATCCGCTCGTACAGCTCCGGCGTGAACTCCAGCCGGGCGGTCTCCGGCGCGACCCGGGCGACGGCGGCGAGTCGCGGCCCGTCGCCGAGCACCACGCGCGGCAGGACGAGCCCGACCGCCGCCGCCGTCTCGGGCTCGCTCCAGTACGAGTTCATGGCGGCGACGACCCCGCCCGCCGCGAGCGCGGCCCAGAATCCGATGACCCACTCGATCCCGTTCGCGGCGTGCAGCGCGACCCGGTCGCCGGGCCGCACCCCGTGCTCGTCGCGCAGCGTCCGCGCGAGCGCCGCGACGGCCCACAGCGTCTCGCGGTAGGTGAGCCGCCTTGTGTCGTCGGCCAGGTACTCCCGCTCGGGATGCTCCGCCACCGCGCCCGTGAACAGGTCGAGGACCGACCTGTGCCGCTCGGCGAACACCGCCATCGGCTCCCCGCCGACCTCCTCCTCGACCACCTCGAACCGCCCGCCGGGCCCGATCAGCCCCCGCCCGAACGCGGTGCGCGCCGCGCTCGGGAAGGTCTCGGCGACGAGCGCGGAGAGCCGCGGCGCGTCCTCGGGGGCGACGCGCCCGGCTCCGGTCCCCGGCGCGCTCATGACGCCCCCGCCGAGGCCGCGCGGAGGGCCGCGACGGCGCGCTGCTGGGCGACCGCCTCATGTTCGAGGGACTCGGTGAAGGAGGAGGTCCAGGAGGCGTCGAGGACGTCCAGGGTGCCTTCGGCGGCCGCCGGGGAGACCGAGACCAGCCGGGAGGCCCAGTCGGCGACGAGCGCGTCGAGTTCCGCGGCAGGCACCACGGCGTTCGCCAGCCCCAGCGCCGCGGCCTCCTCCGCCCCGACGATCCTGCCGAGAAGGGTGAGCTCCTTGGCCTTGTGGGGCCCGACGATCCGGGGAAGGAGCCAGCTCAGGCCGCCGTCGGGGGACAGGCCCACGCGGGAGAAGACCGCGCCGAACCGGGCCCGATCGGAGGCCAGGACGAGGTCGCAGCCCAGCGCCAGGCTCATGCCGACGCCCGCGGCGACCCCGTCCACCCGGGCGAGGGTCGGCTTCGGCATGGTGTGGAGGCGGACGATGATCGCGGCGACCTCGCGCATCTTCGCCGCGACCTGCTCGGCCGAGGCGTTGATGTTCCCGGAGAGGTCCGCGCCGGAGGAGAACTCCCCGCCCGCGCCCGTGACGACGAGGACGCGCGCGCCGCCGTCCGCCGCGAAGTGCTCCAGCGCCTCGGCGAGCAGCGCCCAGGACGCCGCGTCGAGCGCGTTCTTGACCCGGGGCCGGTTGAACGTGAGCCGCGCGATCTCCCCCGGCTCGTACAGGACGGGCGCCTCGCTCACGTGTCCTCCCCGGTCGGCAGGCCGAGGCACTCGGCGAGGTTGTCGCGCATGATCCGGCGGATCGCGGCGTCGTCGAAGCCCTTCAGCTCGCGCACGTAGTCGGTGGGCTCCGGCAGTCCTTCGCCGTGCGGCCAGTCCGAGCCGAACAGCACCCGCTCGACCCCGATCCAGGAGGCGAGTTCGGCGACGTCCTCCTCGAAGTACGGCGCCACCCAGACGTGTTCGCGCAGCGCGTCGCCGGGGTCGCGCAGGAAGTGCCGGGGCTGCTGGTTGGCGAGCTTGCGGAGCCGTTTGACGAGCAGCGGCACCCATGCCGAGCCGTTCTCGATGCTCATGACGCGCAGCCCCGGATGCCGGTCGAACACGCCCCGGACGACCATCGCGCCGAGCGCGTCGTGGATGGCCCGGTCGCTGACGACGAGCTTGGTGAGCGGGTCGAGGTGGAACGGGTCGTAGTCGGCGGGCCCGCCCCACGCGCCCGACAGCAGGGTGTAGCCGCTGTCGGAGAGGTGGAAGGCCACCGGCACCCCCGCCTCGGCGAGCCGCGCCCAGAACGGGTCGTGCGCCCGGTGCCCGAGGTCGCGGGGGCGTCCGTCGGCCCCGGGGACGGGCGCGGGCCGCACGCACACGACCCGGGCGCCGAGCGCGAGGCAGCGGTCGAGTTCGGCGACGGCGACGGCCGGGTCGGCGAGGGACAGCATCGGCGCGGCGAACAGCCGCTCTCGGTGGTGGTAGCCCCAGTCGTCCTCCAGCCAGCGGTTGAAGGCGTGCAGGGTGGCCATGGTCGCCTCGACGTCGTGGCGCAGTGCCTGCTCGACACCGCACCCGAGGGTCGGGAACAGCAGCGCCAGCGCGAGCCCCTGCGCGTCGAGCCGGGCGGCGCGCGCCTCCCGGTCGCGGTACTCGGGGTGGATCGGCTCGACGACGCGCAGGCTGTCGGGGTCCACCCCGTCGGGGATCGCGCCCCGGAAGTACGGGTCGAGCGCGCCGGGGCGCAGCACCGGGTCGAAGGTCGGGTTCGGGATGAACCGGCTGACCTTCTCGCCGATGAGGACCATCGGCCGGTCGTCGGCCCGCACCACCTGGACGCCCCGGCGGCGGAAGCGCCGGTCGAGGTGGCGGGTGAAGGCGTCGATCGTCTCGTAGTAGTGGTTGTCGGCGTCGAACGGCCGGAACTCCCGGCCGCCCAGGGTCATGGGCATCGCGGTCTCCTAGGGCGCGGTGGGCGGCTCGGGCACGGTGAAGTGCTCGTCCCGGAGCTCGAAGGCCCGCCTGGTGCCGTGCTCGGCACGGACCTTGACGAAGTTGAACTCATCGGCGCCGAACTGGAGGTTCGTGCCGTAGGCGTGGAACATGTAGCTCATGACCTCTTCGCCCTGGTAGCCCTGCATCTGCTCGACGAGCCGGAACGCCTCCTTGGCGATCGCGATCCCGTCGGCGGGCATCTTCGCGGCCTTCGCCGCCCAGTAGGCGGCCCGCGCGGGCACGTCGGCGCAGGCGACGGTCTCGGTGAACGCCCCGGGCAGCTCGGTGGCGTCGACCATGTCGCCCGTCAGCAGGAGGCGGCGGGCGAGGACGGGGCCGAGCCGGTAGAAGAAGAGGTGGAGGTTGCCGAGCGCGGGGCCGAGGAAGCGGGTCGCGGGCATGCCGACCTTGGCGTCGGCGGCGATGACAGAGATGTCGGACATGAGGGCGAGTTCGAAGGCACCGCCCAGCGCGTACCCCTGGATCTCCGCCACCGTCACCTTCGGGTAGCCCAGATA
The DNA here is from genome assembly GCF_054783995.1 of Actinocorallia aurea. Lineage (NCBI taxonomy): Bacteria > Bacillati > Actinomycetota > Actinomycetes > Streptosporangiales > Thermomonosporaceae > Actinocorallia > Actinocorallia aurea. The sequence goes on from NZ_BAAGPQ010000026.1 coordinate 68,561, forward strand.
GCCGTGGTAGAACGCGAAGGTCTCCCGGTCCACGGCGAGGCGGCGGCGCTGGCTCGGCCGGCGCCGGGCCCGCGGGTCGGCGGCGTCGCCGTACCAGGCGTAGGCGTTGCCCATGTCCGCGCCCGTGCTGAACACCCCGCCCGAGCCGCGCAGATGGACGACCTTGATGGCGTCGTCCTCGGCGAGATCGTCCAGGTACGCGCCCAACTGGCGTCGCATCGCCGGGTCGTAGGCGTTGCGGCGATCCGGGGCGTTGAAGGTGATCCGGGCTATGCCCGCCTTCCCGTCCCGGTCCAGGAGCACCCGGTCGTCGGTCACTGCGCCTCCTTCGGAGGGGGTCGGGATGAGCTGGTCAGGAAGAGCGCGGCAGCCCGAGGCCGCGTTCGGCGATGATCCGCCGCTGCACCTCGCTGGAGCCGCCCCAGATCGGCAGCACGACCGCGTGCCGGAACTCCTCGGCGAACGCGCCGCCCGCGACGGCCCCGGGATCGCCGACCTCGCGCAGCCCCTCGGGGCCGAGCAGGTCGAGCAGCACCGTAGAGAACCGCACCCGGGACTCGGCGTGGAACAGCTTGTGCATCGACGCCTCGACCGTCGGTACGCCGCCGGTAGCCTCGATCCAGCAGGCCCGCCTGCCGAGCAGCTTGGCCACCTCGACGTCGATCGCCAGCCGGGCCAGCCGCTCGCGCGTCACCGGGTCGTCGAGCGCGGCCGAGTGCGCCGCGTCCGGGTCCCGGGCCGCGGCGACGGCGGTCTCCAGGAGCCGGGAGTCGTCGCCGATGCCGCTGCGCTCGAACGTCAGGGCCAGCATGAGGACGTCCCAGCCGCCGTCCACCTCCCCGACGCGCGCGGAGTCGGGCACCCGGACGCCGGTGTAGTGGACGGTGTTGGTGCGCTCGCCGCCGAGCGTCGCGATCGGGCGGATCTCGATGCCGGGGGAGTCCATCGGGACGAGGAACAGGGTGAGGCCCTTGTGCTTGGGCACGTCGGGGTTCGTGCGGGTGAGGAGGAAGACGTAGTGGGCCTCCTCGGCGAGGGTGGTGAACACCTTCTGGCCGTCGATCACCCAGCCGTCGCCGTCGCGGACGGCCCGGGTGCGCGCGCCGGCCACGTCGGACCCGCCGTGCGGCTCGGTGTAGCCGAGGCACAGCAGGATCTCGCCGTTCACCGCGCGCGGCACGATGTCGGCCTTCATCTCCGGCGAGCCCGCAGCGAGGATCGTCCGAGCGACCAGGACGGTCATGCCGAGCCCCTCGGTGGGCGCGTGCCGCCGCTTCAGCTCCTCGCGCATGGCCATCAGCTCCAGCGGGCTGCGCCCCTGGCCGCCGTACTCGCGCGGCCAGCCCGCCGCGATCCACCCGCGGCGGGCCAGCGCGCGGTGCAACTCCCAGTCGTGCATCGAGCCGGTGCGGCGGACGCGGGCGCGGACCTCGGGCGTCAGATGCTCGTCGAGGTAGGCGGCGACCTCGACGCGGAAGGACTCGGCCGCCGCGTCGTCGTCGAAGTTCACGGGCGCTCCCCTTCCCCGGCGGCGCTCACGCGGCCCGCCCGTAGAGCAGGTCGGCGACGCGCTGGTACTCGCCCTGGACCGAGCCCCACACCAGCGGGACGGCCTGCGCGCGCCGGTAGTAGAGCTGGATGTCGTAGTCGAGGCTGAAGCCGTAATCGCCGTGGAAGTGCAGGCTGTCGCCCGCGACGGCGGCGGCCAGTTCGGCCGCGAAGCAGAACGCCATCGCGGTGAGCGCGGCGCCGCGCGGATCGCCGGAGTCGACGGCGCAGGCGGCCTCCCGCACCAGCAGCCTGGCCCCGTCCACGCCGGTCGCGTGGTCGGCGAGGCGGTGCGCGACGGTCTGGAAGGTCGCGACGGGCCGCCCGAACACCTCGCGTTCCCGGACATAGGAGACGCCGAGGTCGAGTGCCCTCGCCGCGACGCCGACGAGCTGGGCGGCGGTGAGCAGCTGCCAGTCGCGCCGGCCGTCCTCGAACAGCGCCCGCCCGCGCTCGCCGCCCGCCAGCGCGGACAGGCCGCGCCCGTGCGGCAGCGAGAGGTCGGCGAGCGGCAGCGACCCGAGGTTGCGCACGGGAGGCGGCGGGACCGTCCGGGCGGCGCGCAGCCGGGACCCGTCGTAGTACAGGACGACGTCGGCCACGGCCCCCGCCGGGACGAGCGGGGCCCGCCCACCGGCGACCGGGTGCAGCACGAGGGTCGCGACGGAGGACGCCGCGCAGGCCCGCGCGAGTTCCGCCGCGTCCGGGCCGCCGCAGCGCGCCAGCAGCCGCGCGGCCGCCAGCGACTCCACGACGGGGGCCGACGCGAGCGCCAGGCCCGCCTCCTCGGCGATCAGGGTGAGCTGGAGCGCCGTCGCCGCCCCGGGCCCGGCCGCCAGCTCCGGGATCCCGATCCCGCGCAGCGCCTTCCACAGGACGGGGTCGAACCCGGAGTCCTCGGCGGCGCGCACCCGCTCCGGCGGCGACTCCCGGACCAGCAGTGCGGCGACCGCCGCGGCGAGATCCGCCTCTTCGGTGCTGAGCGCAAGATCCATGGGACCTCCGGTCGACAGGCCGCGAAGACATCCCCGACGCCGTCGACATTCCCAGCCCCGCCCCGACCTGTCAATGCCTCTTCTCCGATTACGACATAGCGTATTCCGCCGAGCGGTACGCAACGTGCAAGTTTTGCGGAAACAACATTCTCGGCCGCTGCGCGCCGCCCGGTCCCGGGCGTGTGCGGAGGTCAGGGGGAGTCGTGGAGGAGGGTGGTGCGGAGTTCGCGTTTGAGGAGTTTGCCGGTGTCGGTGCGGGGGAGGGCGTCGGCGAACCGGACGCGGCGGGGGCACTTGTAGCGGGCCAGGCGGGAGGCGCACCAGGTGGTGAGCTCTTCGGCGAAGGCGGGGGAGGCGTCGGCGGGGTCGACGGGCTGGACGACGGCGACGGCGATTTCGCCCAGGTCGTCGTCGGGGAGGCCCAGCACCGCGGCGTCCATGACGCGGGGGTGCTCGGCGAGGACGTTCTCGGCCTCCTGCGGGTAGATGTTCACCCCGCCGGAGATGATCATGAAGGAGGCGCGGTCGGTGAGGTAGAGGTAGCCGTCGGCGTCCAGGTGGCCGATGTCGCCGACGCTGCGCCAGCCTTGCGGGCTGGTCGTCTCCGCGTCCTTGGCCGGGTCGTTCAGGTACGAGAAGGACACCACGTTCTCGGCCCAGATGTGGCCTTCCTCCCCGACGGGCAGTTCTCGGCCATCGGGGTCGCAGATGTGCAGCGGGCCGAGCAGGGGGCGGCCCACCGAGCCCTCGTGCGCGAGCCACTCCTCGGGTGAGATGAACGTGAAGCCGGCCCCCTCCGACGACGACCAGTACTCGTGCACGATCGGCCCCCACCACGCGAGCATCGCGTGCTTCACCGCGACCGGGCAGGGCGCGGCGGCGTGCACGACGCCGCGCAGGCTCGCCACGTCGAAGGCGGCCCGCTCGTCCTCGGGCAGCCGCAGCATCCGGACGAACATCGTCGGCACGAACTGCCCGTGCGTCACGCCGTGCCGCTCGATGAGGCCGAGCGCCGCGCGCGGCTCGAACGCCCGCATCAGCACGACCGTCGCGCCGAGCCGCAGCGCCGCCATCGTCCAGATGACCGGGGCCGAGTGGTGCAACGGCGCCGGGCACAGGTAGACCGAGTCGCCGTCCACCCCGATCAGGCCGACCATGAACGTGAACATGTCCTCGGCGGCGGTCGCCGGGGCGGGCCGCAGCGGACGCCTGATTCCCTTGGGGCGGCCCGTCGTCCCCGACGAGTACTGGAGCAGGTCGCCTTCGAGCCCCGTGTCGCCCGCGAAGTGCGGCGCGGCGGCCAGGACGTCGACGTAGGACTCCCAGCCCGGGGCGCTCCCGCCGATCAGGATCCGGTGCTCGATCCCCGGCGCCTGCTCGGCCGTCAGCGTCGCGTGGACGGGCACGCCCGCCGACGCCACGAGCACCCGCGCCCCGGAGTCGGTGAGGATGTGGGCGGCTTCGGCAGTCCCGAGGCTCCGGTTCACCGTGACGAAGTAGAGCGCGGCGAGGCGGCACGCCCAGACGACCTCCAGATACGCCGGAAGGTTCTCGGCGAAGACCGCGACGACGTCCCCGTCGCGCAGGCCGCGCCGGCGCAGCTCCCCGGCCAGCCGCGACGCCCGGTCGGCGAGCCGCCCGTAGGTGACGACGGAACCGTCCTCACCGATGACGGCGGGCTTGTCCGGCTCGCTTCCGGCGCGCGGCAGCGCCCGCACGACGGCCTCGGGCAGCCCGCTCACAGCGTCACCGGGAGATGCTCGACGCCCGCGATGAAGCTCGACGTGATGCGCTTGACCTCACCGTCGATCCGCAGCCCGGGGTAGCGGCGCAGGAGCGCGCCGAGCATCTCGGTGATCTCCAGCTTCGCCAGGCGGGTGCCGAGGCAGAAGTGCGGGCCGGTGCCGAACGCCAGGTGCGGGTTCGGATCGCGCAGGAGGTCGGGCCGGTGCGGGTCGGCGAAGACCTTCGGGTCGCGGTTCGCGGCCGTGTACCAGAGCACGACCTTGTCCCCGGCCCGGATCGCCTGCCCGCCCAGCTCGGCGTCCCGGGTCGCGGTGCGCCGGAACTGCATGACGGGCGAGGTCAGCCGGACGAGCTCGTCGATCGCGGTGGGCGACGGCTCGCCCTCCCGGGCGAGGGACTCCCACAGCCCGTGCTCCTGCAGCGTGATGACGGAGCCGGACAGCGAGTTGCGGGTCGTCTCGTTGCCCGCGATGACGAGCAGGATCCAGAACATGCAGAACTCGTCGTCCGACAGGCGTTCCCCGTCGATCTCGGCGTTGGCGAGCGCGGACATGATGTCGTCGGTCGGGCGCGCGCGCCTGTCGGCGGCGACCTGCTTGCCGTACTCGACGGCCGCGCCGAAGCTCGCGACGGCAGCCGTCGGGTCGCCCGCCAGCTCCGCGTCCTCGAAGCCGATCATCGCGTCCGACCATGCGACGATGAGGTGCCGGTCGGCCTCGGGCATGCCGAGCAGGTCGGCGAGGACGCGCGTCGGAATCTCCTTGGAGACCGCGGTGACGAGGTCGACGGATCCGGCGCCGGCGATCTCGTCGGCGATCGCGTTCGCGTGCCCGCGCACCGCCGCGCGCAGCGCGTTGACGGCACGGGGGGAGAAGGCGGGGGAGATGATCCGGCGCAGCCGGGAGTGGTCCGGCGGGTCCATGTAGAGCATCATCATGCGCAGCCCGGCGAGAGTCAGCTCGTCGGCGTTGAACAGCTGGACGCCGCCCGCGTAGGAGGAGAACACCGCGGGGTGCCGCGACACCTCGTGCACGAGCGCGTGGTCGGTCACCGCCCAGAAGCCGGGCGACGGCGGCGAGGCGAGCCCGCTGGAGGCCTCGCTCGCGCGGAGGCCCACAGGCTTCTCGTCGTTCCACGCGACGGGCGCCTCGGCCCGCAGCACGTCGAACGCCGCGTGCGGGGCGCCCGCCGCGTACGTCGTCGGATCGGACAGGTCGACGCCCGCCAGGTCCGCGACGCGCGGCGCGCCTTCCGGCACGGTCTGCGGCTGCTGGATCTCTTCCATGTCGTGCGCTTCCCTTCGAGACGGCGATACGAGGACCACCCGGCGACCCGGCACACGCGCCGCACCCCACGCCCCGAACCCGTCGTCCGGCACGCGCCCGCGCGGCGGCCACGCCGGCGGCGACGGGCAGGTCGGCGACGTCCTCGGAGACGGATGGAACGACCGAGGGCAAGCCGGTGCCAGGGCCGCTCCGGTTCGGTCGGTTCTCCGGATGGGTGGGGTGGGCCGAGAGCGACGGGCCGACCGGGAGCGGGCCGGGCCCGGTCGGGTGGGGTCGGTCGGCCTTCGGGCTTCACGGAGTTGGGGGTGGGGGCGCGGAAAGCCTGGTGAAAGTGGCTTTTCGGGGTGGAGCGGGGTGGGCGGATGGGGGTGCCGACAGTACACATTTTCTCTGGTGTCCTGTCAAGGAAGCGGCTACCTTGATCGGGTGCGGACACATGGATGGGGCGGCGCGCCCCCGGGAAGCGACGCGGAGGCCGCCGCGCGGATCAGGGAGGCGACGCACCGGTGCGTCGCGGAACTGGGCGGCGCGACGACCATCGCGCACGTCGCGGCGGCGCTCGGCATCAGCAGGCAGACCGTGTACCGGTACTTTCCGAGCACCGAGGCGCTGCTGCTGTCGGCGGCCCTGGACGGCACCCGGCCGTTCCTCGCCCGGCTCGCCCGGCGGCTCCGGCGGGTGACCGACCCCGGTGAGGCCCTGGTCGAGGCGGTCGTGTACACGATCGGGCAGGTCCCGGCCGAGCCCTACCTGCGGCTGCTCCTCGACCCGCAGGTGGGCTCCCGCTCGATGCTGCGCGGTGTCACCTCCGACACCGCACGGGCGATCGGGCACACCCTCCTCGACCACACCGCCGTCGACTGGGCCGCGCGAGGCATCGGCCCGGAGGGGCGCGGCGAGCTCGTCGAGTGGACACTCCGGGTCGTGCAGTCGTTCCTGCTCGATCCGGGAGATCCTGAACGTTCTGGCACGGATCTGCGCGATTTCCTGCGCCGCTGGCTGGCTCCTGCCGTGGCCGCCGCCACCGACGAACGAAAGGCGGCCTCGTGACCGAAGGGGTGAGCGACGGGAGCTCCCTGTTCCGGCGTGACGGCGCCCTCGTCGTCCCGACGGACCTCGCGCGCGGCCCGTGGCGGCCGGACGCGCTGCACGGCGCGGCGGTCGCGGCACTGCTGGCCTGCGGCGTCGACCTGCCCGGGTGGACGCCGGTGCGGATCACGTTCGACCTGCTCGCGCCCGTCCGCGCGGTCCCGATGACGCTGGAGGTGACGCCCGCCGAAGGCGGCCGCCGCGTCGTCCGGCAGACCGTCACGCTGCGCGAAGGCGACAAGCCCGTCGCACGGGCCCAGTGCCTCGCCGTCCGCAAGGCCGCACTCGACCTTCCCGAGGGCGTCTCGGACCACCCCGACCCGTTCGCCGCGGGCCCCGTCCCCGACCTCACCCGGCCCCGCCCGGGCGCCCGCGAGGCAGTGGGCTGGGACTGCTTCGACGGCTCGGCGGTCTCGGTGCGCGGACTGCGCTCGGACGGCCGGGGCTCGGACGGTCTGCGGCCGGGCGAGACCGGCGTGTGGGTGAGCCTCCTCGTCCCGGTCCTCGAAGGGGAGCCGACGCCCGGGATGGCCCGCGCCGCCGTGGCGGCCGACTACGCCTCGGCCGCGACGAGCACCCGGCTGAACTTCGAGCAGTGGAGCTTCATGAACGCCGAATTGAGCCTCCACGTCTCCCGCGAGCCGGTCGGCCCGTGGGTCGGGCTGGTCGGGACGGGGCTCGTCGAGCCGGTCGGCAGCGGCCTCAGCGTCGCGGCGCTCTACGACTCCGTGGGCCGCCTCGGGCAGTCCGCCCAGTCGCTCGTCGTCGAGGCCCGCGGGCGCGTCGGCTGACCGGTTCCGAAAATCGGTACGCAAGCGTACCCGACCGAGAGAAGGGATGACTCACGGCAGAGCGGTGAGGCCGCTAGATCAAGAGGTACCCCGTTTCTCCCGGACGGGTCCCGAGCGAGTAGCATCGGTCTCCGGGCCGGAGGTGCGCGCCTTCGCGCGGCCAGGCGAGCCCGCGACATGCGGGAGGGCTGATGGCGCGGTCGGACGGCGAGGCCGCCGAGGTGATGGAGGGCGCGGACACCACCTGGCAGGAGCGCGCGCTGGAACGCTCGCTGAAGGCGGCGCGGGAGAAGGCGATGTCGCGCAGCAAGCGGTACATCACCACGGCGTCGCAGATGCTCCAGGAGACCGGGCGCACCGACTTCACCGTGCACGAGCTCGTGCAGCGCTCCCGCACCTCGCTGCGATCGTTCTACCAGTACTTCGCCAACAAGGAGGAGCTCCTCCTGGCGCTGCTGGAAGAGACCATCGCCGACTCCGTGGTGCAGTGGCGCGCCGAGGTCGCCGGGCTGGAGGCCCTGGAGGGCCTGCGCGTCCTGGTCCACCGCGTCTACGGCACCACCGGCGCGGACCCCTGGAACCGGCTCAACCGGGTCCTCGCCTCCTACCACGCGGGCCTCGCCCAGCAGGAGCCCGACGCCTACGTCGGCGCGTTCTCGCCGCTGGTCGGCCTGCTGCGCGAGCTGATCGAGCGCGGCGCCGCCGAGGGCGCGCTGCGCCAGGACATCGCGCCCAAGCAGCTTACCGCCGTGTTCGTCGAGCTGGTCGTCGGCGCGACGGTGATGAGCGCCCTCGGCGGCGCGCGCTTCGGCGGCGCCTCCGACCCCGACGCCCTCTGGAGCTTCTGCCGCGCCGGCCTCGTCGCCCCCGCCGTCTGACCCCCAGCGCCCGAGGCCGCACGCCCGAGCTTCAAGGCTCGCCGCCCCGCGTCCCCTGCGTCGCGCCCTCGCTCACGCCTGCGAGCCCCGCGCCCCCGCACTCGGAGGCCGGAGGCTTGACGGCGGTGCGTTTCGGTGCTCCGCGCATCGGTCCTGTTCGGGGGCGTCACGAGGGCCCCGTCCGCGTGCCCGAGCGGCAGCGCGGGGCCGTCCGGGGCCTTCGCCGGGTGTCCACATCCTGACGTGATCGTCCGCCGAGCGCGGGTATTCGGCCGTCCGCCCCGGTGGTAGCTTCCACTTACCGAACTTCGGTACGTTCCCTCTCGGAAAATCGCCAATGGTGTTCTCGCACCGGTGGCTCCAGGCGAGGAGAAGACATGCCGTCAAGCGGCGCAAAGCCTCCGATCTTCGATGCGGACAACCACTTCTACGAGCCGCGCGAGGCGCTCACGAAGTTCCTGCCCCGGCGCGCACGGGGGGTGATCGACTACGTGGACGTGCGCGGCCGCACCAAGATCGCGGTGCGCGGCGTCATCAGCGACTTCATCCCGAACCCGACGTTCGACGTCGTCGCGCGGCCCGGCGCGCAGGAGGAGTACTTCCGCCACGGCAACCCCGACGGCAAGTCGCCCCGCGAGATCATGGGCGAGCCGATGGAGGCGATCCCGGCGTTCCGCGAGCCCGCCCCGCGCCTGAAGGTGATGGACGAGTTCGGCCTCGACCACTGCCTGATGTTCCCGACCCTCGCCAGCCTGGTCGAGGAGCGTCTCAAGGACGACCCCGACCTCACCCATGACGTGGTGCACGCCCTCAACGAGTGGATCCACGAGACCTGGACGTTCGACTACGAGGGCCGCATCTTCGCCGTCCCGGTCGTCACCCTTCCGGTGGTCGACCGCGCGCTGGAGGAGCTCCAGTGGTGCCTGGAGCGGGGCGCCCGAACCGTGTTGGTGCGGCCCGCGCCCGTCCCGGGCTACAAGGGCAGCAGGTCGTTCGGCCTGCCGGAGTTCGACCCGTTCTGGGAGGCCGTCGTCGCGGCGGGGATCCCGGTGTCGATGCACGCCTCCGACAGCGGCTACTCCAGCCACCTCAACGCGTGGGAGCCGGGCCGCGAGTACACCCCGTTCCGTCCGACGGCCTTCCGGACGGCCGCTCTGGGCAAGCGCGCCATCATCGACACGATGCTCGCCCTCACCTGCCACGGCGCGCTGTCCCGCCACCCCGACCTGCGGATCCTGTCGATCGAGAACGGGTCGGAGTGGGTGCCCGAGCTGTACAAGGCCCTCGCGAACGTCTACCGCAAGATGCCCGGCCAGTTCACCGAGGACCCGATCGAGGCGTTCAAGCGCGGCGTCTACGTGAACCCGTTCTGGGAGGACGACATCACGGAGCTGCTCGCGTACGTCTCGGCCGACCGGATCGTGTTCGGCTCGGACTGGCCGCACGCCGAGGGCCTGGCCACCCCGCTCAGCTACGCCGCGAGCCTCGAAGGGCTGCCCGAGGCCGACATCGCCGCGATCATGGGCGGCACCATGGCCGACCTGTTCAAGGTCGGGGCGCGCGCGTGAGCCCCCGCGCCGTCGGAGCTCCACCGGAGAGGGGCCCGGGTGGACCTCGACCCGAGTGAGGAGCAGCAGCAGCTGATCGCCGCGTTCGCCGGCCTGTACGGCGACCTCGCGACGCCGGACGCGGTGCGCGCCGCCGAGCCCGGCGGCCACGACGCGGCGCTGTGGCGGCGGCTCGTCGCGACGGGCGCGGTCGAGATGGCGCTGCCGGAGGAGGCGGGCGGCTTCGGCGCGTCCCTGCTCGATCTGGCGCTGGTCGCCGAGCAGCACGGCAGGCACGTCGCGCCCGCCCCGCTGGTCGAGGCGCAGGTCGCGGCGAGGCTGCTGGCCCGGATCGAGACCCTGCCCGAGGGCGTCGACCTCGCCGACCTCGCGCACGGCCACACGCTCGCGACGCTCGCGGTGCGGCCCGCCGGGCCGGACCGGGCCGCGCTGGTGCCCGCGGGCGCGGTCGCCGACGAGGCCGTGATCCTCTCCGGGGACCGCCTCCTGCTCGTCGCCCTCGACGGCCGCGCCACCCCGGTCCGCAACCTGGGCTGCCTTCCGCTCGCCGACGTCGACCTCACCGGCTGCGCCGCCGAGGCCCGCGCCGCCGAGGCCCGCGACGGTGCGGCCTGCGCCGGTGCGGCCTGCGCCGTCCTCGCCGAAGGGCCCGAGGCGGTCCGCCTGTTCGCCGACGCCGTGGACGAGTGGCGGGTGCTCACTGCCGCGGCCCTGTCCGGCCTCGCCACCCGCGCGCTGGAGATCGGCGTCGCCTACGTCAAGGAGCGCAAGGCGTTCGGCAGGCTCGTGGGCGAGTTCCAGGCCGTCGCGCACCGGCTCGCCGACCGGGCCGCCGAGGTCGACGGCGCCGAACTGCTCGCCCGCGAATCCGCCTGGGCCGCCGAGGCGGATCCGGAACGGGCCGCGGAGCTCGCCGCGATGGCGCTGGCGTTCGCCGCCGAGACGGCCCGCGACGCGAGCCACGAGGCGCTGCACTTCCACGGCGGCTACGGCTTCATGCTCGAATACCGGATCCAGCTCTACTACCGGCGCGCCCGCGCGTGGGCCGCGGTGCTGGAGAGCCCCGCCGAGGGCTACCGGCGCGTCGCGGACCTGTCCGGCGCGGGGAAGGCGGTGCGCTGATGGACTTCCGGCTGGGTGAGAAGAGCGAGCAGCTCCGCGCGGAGGTGCGGGAGTTCCTCGACGAGGTGTTCACCGACGAGATGCGCGCGCGGTGCCGGGCGAGCGGCGTCCAGCACGACCCGGAGTTCTCCGCGGCGGTCCGCGAGCGCGGCTGGCTCGCGCTCGGCTGGCCGAAGGAGCTCGGCGGGCAGGGCCGCGACCCCCTTGAGGTGCTGGCCTACACCGAGGAGACCCGGCGGCGGGACGCCCCGATCTACGGCCTGAGCACGACGATGATGGTCGCCTACGTCATCAGCCTCATGGGCACCGAAGCGCAGAAGGCGGCGCTCCTGCCGAAGGCGTTCGCCGCCGAGATCGTCATCGCGCTCGGTTTCACCGAGCCCGAGAACGGCTCCGACGCCGCCGCGGCGGCCACCAGGGCCGTGCGCGACGGCGACGGCTGGCGGATCACCGGCTCGAAGATGTTCACCACGAACGCGAGCGTCGCCGACTACGTCTTCCTGCTGGCCCGCACGAATCCGGACGCGCCCAAGCACCGGGGCCTCACCACGTTCCTCGTCCCGCTGGACCAGCCGGGCGCGGAGGTCAGGCCGGTCGGCACGCTGTCGGGCGAGCGCACGAACATCACCTACTACACCGACGTGTTCGTGCCCGACGAGCTGCGGATCGGCGAGGTCGACGGCGGCTGGCGCGTCATGACGACGGGTCTGGCCGCCGAGCACACCGCGTCGTTCAGCGGCGAGCAGGACCGGCTGCTGGCCGCGCTCGTCCGCTGGTCCGAGGCGACGACCGACGCCGAAGGGCGGCCGAAGTCGGCGGACCCGGCAGTCCGGGAGCGGATCGGCAGGTCCCGCACCGAGCTGGAGGTGTCGAAGCTGCTGCTGCGCCGCTCCGCGGTGCTGCGCGCGCGCCGCGATCCCGCCCTCGTCGGCAAGGGCTCGATGTCGAAGCTGTTCAGCACCGAGCGGCTGGAGCGCCAGGCCCGCGAGACCCTCGAACTCACCGGCCCGGACGGCCTGCGCTCGACCGGCGACCCGACGGCGATCGAGGACGGCGCGTTCGAGCACATGGTCCGGCACGCCAAAGGCACCACCATCTACGCCGGCACCAGCGAGATCCAGCGGAACATCATCGCCCAGCACGCGCTCGGCCTGCCCCGGTCGAGCTGACCCACCCCCTTGAGGAGCGAGCTTTGTCCGACCAGATCCTGTACGAGGCGGCCGACGGGGTCGCGGAGATCACCCTGAACCGGCCCGAGGCCGCCAACGCCCAGACCACCTCCTTCCTGGACGACCTGGACGCGGCCTTCACCCGGGGCGCGAACGATCCGGACGTCCGCGTCATCGTCCTGCGGGCCAACGGGAAGCACTTCTCGGCCGGGCACGACCTCAAGGACCGCACCGGCTGGGCCGCCCCGGAAAAGATCACCGTCGAGTGGATCTACGACGCGGAGATGCGCCGCTACCTCGACTACTCGCTGCGCTGGCGCAACCTTCCGAAGCCGACGATCGCCGCGGTCCAGGGCAAGTGCATCGCCGCCGGACTGATGCTCTGCTGGCCCTGCGACCTCATCGTCGCCGCCGAGGACGCCCAGTTCTCCGATCCCGTCGTGCACATGGCGATCGGCGGCGTCGAGTACCACGGGCACACCTGGGAGCTGGGCGCGCGCAAGGCCAAGGAGATCCTGTTCACCGGCCGGGCGCTCACCGCGCACGAGGCCGAGAAGACCGGGATGGTGAACCGCGTCGTCCCGCGCGAGGACCTCGACGCCGAGGTGCGCGAACTCGCCGCGCAGATCGCGCGGATGGACTCCTTCGGGCTGCGCCAGGCCAAGCGCGCGGTCAACCAGACCCTCGACGTCCAGGGCTTCTACGCGGCGATCCAGTCGGTCTTCGACATCCACCAGACGGGCCACGGCAACGCCCTGTCCGTCAGCGGATACCCCGTCCTCATGCGGCTGGACGGCATGAAGGAGCGCCTGAAGAGCCAGGAGACCCGGGAAGGGGCGGGCCGGTGAGCGCGCCGAGGGTCGGGTTCGTCGGGCTCGGCAGCCAGGGCGGGCCGATGGCGCGCCGGATCGCCGAGGCGGGGTTCCCGACGACGCTGTGGGCGCGCCGCCCCGAGACACTGGCCCCGTTCGCCGACACCCCGGCCAAGACCGCGGGCTCCCTCGCCGAACTGGCCGCCGCGAGCGACCTCGCGTGCGTATGCGTCGTCGACGACGCGGGTGTGGAGGAGGTCGTCGGCGGGCTGCTGGAGGCGATGGCGCCGGGCGGCCTGATCGTGGTGCACAGCACCGTCCACCCGGCGACCTGCGAGCGGCTGGCCGAGCGGGCCGCCGAACGCGGCCTCGGCCTCGTCGACGCGCCGGTGAGCGGCGGCGGCCCCGCCGCGGCGAACGGGACGCTGCTGGTCATGGCAGGCGGCCCGGAGGCCGAGATCGCCCGCGCCAGGCCCGTCTTCGCCGCCTACGCCGACCCGGTCGTGCACCTGGGCGGGGTCGGCGCGGGCCAGCGCACGAAGATCATCAACAATCTCCTGATGACCGCGAACCTGGGCGTGGCCGAGAGCGCGTACGCCCTCGCCGGAAGCCTCGGCGTGGACCTCGCGCAGCTCGCCGTCGTGCTCGGCCGCGGCTCGGGCGGCAGCTTCGCCGCCGCGCTCGTCGGCCGCCCCGACTTCACCCTGCGCCCGATGGGCGAGGTCGCCGGAGACCTTCTGGCCAAGGACACCCGCCTGGCCGCCGACCTCGCCGGCACCGCGGGGACGGCCGCGCCGACGGTCTTCGCCGCCGCCGACGCCGCCCTCAAGGCGATGGGCCACAGCCGATGACCGCCCCCGACGCCAAGGGCATCGCCGATCTGATGCTCATCGGCGGCGAACTCGTCGCCGCCCGGGACGGCAGGACCCTCGCCAACGTGAACCCGGCGACCGAGGAGGTGATCGGTACCGTCCCCGACGCGGGGACCGCCGACGTCGAGGCCGCCATCGCCGCCGCCCGCCGCGCCTTCGACACCACGGCCTGGCGGACCGACACCGACCTGCGCCGGCGCGGCCTGATCGCGCTCCGCGACGCGCTGCGGGAATCGGCCGAGGCGCTGCGCGCGTTGCTCGTCGCCGAGACCGGCTGCCCCGTGGCGCTCACCCCGATGATCCAGATCGACGGGCCCATCGGCTTCCTCGACCACTACATCGGGCTCCTGGAGACCTACGCGTTCGAGCGGACGCTGCCCACGAAATCCGTCATGGGCGCGCCGTCCGACCGGATCGTGCGGCGCGAGGCGGCGGGCGTCGTCGCCGCGATCACCCCGTGGAACGTCCCGCTGTACCTGAACCTCTGCAAGGTCGCCGCCGCGCTCGCGGCGGGCTGCACGGTGGTCCTCAAGCCCGCCCCCGACACCCCGTACAGCGCGCTCGCGATCGGCGCCCTCGCCGTGCGGGCGGGGCTGCCGCCCGGCGTCCTCAACGTCGTGACCACCGGCGACAACGAGGTGGCGGCCCTGCTCACCACGCATCCCGACGTGGACGCCGTCACCTTCACCGGGTCGACCGGGACCGGGCGGCGCGTCATGGCCGCCGCCGCGGGCACCGTCAAGCGGGTGACGCTGGAGCTCGGCGGGAAGTCCGCCGCGGTCGTGCTGGACGACGCCGACTTCGCCTCCGTCGTCCCGCGCCTCGCCGGATCGGTGTGCATCCACGCGGGGCAGGGCTGCGCGTCCCTCACCCGGCTGCTCGTGCCGCGCGCCCGCCACGACGAGGCGGTGGACCTCGCTGCGATGGCGCTCGCGCACATCCCGTGGGGCGACCCGACCGACCCCGGCAACCTCATGGGCCCTGTCGTCAACGCTCGGCAGCGCGACAGCGTCCTCGCCTACTACGCCTCCGCCGCGCGCGACGGCAGGGTCGTCCTGGGCGGCAAGCCCACCGAGCGGTTCGAGCGCGGGTACTTCGTGGAGCCGACCCTCGTCGCCGACGTGCCGCCGACCGCGGCCGTCGCCCAGGAGGAGATCTTCGGGCCCGCCCTCGTCGTGCTGCCCTTCGACGATGACGACGACGCCGTCCGGATCGCCGACGGCACCATCTACGGCCTGTCCTCGGCGGTCTTCAGCGCCGACACCGACCGCGCCCTCGGCCTCGCCCGCCGGTTCCGCGCCGGGACCGTCGGCGTCAACGGCGCCCAGTGGTTCGACGTGGAGTCGCCGTTCGGCGGCTACAAGCAGAGCGGCATCGGGCGCGAATGGGGCACCGAGGGCCTGGAGGACTTCCTGGAGACCAAGACCATAGCCGTCCCTCCCCGGAGCGAGCCATGAGCGACGACCTTCCGCCCCCCGGCACCGACCGGCGCACGCCCGCGATCAGCCTCGACCGGCTGTCCACGGGTTACCGCCTCGATTTCGAGCGCCTGTCCGACGACCTGCACGCCCGCTGCCCCGTCGCGTGGAACGACACCCACGGCGGGTACTGGTACGCCAGCGGCAACGCCGAGCTGTTCGACCTCGCGCGCCGCGCCGACGTGCTGTCCAACGACAACGACGTCGCGGGCGTCCGGCGCGGCTACACCGGCATCACGATCCCGCCGCCGCCGCGCGAGGGGGCCATCCAGGGCGGTTTCCTGGAGATGGACCCGCCCGACCAGCGGTACTACCGGCAGGCCCTGAACCCCTACCTGTCTCCGGCCGCCGTCGCGCGCTGGAAGCCCGTCATCGAGGAGCTGACGCGGGCCTGCCTCGACGAGCGGATCGCGTCGGGTCGGATCGACTTCGTCGACGACCTCGCCAACATCGTCCCCGCGGTGTTCACCCTCGCGCTGCTCGGCATGCCGCTCAAGGACTGGGACGTCTACTGCGAGCCCATCCACGCCGCCGTCTACACCCCGATGGACTCGCCCGACTTCGGACGCATCCGCGGGCTGCAGATCGAGATGGGCATGAAGATGATGGGCGCGATCCAGGAGGGCAGGCGCGGGGCCCGTCCCGGCCTGCTGGACGCGCTCGTCACGCTCGACCTCGACGGCCGCAAGCCCGATGACATGGAGCTCTTCGGCGTTCTCATGCTCATTCTCGGGGGCGGATTCGACACCACGACCGCGCTCACCGCGCACTCCCTGGAGTGGCTTTCGGAGAACCCGGACGAGCGGGCTCGACTCAGCCGTGAGCGGGACGAACTCCTCGACTCGGCCACCGAGGAGTTCCTGCGCTTTTTCACCCCCGCGCAGGGCGACGGCCGGACGATCGCCCAGGACTGCGTCATCAACGGGACGGAGTTCAAGGAGGGCGATCGCCTCTGGCTGTCGTGGGCGATGGCCAACCGGGACGCCAAGGTCTTCGAGGACCCCCACCGGGTCGTCATGGACCGCCAGGGCAACCGGCACAGCAGCTTCGGCCTCGGCATCCACCGGTGCATCGGCTCGAACGTGGCCCGCGCCGTCTTCAAGATCATGCTCACCGCGGTCCTCGACCGGATGCCCGACTTCGTCTGCTCTCGGGGCGCGGCGGTCCACTACGACACGATCGCGATCATCAACGGCATGAAGAGCCTGCCCGCCACGTTCACCCCGGGCCCGAGGCTCGGTCCCGGCCTCGCCGAGACCATCGACCGGCTGCAGCGGCTCTGCGACGAGCAGCGGCTCGCCGAGCCCGTCACCGTCCGCAAGGCCCGAGCCCGCCTCGACGACTGATCCTGCCCCATGGGGGTCCGAACCGCACGGCCCCGCGGGGCCCGAACGACACGGAGGCCGATGATGAGGACGCAGGCGGCGAAGCCGCTGGAGGTCGTGCGCGGCAGGCCTGCCGTCCACCGGGTGGCGCGGCCGCTCGCGGGCCGCTCGCTGCGCCGCCGCCTCGTGGTGGTCGCGCCGGACGCGGCCGAGACCGCGCGGTTCGCGGGCGGCTGGCTCGTCGACCGGGTGCTCGCCGGATGGGAGGCGACAGTCCTGTGCGCGGAGGACGGCGACCCCCTTCCGCTGCGCATCCTGGGCGCGGCCTCGGCCCCACTCGGCCCGGCCGCCTACGCGGCGGTCCTGCGGGCCAGGCCGCACGCCCTGGCCGTCCACGCGGCCCTCTACGCCCGCGACCCCCGCGTCAGGCGGCTCGTCGACGAGTCCGCCGCCGCGGCCACCACCGAGGTCACCCTGTGGGGCGGCCCCCGCCTCCTGGACCCCACCGCCGCCGACCTGATGCCGCACCGCCCCAGCCGCGCCGCCCGCGTCTTCAAATCCCGCGCCCTCCTCGCCGCGGCCACCGACCCCGCCTCCGCGGACCCCGTCGAGCTGTTCCGCAAGGCGGGCCCCCTTCCCTGGCCATGACGGGCTTCCCGAGAGCTGGGGCGCCCCGGTCGAGCCGGGTGCGCAAGCGCCCGCCCCGCGGGACCGACGAGCAGGAGGCGTGATGGACGGGCCGAGGAGTTTCGGCGGGCGGCTCGCCGACCTCGCCGCACAGTGCCCCGACGATGTGGTGCTGCGGTTCGCCGCGCCCGGCGGGACCGAACGGGAGCTCACCGCCCGGCAGGCCGACCGGCGCGCGTCCCAGGTCGCGGCGGCGCTCGCCGCGCGCGGCCTCGGCCACGGCGACCGGCTGTCGGTGGCCCTGCGCAACGGCCCGGAGTTCGTGCTGTCGGTGCTCGCCGCGTGGCGGCTCGGCGCGGTGCCCGTCCCGATGCGCTGGGACCTGCCGGGCTGGGAGCTGGCCCGCGTCCGGGCGGTGATCGGCGCGCCCGTTCACCTCGCCGAAGGCGACACCGGGTGGCTCGCCGCCACCGCCGCCGACCCTGTGCCCGACCTGCCCGATCTCGTCCCGCCGCAGTGCCACGGCATCTGCTCCAGCGGCTCCACCGGCACGCCCAAGGTGATCCTCGCCGACCGGCCCGGCCTGTTCGACGCCCGCCGCGCCGCCCCCTTCGCCGCCGCGTGGGGCCCGGTGCCGCGCCCGGAGACGATCCTCGTGCCCGCCCCGATGTACCACACGAACGGCTTCTTCACCCTCCAGAGCCTTCTCGCGGGGGACCGCCTCGTCGTCCTCGAGCGGTTCGACGCGGCCCTGGCCGTCGACCTGATCGAGCGGCACGCGGTGACGACGTTCACCGCGACGCCCACGATGCTGCGCCGCCTCGCCGCCCTGCCCGGCATCGGGGAGCGGGACCTGTCCGGGCTGCGCTGGGTCCTCCAGGGCGCCGCGCCGCTGCCGCCCGCCCTCGCCCGCCGCTGGTGCGAGCTCCTCGGCCCGGAGCGGATGTTCACCGCCTACGGGATGACCGAGGGCTTCGGCTTCACCGGTCTGCGCGGCGACGAGTGGGCGGGCCACGAGGGCAGCGTCGGCAGGCCCGTGCGCGGCACCGAGATACGCGTCCTGGACGAGTCCGGCAGGCCCGTCCCGCCGGGTGAGCCGGGCTTGGTCCACCTCCGCTGCGCCACGAGCGGACAGCACCGCTACGTGGGTTCCGCCCCGGAGCCAGGGGAGAACTCGGATGCCCCGGCGAGCTCGGACGGCTTCGCCACCGCCGGAGACCTCGGGTACCTGGACGAGGACGGCTACCTCTACCTCCTCGATCGCGCCGCCGACCTCATCGTCACCGGCGGCGCCAACGTCTACCCGGCCGAAGTGGAGAACGCCCTCCTCGACCACCCGGGCATCGCCGACGTCGCCGTCATCGGCCTGCGCGATCCCGAGTGGGGCCGCCGCGTCCACGCCGTCGTCGAACCCGCGGACCCCGCGGCCCCGCCCGCCGACGTCATCGCCTACGCCAGGTCCCGACTGGCCCCCTACAAGGTGCCGAAGACCGTCGAGTTCGTGGCGGCGCTGCCCCGCTCGGCCGCCACCAAGCTCAGCCGCACCGCGCTCGTCCAGGAGCGCGGCGGCTGATTCAGCGGGCCGCCTCGACGCGCAGGGCGAGGCCGTCGAGGATGCAGCGCAGGCCGAAGGAGAGGGCGTCGTCGCGGCCGGCCGGGTCGGCGATCGCGGCGGTGACGGCGGGGAAGCGGTCCGCGCGGCCGGCGAGGGCGGCGGCCATCGCGTCGCCGATCTCGCGCTCGCCCGCCCCCGCGGCGGCCTGCTGGGCGATCGCGCGGACGTGGCCGGACAGCACCGCCGCGGTGTCCAGGATCTCCGCGCCGGTCAGGCCCGTCCCCGCGAGCGCGGCGGCGGCCTGCTCCATCCAGCCGAGTTCGTTGGGGCCGATCGCGCGCTCGCCCGCGATCGCCTCCGCGGCCCACGGGTGCGCGAGGAACCGGGCGAACAGGAGCCGGGCCCAGAGGTCGAGGCGGGGCCGCCAGCCGCCGGGCGTCTCGGCGAGCGCGGGCGGCGCGCCGATGCCGAGGTCGAGCATCAGCGCGACGAGTTCCACCTTGCCCGGCACGTAGCGGTACAGCGCCATCTTCGTCACGCCGAGGCCTTCGGCGACGCGCTGCATCGTGACGCCGGCGAGGCCCTCGGCGTCGGCGACGGCGATGCCGGAAGCGGCGATCGCGGTGAGCGTGAGAGTAGGCCTCGGCCCGCGTCTGGGGGCAGTCCAGCCGTCCCACAGCAGTGTCAGCGCGGTCGTCTCGGCGGCCATCGGCTCTCCCTCTTGCCCATTCCCTCGAACTGTGTCTATCGTACACTGTGTCCGTTGGAAACAATTTGTGGGGGAGTGGCATGAGCATCGAACCTCTGCGCGGTCTGCGCGTCCTGATCTCCGGCGCGGGAGTCGCCGGTCCCGCCCTGGCGTACTGGCTGGCGAGGTACGGCGCGGAGCCGACCGTCGTCGAGATCGCACCCGCGCTGCGCACCTCGGGCTTCGCGGTCGACTTCCGGGGCCCGACCCACCTCGGCGTGCTGGAGCGCATGGGCGTCCTGGACGAACTGCGCGCGCTCCAGACGCACGGCGGGGAGATGCGCCGGGTGGACGCCCGGGACCGGCCGGTCTTCACCCTGCCCGCCGCGTTCGCCGGCGGCGAGATCGAGGTGCTCCGCGCCGACCTGTCCCGGGTGCTCCACGCCGCCGCGGCGGACCGGGTGGAGTACCTGTTCGGCGACGTGATCGAGCACGCCGTCGACACCGGCGAAGGAGTCCGGGTGGAGTTCGCCCGCCACCCCGCCCGGGACTTCCACCTCGTCGTCGGCGCGGACGGCCTGCACTCCGGCGTCCGCCGCCTGCTGTTCGGGCCGGAGCGCGAGTACGTGCGGCACCTCGGGTACTACGTGGCCGGGTGGAAGGCGTCCGGAGTGCCCGGTGCCGAGGCCGTGCCCCGCCAGTACAACGAGCCCGGCCGGATGATCAGCTTCGGCGCGGACCCGCGCGACGCGGACGCCGCCGCGGTCTTCGCCACGTTCGCCGGACCCGGCCTGGACTTCGACTGGCACGACGTCCCCCGGCAGAAGGAGTTCATCGCCGCCGCCTACGCGGGCGTCGGCTGGCACGCCCCGCGCCTGGTCGCCGCCCTGGCCGACGCCCCGGAGATCTACTTCGACACGGTCAGCAAGGTCCGCGCCGCGTCCTGGTGGTCCGGCCGCGCCGCGCTGCTCGGCGACGCCGCCTGGGGCGTGACCCTCGGCGGCATGGGAGTGGGCACGGGCCTCGTCGGCGCGTACGTGCTCGCAGGCGAACTCGCGGCCTCAGGCGGCGACCCCGGCACGGCCCTCCCCGCCTACGAGCGCCGCATGCGCCCCTATGCCGACCGCTGGCAGCGCGGCGCCAGCCCGGGCAGGTTCCTCGCCCCGCGGACCGGCTACGGACTGCGTCTGCGCGACACGCTCTTCGCCCGCTCGTGGTTCCAGCGCCTCCTCATCGGCAGCACCGGCTCGATGGCGGCCGCCGACCTACCGGACTACCTCCCGGCCTGACCCGCAAAGCCCTCCCGCGCGCCCCCGCGGCGAACGAGAGGCCCTCAGGGCAGGGCGGCACCCCGTGGGCGGCTTCCGTCTGTTCACCGCGGCGCTCTCCGGCGCGATCGACGGCCATGGCGGTCGTCATCCGGGCGGTGACCCGCACCCGCCGGGCGGGGTCACGAGCGGCGGAAGCGCATGCGGGTGCGGGTGGAGGCGGCGTCGATGGTGCGGTTCTTGAGGGAGCGCAGGACCCAGCGCTGGGTGGCGGTGAGGTGTTCGGCGGCCAGGCGGGAGGCCTCGACGGCGTCGCCGGCGGCGATGACCTCGGTGAGGCGCTCGTGCGCGTGCTGGGCCTTGGCGCGGTCGGCGCGCGACGGGTAGGAGCCGCGGGACATCTGGGTGTCGGCCCAGGCCTCCTCCTGGACGGACCACAGGGAGGTGAGGCTCTTGACGACGACGCGCAGCGTCGCGTTGGTGTCGAAGCCGACGAGGGCGTCATGGAAGTCGCGCGCGGTTCGGGTGAAGGCGGCGCCGTCGTCGAGGTGGCTCTCGCTCAGCGCGAGCAGCTCCTCAAGGCGCGGGACGACGGCCTCGTGCCGGTCCTCGCGGCGCGCGCAGTTCGCCGCGCAGATGGGCTCCAGGACGGCCAGCGCCTCGCCGAGATCGGGGACGTCGACCTGCATCGCCTGGAGGGTGAGGCCGAGCGCGTATCCGGCGGTGCCGATGTCGGGGGCGTGCACGGTCGCGCCGCCGCGGTTGCCGCGCCGCACGGTGACGAACCCCTCGGTCTCCAGGATGCGCAGCGCCTCGCGCACCGACGGGTAGCTCACCCCGAACTGGGCGACCAGTTCGTCCTGCTTCGGCAGGGTCGAGCCGTCGGTGATCCCGCCCGCGAGAATCCTGTCGCGCAGCGCGGAGGCGACGAGTTCCGCCATCCGCAACTGCCCGATCTTCGTCTGCTCCGGCGCGGGCTCCATGTTTATAAGGTTATCAGTGATGGGGAGGCGTGCTCACGAGGTCGGGCAGGGCCGTCCGCTGGACTTTCCCCATCGCGTTGCGGGGGAGCGCGGCGACCTGCGTCCAGAACTCGGGCACCTTGTAGGCGGCGAGGGCGCGGCGGCAGTGGTCGGCGAGCGCGCCCGCGTCCAGGGGGCCGCCCGCCGTCTCGACGAGGGCCGCGACGCGCTGGCCGAGCCGGGCGTCGGGCACCGGGCAGACGGCGGCCGCCACGACCTGCGGGTGCGCGGCGAGGACCCGTTCGACCTCGGCGGGGTAGACGTTCGCGCCGCCCCGGACGATGACGAGCTTCTTGCGGTCCACGACGCTCAGCCACCCGTCGGCGTCGACGAAGCCGATGTCGCCCGTCGCGACGGTGTCCTGCCCGAAGGGATGGACACGGCCCTCCTCCCAGTGGCCGAGCAGCGGAGTCCAAGCCCCCGCCCAAGGTCCGGCAGACGCCCCGGCCAGGCGGAGCTCCCCGGGCTCACCCGAAGGCAGTCGCTTGCCTCGCGGGTCGTAGGCGGCGACGTCGAAGTGGGGGAGCAGGCGCCCGCTTGCTCCGGGCCGCCATTCCTCGCCCGGAGGGTCGATCGCCACCACGGTCGGCGCCTCGGTCAGCCCGTACGTCGCGCGGGGGACGAGGCCGTGGGCGGCGGCGAAGGCGCGGCGCAGGTCGTCGGGGGTGTCGCTGCCTCCGCTCCACACCTCGCGCAGCGACGACAGGTCGAGGTCGGGACGCGCGGCGAGGTCGTGCAGCTGCGCGGGCGCCCCGTTCCACACGGTGACGCCCCGGTCGGCGATCCAGTCGGCGACGCCCTCGACGTCGCGGCGGTCCATGATGACGGACCGGCCTCCGGCCTGCGCGGTGAGCAGCGTCGACAGGACCATGAGGTTGAGGATCGTCAGCGGGAAGCTGTCGCCCTTGCGCAGGTCCGGCCCCCACCCCCGCGCCGCGACGAGCGCCGCGCCCGGCAGGAGAAGGTTCCGCTGGCTGTGCACGACGGCCTTGGGCCGCCCCGACGTGCCGCTGGTGAACGCGATCCCGGCGGGTGCGCCGGGATCGACGGAGAGGTCGGGTGCGGGCTCGGCCCGCGCGGTCAGCGCCGCCCACCCGTCGGGGTCGAGGCGGCCGGGCGCGTCGATCCGGCAGCGCGGCCCGGCGAGCACCGCCCTGGGCTCGCAGAGTTCGTGCAGGTCGCGCTGCTCGGCCTCGGTGAGCGCCTCGCCGATCCCTGCCCACACCGCGCCGATCCGCTGCGCGCCGTGGAACGCCGCCACGATGTCGAGGTCGTTCGGCAGGCAGGCCGCGACCCTGTCGCCGGGCCGGACTCCGAGCGCCCACAGCGCCCCCGCCGCACGGCGGGCCCGCTCGTCGAGTTCGGCGAACGTCAGCGCGCCGGAGGCCGCCTCGACGGCGATCGCGTCGGGCCGCGCGGCGAGTGAGGCGTCCAGGACGCGGGCGATCGTGCCGGGCGTCCGATGCTGCTGCGGAAGGCCGCCGCCGTAGGTGCTCACGTCCTCTGTGTTACCACTATCCTTATAATGATTCAATGGATACGATCGCGGCTGCGGCACTCGGAAGACACCGGTAGGAGACGGCCATGCCAGGCGGACGCGCACATCGGACCCTCAGACCACTGCGACGCACGGCCCCCGGGAGCGGCGCATGACGCACCCCGGACCCCTCACCGGGATACGCGTCCTCGACCTCACCACGATGGTCATGGGCCCGTACTGCACCCAGATGATGGCCGACATGGGCGCCGACGTGATCAAGGTCGAGCCGCCCGCGGGCGACGACACCCGCTACGTCTCGGCGGGCCCGGAGCACGGCATGGGCGGCGTGTTCGCCAACGTCAACCGGGGCAAGCGCGGCGTCGTCCTCGACCTGCGCGATCCCGACGGCAAGGCCGCGCTGCGCGCCCTCGCCGAGCGCAGCGACGTGTTCGTGCACTCCATGCGCGCCAAGGCCATCGCCCGCCTCGGCTTCGCCTACGCCGACGTCGCCGCACTCAACCCGTCGGTCGTCTACACCAACTGCTACGGCTACGGCCGCCGCGGCCCCTACGCCGACCGCGCCGCCTACGACGACACGATCCAGGCGGAGTCCGGCGTCCCGGCGGTCCAGGAGCGGCTGACGGGCGAGGCGGGGTACGCGGGCACGATCATGGCCGACAAGGTGGCCGGCCTGACGGCGATGTACGCGACCTTGGCGGCGCTGTTCCACCGCGAGCGGACCGGCGAGGGCCAGGAGGTGGAGGTCGCGATGTTCGAGACGATGGCCGCGTTCATGCTGGTCGAGCACGCGGGCGCCGCCCTGTTCCGGCCGCCGCTCGGCCCCGCGGGCTATCCGCGCGCGGTCGCCCCCCACCGCAGGCCCTACCGCACCAAGGACGGCCACATCTCGGCGCTGGTCTACAACGACAAGCAGTGGGCCGCGTTCGTCGGCGCGGTCCGCCCCGCGTGGGCGGGCGAGCACTTCGCGACGCTGGAGCGGCGCGCGGCCCGCATCGACGAGGTCTACGCGCTGCTCGCCGAGACGTTCCGGGAGCGCACCACCGAGGCGTGGCTCGATCTGCTGCGCTCCCTCGACATCCCCGCCGCGCCCGTCCGCGCCCTCGACGACCTCCTCGACGACCCGCACCTCGCCGAGACCGGGTTCTTCGAGACCGTCGACTCCCCCTACGGCGAGGTCCGCTTCCCCGGCCCGCCCGTCTGGTTCTCCCGCACCCCCGGCCGCGTCGCCGGGCCCGCCCCGCGTCTCGGCGCCGACACCCGCGACGTCCTCGACCGCCTCGCCATGCCCTAGGAGCAACGCATGGACTTCTCCCTCACCGAGGACCAGCGGAGCATCCGCGACGCCGTCCTCGACTTCTGCACGACCCGCTTCCCCGACGAGTACTGGCGCGAGCGCGACGAGAGCGGCGTCTTCCCGCACGAGTTCCACAAGGCCATGGCCGACGCCGGCTGGCTGGGCGTGGCGATGGCCGAGGACGTCGGGGGAGCGGGCCTCGGCATCACCGAGGCGGCGATCATGATGCAGGCCGTCGCCGAGTCGGGCGGCGGGATGACCGCCGCGTCCAGCATCCACGGCCCGGTCTTCAGCATGCAGCCGGTCGCCCTGTTCGGCACCGACGAGCAGCGCAAGCGGATGATCCCGCCCGTCCTCACCGGCGAGCAGCGGATCTGCTTCGCGGTGACCGAGCCGGACGCCGGGCTCGACACGACGAAGCTGCGCACCCGCGCCGAGCGCCGCGACGGCGGCTACCTGGTGAACGGCGAGAAGATCTGGATCTCGGTCGCGCAGGTCGCCGACAAGATGATGCTGCTCGCCCGCACCACCCCGCTGGAGGAGGTGACGCGCAAGACCGAGGGCCTGTCCCTGTTCTTCACCGACCTCGACCGGGCCCGGATCGACGTCCGGCAGATTCCGAAGATGGGCCGCCACGCCGTCGACTCCAACCTGCTGTTCCTCACCGACGTGTGGATCCCCGAGGAGGACAGGATCGGGGCCGAGGGCGAAGGCTTCAAGATCATCCTGCACGGGCTGAACCCCGAGCGGATCCTGCTGGCCGCCGAGGCGATCGGGCTCGGCCGGGCGGCGCTCAAGCGCGCGGCGAAGTACGCCCGCGAGCGGATCGTCTTCGACCGGCCGATCGGGATGAACCAGGGCATCCAGCACCCGCTCGCCAAATGCTGGGCGCAGCTCGAAGCGGCGAACCTGATGGTGCTGAAGGCCGCGACGCTCTTCGACGACGGCGCGGACTGCGGCGTCGAGGCCAACGCGGGCAAGTACCTCGCGGCCGAGGCGGGGTTCGAGGCCTGCCACACCGCGATGCTGACGCTCGGCGGCATGGGCTACGCCCGCGAGTACGACGTGGAGCGCTACCTGCGGGAGGTGATGATCCCGCGCACCGCCCCGGTGAGCCCGCACATGATCCTCAACTTCCTCGCCGAGAAGGTCCTCGGCCTGCCCAAGTCGTACTGACCCCGCCCGCACCCGAGGAGGAGAAGACATGGAGACCTTCAGCGCGCGGTCCTGGCTGTTCGCGCCCGGGGACAGCCCCCGCAAGATGGCCAAGGCCGCCGACGGGCCCGCCGACGCCGTCATCCTCGACCTTGAGGACGCGGTCGCCGAGGCGGGCAAGGCAGGGGCGCGGGCGGGCGTCGCGGGGTTCCTGGCGTCCCGGCCCGAGGCGGAGCGGCGGCGCCTCTGGGTGCGGATCAACCCGCTGGACGGCCCGCACGCCCTGGCCGACCTCGCCGCGATCGTCCCCGCCCGGCCCGGCGGCGTCATGCTGCCCAAGGCGCGCGGGCCGCGGGACGTCGAGGTGCTCGACCACTACCTCGCGGCGCTGGAGGTCGCAGCGGGCGGCGAGCAGGGCGCGACCGAGGTGATCGCGCTGGTGACCGAGACCGCCGAAGGCATGTTCACCACCGGCGACTACAAGGGCGCGCCCCGCCTCAGCGCGCTGACCTGGGGCGCCGAGGACCTCGCCGACGCCCTCGGCGCGAGCGACAACCGCGGCCCGGACGGCGGCTACGGCTTCACCTACGAGCTGGCGCGCAGCCTGTGCCTGCTGGGCGCGGCGGCGGCGGGCGTCGCCGCGATCGACACGATCCACGGCGACTTCCGCGACCTCGACGGGCTGCGCACGCGAGCCGCGAAGGTGCGCCGCGACGGGTACCGGGGGATGCTCGCGATCCATCCCGACCAGGTGCCGGTCATCAACGCCGCGTTCACCCCGACCGAGGCCGAACTCGCCGAGGCGCGGGAGATCGTCGCGCTGTTCGCGGCGCACCCGGGCGTCGGCGCGCTCGGCCACAACGGCGCGATGCTGGACCGGCCCCATCTGGCCCGCGCCCGCGCGCTCCTGGCCGCCGGAGGCGTCGCGTGACCGTCCACGTCACGCCCGACAAGCTGGAGTTGGCCCGCTTCGTCCGGCCCGGCGACCGGATCGTCCTCGGCCAGGCCTGCGGCGAGCCGACCACGCTGGTCGAGGCGCTGATCGAGCAGGCCGCGGAGATCGGCGGCCTGTCGGTCTTCATCGCGACGAGCTTCTCCGGCCTGCTCACCCCCGAGGCGGCCGACGCGTTCGAGGTCTCCAGCATGGGCGCGATCGGGGCCCTGCGGGTACTCGCCCAAGCGCACCGGCTGACCGTCGTGCCCTGCCACGTGAGCCAGGTCGGCCCGATGATCGCCTCCGGCGCGCTGCCGTGCGACGTCGCCTTCGTGCAGGTGAGCCCGCCCGACGCGGCCGGGGACCACAGCTGCGGCCTCATCAGCGACTACGTGGCGGCGGCCGTGGCCAAGGCCCGCGTCGTCGTCGCCGAGGTGAACGACCAGGTGCCCCGCACCCTCGGCGAGACGCTCCCGGGCTCGGCCTTCGACTGCGCCGTCCACGTCTCCCGGCCGCCCGTCGAGGTGCCGCCCGCCCGCATCGGCCCGATCGACGAGGCCATCGCCGCCCACGCCGCCGCCTACATCGGCGACGGCTCCGTCCTCCAGACGGGCGTCGGCGCCGTCCCCGACGCCCTCCTCCGCCTCCTGCACGACCGCACCGACCTGGGCGTCCACTCCGGCATGATCGGCGACGGCCTGGTCGACCTCGTCGAGGCGGGCGTGGTCACGAACGCCCGCAAGAAGACCGACCAGGGCGTCTCCGTCAACGGCGCCCTCATCGGCACAAGCCGCCTCTACGCCTTCGCCGCCGACAACCCGTCCCTGCGCATGTGCCCCACCTCCTACACCCACGACCCGGCGGTCCTGGCCCGGGTCGACCGCCTCGTCACCGTCAACTCGGCCCTGGAGGTCGACCTGACGGGCCAGGTCAACGCCGAACAGTCGGGCTCGTCCTACGTGGGCGGCACCGGCGGCCAACTCGACTTCGTCCGCGCCGGCTCCCGCTCCCCGGGCGGCCACGCCCTCATGGTCCTGCCCTCCACCGCCAAGAACGGCACCATCAGCCGCATCACCACGGCCCTCTCCGGCCCCGTCACCACTCCCCGCTCCGACATCGACGTCGTCATCACCGAATTCGGCTCCGCCGACCTGAAGGGCAGATCGATCGCCGCCCGCGCCCGCCTCCTCGTGGAGATCGCCCACCCGGACTTCCGCGAGGCCCTCGAAAGAGAGGCGGACGCCCTCCGCAGACGCGGCTTCTGACCCCGCCTCAGCGGGCGCGGCCACCGCGCCCGGGGCAGTCATCGGGTGGTGATCAGCGCGGCCGCCTGGTTCGGCCCGGGCGCCCGCCGGACCGCGGCGGCAGGGCACTGAGCCGGTAGGGCACTTGAGTCGGCAGGCCCGGGGAGCCTCGCTCCCCGGACCTGCCGTGTGCGCCTGTGGGCTCAGACGTAGCCGACCTCCTTCGGATCGGGGTGGAAGAGGTCCTCGTTGGTCGCCTCGACGATCTCGATGATGTAGTTCGAGGCGAGCCTGAGCCTGCCCTGCGCACCCATGATGTTGGGGGTGCGGGGCTGGAGGATCGGCACGCCGAGCCGCTCGACCTGCGCGTACACCGCGTCGATGGAGTCGACCACGTACATCGTGCGGGTCTCCTGGATGATCGACGGCGGCTTCGCCAGGTTCTCCGGCTCGATGACGACGGCCGAGACGTTGCCGAGCACCGACTGGAGACCGATCACACCGAGATCGTGGTACTCGGCGAGGGTCCGCTGACCAGGTGGTCGCGGAACAGGGTACGGGCGACCTCGGAGGTCTCCTTGCGCGCTGTGCGCTGCATGGGGGCCTGGCCACCCGGACGGTCCTGCGCACCATCCCTCGCATGTCGAGTACGAGCTGACGGACGTCGGACGGCAGGTGTGCGCGTCGCTGTCCGGTCTGCTCTTCACGTGGTGCGCGCGCTGCCGCCGCACCGGTCGTCGGGCGCCTTCGTCGCCGAACTTCTGCCGCCGGGGACCTCGCTGGTCAAGGCGTTCGGCTCGATCGGCACGGACGCGCTCGGAACCCACCGACTTCTGACTTCGGCCGCGGCCTCGGCGACTCCCGGGCAGTGGGGGTAATTTGTCACTGTCTGTCCTTAATATTCCGGGATGAAGTCGAGTGAGTTGGTCTCCCGCGTGGAGCTGGACGTTCAGGCGGACCACGGAATGTTCGGCATCGGCGACGGCTGGGACGAGGACGGGAGCACGCCCGTGCCCGGGGCCGGATTGCTGGGCGTGGGGGAGGGGCGGTTCCTGCTCCACGTGGCCGAGGACGGGCCGGCGGTGAAGGTCGGGCTCGAACTGTGGAAGGGGGCTCTTCCGCCGTGCGAGGCCGGGTACGACGTGCAGGAGACCGTCGAGCTGCGCTGTCCCACCGGTCGGATCGACCTCGACCAGATCACGCTCGGCGGCGACGCCGGCGTGCTCACCGTCCCGGCGGGCGTCTACTCGGTGCGCGTCACCGGGTGGGGCCGCGCGCGGGCGCGCACGGCTTTCGCCGAGGCATGGAAGCGGTACCCCGAAGACGAGGACGCGTTCGACGCGGCCCGGTCGGCGCTGCATGGCACCGAGCGGTACCTGATCCAGTTCCTTCGGGTGCGCAAAACGGCCCGGATCAAGCGCAGCGGCGGCTGCTATGTGCCCGAGGGCTCCGACCGGATCGCCCTGGTCGACAGCGGGGGCGCGGGCCAGGCGGTCTTCCCGGCGGAGATCCCGCAAGCGGCCGCGCATCCGCTCGGGCTCATGGCGGCGGTCGATCCAGGACGCAGAGCCGTCCTGACCTACGCCCTCTGGAACGGCCCCGCGCCGCTGCCGCCGTCGCTCTCCCCGATCGCCGACGGTCTCGCCCTCACGGTGTCCGAAAGCCTCGGCCGAAAGAAGGGACACCTGCACGTCTACGGGCTCCGGCCAGGCCAGACGACGTACCGCGACATCCCCAGCGGGATGGCCGAATTCCCGGCGGGCCGCTACACGGTCCGGCTGTCTCGCGCGGAAGGGGACGAGAAGGTGACCTACCAGGCCGATCTCTGGAAGGAGGAGGGCTAAGAAGCCGGGAGGGTGATGCCCTCCAGGGCGAGGCGGAGCATGCGGGATGAGCCGTCGTGGTGGGGTCCGGTGGTTTCGCGGAGCCAGGCGGCGGCGGTGATGAGGGCGAAGAGGTCCTCGGCGGTGAAGTCGGCGCGGACGGCGCCCGTGTCCCGGGCACGGGTGAGGAGGCGGGCGCCGCCGGCGTGCATGGCGGCGCACATGGTGTGGGAGGGGGTGCCCTCGTCGTACATGCTTGCGGACAGGATGCCGACGAGGCCGCGGAAGACCGAGCAGTGGTGGACGGCCTTGGTCATCCACTCTTGCAGGGCCGCCAAGGGCTCGGGGGCCGCGGACAGGCGGTCGGCTTCGGCGACGAGGGCGGCCAGGCCGTCGCGGGTGGCGGCCTCGACGAGGACGGCACGGGTCGGGAAGTGGCGGTAGAGGGTGCCGATGGCGACGCCGGCCCGTGCCGCGACGTCCTCCAGGGAGGCCTCGGAGCCGTGGGATTCGAACGCGGCGCGGGCGGCGGCGAGGATCGCGTCGTAGTTGCGGGCGCCGTCAGCGCGCTTGGGACGCTGGGCTATGTAGGGGTCCGCCGTGGTCGGTCCGGTCAAGACGCCGCCTCCGCACCCGCCCGGTGACCTGCTTGTGGACGCCCCGCGCGGGCGGAACCTGAGGGCGTCTCGCCATCATAGGCCGTCCGGCAAATGGGGGAGCAGCTCCTCCTCCGGCTGGACGCCCAGGGAGCGCAGCGCCATGGCCAGGAGGGCGTAGGCGCCGATGGTGAAGATGACGTCCATGAGGCCCCGGTCGTCGAACTCGGCGGACAGGGCGGTCCAGGTCGCGGACGAGACCGTGCCGTCGCCGAGGAGCTCGTCGGCGGCGGTGAGGAGCGCGCGGTCCGTCGCCCCCCACCCCGGGGCTGCCGGGCCCCGGGCGACCCGGGCGATCTCCTCGGCGGTCATCCCCGCGCGGGCGGCGAGGACGGCGTGCTGCGCCCACTCGTAGGCGCATTCCCGCAGGTGCGCGACCCGCAGCACGAGCAGCTCCCGCTGCCGGGCCGTGAGCGACGACCCGTGCAGCAGGTGCCCGTTGAAGGTGAGGTAGGCCTTGGCGAGGGACGGGTGCCGGGCGAACGTGCCCAGCAGGTTGGTCCCGGGCTGGCGGCCCTCGGCGGACGCGCCGCCGCGGACCGCGGACTGGAAGCCCGCGACGAACTCGGCCATCTCTGCCGACCATTCGGCCCTGGGCACGGGCGGGATCCGGGTCTCACCCGTGCCGCCCCTGTCGGAGCACGTCAAATGTTCCGCCCCCCGTTGACGCCGATGACCTGCCCGGTGATGTAGGAGGCGTCCTCGCTCACCAGGAAGGCGCAGGCCGCGGCGACGTCCTCGGGCCGCCCGACCCTGCCGACGGGGGTCTCGGCGATCTCGTCCTCCAGCGCGAAGAGCCCGTCGGCGACGGTCGCGCGCAGCATCGGAGAGTCGATGAACCCCGGCGGCACCGTGTTCACCGTGATCCCCTTGCGGGCGAACTCCCGCGCGAGGACCTTGGTGAGCCCGACCACGCCCGACTTCGCCGAGACGTAACCGGCCATCGCGGGCGCCCCGCTGTGCACGCTGGACGACGAGATCGTGACGATCCGCCCCCAGCCCTCCTCGACCATGCCGGGCAGCACCGCCTGGCAGCAGTCGAACGTGCCGGTGAGGTTCACCGCGAGGGTCCGCGCCCAGTCCTCGGCCGTGATGGTGAGGAACGGGTGGATGGGCGCGGCCCCCGCACTGGTCACGAGGATCGTCGGCCGGCCCAGCCGGGCCGCGGTCTCGGCGACCGCGGCGTCGATCGCGGCCCGGTCGGTGACGTCGGCGGCGAGCCCGAGCGCGGTCCCGCCCTCCTTCTCGATGGACGCCGCGGTCTCGCGCGCGGCGTCCCCGTCGAGGTCGAGCAGCGCCACCCGGACGCCGTCCGCGGCGAGGCGCCGCCCGACGGCGGCCCCGATCCCGGACGCGCCGCCCGTGACGATCGCGGTCCGCCCGCTCACGCGATCGCCTCATCGCCGACGAGCGTCGTGCGGTGCATCCGGCGCGGCTCGGTCCGGTCGAACGCGCAGGCCCGGTGCACGAGCCCGCGGTTGTCCCAGATCACCATGTCGCCGACCGTCCAGGAGTGCCGGAGGACCCGGTCGGGCGCGGTCGCCCGCGCCTCCAGGTCGGCGAGCAGCGCCCGCCCCTCCTCGACGTCCATGCCCGCGATGTGCGACGCGGTCGCGCCGAACACCACGGACCTGCGGCCCGTCCGGTGCTCCCACACCAGGGGATGCTCCCGGACGGTCCGCGAGGCCCACTCCGCGACCTGCTCGGGCGTCGGGTCGGGGTAGGTGAGCCGCTGGATCGCCTCGAAGGTGTGCACCACCCGGAGCGAGGCGAACCGCTCCTTCTCGGCCTCGGTGAGCATGTCGTAGGCCGCGTACGTGCTCGCGAACTCCGTCTCACCGCCCACCGAGGCCGTCACCCGCGCGCTCAGGATCGACGCCTTGGCGGGGATGTCGTCCAGCGCGCCGTCGATGTGCCAGTAGTCGTTGCTGGCGAAGTACTCGACGTTCGGATTGCCGGGGTCGAAGCTGATCTCCATGACGTCCGGGTTGGCGTACTTCGGGAACTGGACGAGGTCGCCCAGCCTCCGGCAGAACGCCACCTGCGCGGTGTCGTCGACGTGCAGTTCCCGGAAGAGGAGCACCCCGTGCTCCTCCAGCGCCTCCAGGCACGCGCCCGGCAGGTCCTCGTCGCCGAGGAGCCTTTCCAGGTCGACGTCCAGCACCTCGGCGCCGACATGCTCGCTCAGTCTCCGCGTGGCGATCACGCCCATCGTGTTCCTTCCTTGGATCGGATCCGCTAGGACGCGGCCTCGTCCGGCGCCCAGCCGACGATGCCCTTGACCTCCAGGTACTCCTGGAAGCCGAAGTCGCCCCATTCGCGGCCGTTGCCGCTCTTCTTGTAGCCGCCGAACGGGCAGCCGAAGTCGAACCCGTCGTTGATGTTGACCCAGCCCGCGCGGATGCGCCGGGCGAGGGAGCGGGCGGTGGCGAGGTCCTCGCCGTTGACGTACGCGGCGAGCCCGTACTCGGTGTCGTTGGCGATCTCGACGGCCTCGTCGAGGTCGCGGTAGCCGAGGATGACCAGGACGGGGCCGAAGATCTCCTCGCGCGCGATCGTCATCTCGGAGGTGACGTCGGCGAAGACCGTCGGCTTCACGTAGAAGCCGCGCTCCAGCCCGTCGGGCCGGCCGGTGCCGCCCGCGACGAGCGTCGCGCCCTCGTCGATGCCCTTCTGGATGAGCGCCTGGATCCGGTCCCACTGCGAGCCGGCGACGACGGGCCCGAGGGCGAACTCGCCGTTCGGGTCGCCGACGGTGACGCCCGCGGCGGTCTCCCGCGCGATCTCGATCGCCTCGCCCATCCGCGCGGCGGGCACCAGCATCCGGGACGGCGCGCTGCACGTCTGGCCGGAGTTGCCCATCATCGCGCCGACGCCCGCGGCGACGTTCGCGGCGAACGAGCCGTCGTCGAGGATGAGGTTCGGGCCCTTGCCGCCCAGCTCCTGCGTCACCCGCTTGACGGTCGGTGCGGCGTTCCGCGCGATCTCGACGCCGGCCCGGGTCGAGCCGGTGAACGACACCATGTCCACGTCGGGGTGCGCCGACAGCGGCACGCCGACGCCGAGGCCGTCACCCTGCACGAGGTTGAACACCCCGGCCGGGACGCCCGCCGCGTGGAGGACCTCGGCGAAGATCTGGGCGTTGAACGGCGAGCGCTCGGACGGCTTCAGCACGACGGTGCAGCCCGTCGCGAGGGCGGGGAAGACCTTCACCGCGATCTGGTTCAGCGGCCAGTTCCACGGGGTGATGAGCCCGCAGACGCCGATGGGCTCCTTGACGACGATGCTCGAACCGCGCGGCTCCTCGAACGCGAACCCTTCGAGCAGCTCGATCGCCTTGACCAGGTGGCCCGCGCCGAGCTGCACCTGGAAGCCGTTGGCGAGGTAGGCGGGCGCGCCCATCTCCTCGGTGAGGGCGGCGCCGAGCTCGGCCGACCGCTCTCCGTAGATCACCAGGACGCGCTGGAGGATGGCGACGCGCTCGGCGACGCTCGTGGCCGACCAGGCCGGGAACGCGGCTTTCGCGGCGGCGACGGCCCGGTCGACGTCGGCGGCGTTCCCTGCGGCGACCTTCCCGGCGACCTCCTCGGTCGCCGGGTTGATCACCTCGAACGTCGTGGCCGACGCGGGCTCGACCCACTGGCCGTCGATGTAGAACTTCAGGTACTCACGCATGGGCTTCCCTTTCGGGGGGTCATTGGGTGCCTTCGGCGTACCAGGTGCGGAACTCGTCGTAGCTGGGCATCTCCTCGGAGTTCGCCTTCGGGTCCACCGCGACGTGGATCACCGCGGTCTTCCCGCTGGCGTACGCGCGTTTGATCGCGGGCGCGATGTCCTCGTCGCGCTCAACGTACTCGCCGTGGCAGCCGAAGCCTTCGGCCACTTTGTCGAGTCTTGTCGCGGTGCTCCAGTGGGTGCCGGTCTCCAACGAGCCCTGGCCGAAGGTGCGCTTGTAGACGCCGACCTCGAGCCCCCATGCGTAGTCGACGGCCACGACGCACACGAGCGGCAGGTTCAGCCGGGCCGCGGTCTCCAGTTCGCTGATGTGGAACTGGAAGGAGGAGTCGCCGGTGATGAGCATCATCGGCCGGCGGCCCCCGTCGGCGACCCCGGCCCCGACCGCGTAGGGCAGGCCGGTGCCGAGGTGGCCGAAGTTCTGGTTCCACATGACGTCGTGCGGTTTGGCCTGCGAGTACGTCCAGCCGAAGATGGTCGTCGCGCCGCCGTCGCGGACCATGATGCCGTCGGGCGGGAACACCTTCGTGGCCTCGACGATGAGCCGCGCCGGGTGCACCGGCGACATGCCGGACGGGGCGGTCGCGGCGAGTTCGGCGAGCCGTTCGGCGTCCTCGCGGATCCAGCGCTCCAGGTCGGGGGACGCCTCGCGCGGGGTGCCCTTCAGGGCCTCGACGAGCTGGGGCACGACGGCCCGCAGGTCGCCGACGAGCGGCACGTCGATCGCCCGGTTGACGCCGATGGCCTCAGGGTCCTGCTCGATGAGGATCCACGACCGCTTCGCCTCACCCGCGACCCAGTGCCTTCCCCGTCCATAGTGGACGGGTTCGCCCAGCTCCGTCCCGATGGCCAGGCAGAGGTCGGAGCCCACGACGGCCTCGATCGCCGAAGGCGAGAACCCGTAGGGGAACGTCCGGTCTTCCAGCCCCTTGATGTAGGAGGTGCCGCCGGACGTCTGGATGACGGGGCAGGCCATGAGGTCCGCGAGGGCCTTCACCGATTCCCCGGCGCGCGAGGTGTGCACCCCGTGCCCGACCAGCAGGACAGGGTGCTCCGCCGCCCGGATGAGCCGCGCCGCCTCGTCGATCCCGCCCTGCCCGGCCTGCTGCCCGACCAGCCGGTACCGGGAAGGCGGCAGCGCCTCGGGCACGTCGAGCTCTTCGAGGATCACGTGCGACGGGTACTCGATGTAGACCGGCCCCGGAGTCCCGGTGAGCGCCTTGCGCAGCCCCTCCCGGATCACCTCGTCGGTCTGGTCGGCGTACTCGATGCTCGCGGAGTACTTCACCGACGGCTCGAACAGCTCGGCCTGCTTGACGAACTGGATCCGCCCGCGCCGCACCCGCTGCTCGGTGATCCGCGCCCGCTGCCCGCCCAGGAAGATCACCGGCGAGTTCTCGACCTTCGCGCACATCATCGCGCCCGCGAGGTTGGCGACGCCGGGGCCCAACGTGCCGATGCAGACCGCCGGCCCGCCCGTCATCCGGGACACCGCCTCGGCCATGAACCCGGCCGACTCCTCGTGGTGCGGCGCGACCACGCTCCACCCGCGCTCCTCGGCGAGGTGGAACATGTGCACGAAGTTCGGATCGGGGATCCCGAAGATCGTCCTGATCCCCTCGGCCTCCAGCAGGTCGAGGATGCGCTCGTAGACCTTGACCGTCATATCTCTCCTTGCGCGCTGCCCTGCGCGGCCATCGCGAAGCTGGTGCGGATGTGGTCGATGTGGGCCGAGGGCACGACCGGCAGGACCCACGGCTGCGTGGCGTCGCGGATCGCGGCGAGGTTCGCCGCGACGTCCTCGACGGCCCAGGAGGGGCGGTGGACGCCCGGTGTCTCGCCGACGAAGGCGCGGGCGACGCGGCCGGCGATCGAGACGAGCAGCTCGCCCGTGATCGAGCAGGACTCGTGCGCGAGCCAGCCGACGACGGGCGCGACGAGATCGGGCCCCATCGGCGGGTAGGCGGAGGTGTCGATGCCCTCGGCCATCCGGGTCAGCGCGCCGGGCACGATGACGTTGCACGTGACGCCCTCGGCCGCGCCTTCCAGCGCGACGACGTTCGACAGCCCGATGATCCCGGCCTTGGCCATCGCGTAGTTGGCGACCTTGTGGTTGCCGTACAGGCCGCCGATCGACGACGTCAGGACGATCCGCCCGTACCCTGCCTCGCTCATCAGCGGGAACGCGGGCCGCACGACGTGGAACGCGCCGCGCAGGTGGACGTCGAGGACGGCGTCGAAGTCCTCGTAGGACATCTCCTTCAGTGAGCCGGGCCGGACGATCCCGGCGTTGTGCACCAGGATGTCGATGCGGCCGTAGGCCTTCACGGCGGTCTCGACGATCTCCCGGCCGCCGTCGGCCGTCGCGACCGACGCGGTGCTCGCGACGGCCTCACCGCCCGCCGCGGTGATCTCACCGACGACGTCATGGGCGGGCCCGTCGTCCGGTCCTTCCCCGGTGAGGGCGCCGCCCGGGTCGTTGACGACCACCTTCGCGCCCCGCGACGCGAGCAGCAGCGCGTACGCGCGCCCCAGCCCGCGTCCCGCCCCGGTGACGACCGCGACCCGGCCGTCGAACCGCAGCTCAGGCATGGTCCTTGACCTCCGCGGCGCCGCTGAGCGTGAGGCCTTCGAGGTCGCCCTTGCCGCGCCAGCCTTCGAGCAGTTCCTCCAGCGCGTAGAAGCCCGGCCAGTACGGGTCGCCGAGGTGCGAGCGGATCTTCGTCTCGCCCTCGTTGTTGTAGTAGCCGGGGGTGCACTCGCGTTGGAAGAGGCTGTTGTCGACCGCGGACTCCCGGATCGTCGCCACCCAGGCGTCCTGCGCCTCGCGCGTCGGCTCGACGGTCGTCGCGCCGCGCTCCAGGGCCGCGCCGATGATGTGGCCGATGTGCCTGGCCTGCTGCTCGAACATCGCGGTGGTGCTCGCGGTGACGCCGCCCTGGATGAAGCCGGTGAAGAACTGGTTCGGGAACCCGTGGCTCATGACGCCGTGCAGGGTCTTGTAGCCGTCGGCCCAGTGGTCGTAAAGGGACAGGCCGTTCCTCCCGGTGAAGGGCGCGATGCCGAGGCGGCGGTCGAGGTCGGTGGTGATCTCGAAGCCGCTGGCGAAGATGAGGCAGTCGACCTCGTGCTCGACGCCGCCCGCGACGACGCCCTTGGCGGTGATCCGCTGGACGCCCTTGCTCGCCGAGACGTCGATGAGCGTGACGTTCTCGCGGTTGAACGTGGGCAGGTACTCCTCGGAGAAGCACGGGCGCTTGCACAGGAAGCGGTAGTACGGCTTCAGCGCCTCGGCCGTCGCGGGGTCGTCGACGATCTCGTCGATGCGGTCGCGCAGGCGCTGCATCGTCCGGTAGTCCTCGATCTCGCGCAGCTCCATGAACTTCGCCGGGTCGGCGAGCGCGGCCCACCCGTTCGTCTCGTCAAGGCGGGCGGCGAGGTTGCGGCTCACCTCGGTCCAGCCGTCGCAGACGAGGTCGGGCTGGCCGGGCGCGAACGCCTCGAACGCGGCGGTGTGGAAGTTCCGCCGGATCTCCTCCTGCCAGCCCGGCTTGAGCGTCTTCACCCATTCCGGGTCGATCGGCTCGTTGCCGCGCTCGTCGATCGAGGACGGCGTGCGCTGGAAGACGTACAGGTGCTCGGCGGACCGCGCGATGTGCGGGATGACCTGGACGCCGCTCGCGCCGGTCCCGATGACGGCGACCGTCTTGCCCTCCAGGCCGGTGAGTCCGCCGCCCATGTCGCCGCCGGTGTAGGCGTAGTCCCACCGGGCGGTGTGGAAGGTGTGGCCCTGGAAGTCGGCGATGCCGGGGATGCCGGGCAGCTTCGGCTTGTTGAAGGGCCCCTGGCACATCACCACGAACCGGGCGCTGATCCGATCGCCGCGGTTGGTGCCGATCAACCAGCGCTCGCTGCCCGCGTCCCATTCGAGGGACTTCACCAGCGTCTGGAACAGGGCGTCCTCGTACAGGCCGAAGTGCCGACCGATCCGCCGGCAGTGCTCGAACACCTCGTCGCCGCGCGGGTACTTCTCCTTGGGGACGTACCCGACCTCCTCCAGCAGCGGCAGGTAGCAGGTCGCGTCGTTGTCCACCTGGATGCCGGGGTAGCGGTTCCAGTACCAGACGCCGCCGAAGTCCCCGCCGAACTCGATGACCCGCAGCGAGGACGCGCCCGCCTGCTTGATCCGGGCCGCGGCGACCAGCCCGGCGAACCCGCCGCCGAGCACCGCCACGTCGATCTCCTCGGCGATCGGCTCGCGCGGCGTGACGGGCGTGTAGGGGTCGGCCTCGTAGTAGTCCTCGAACTCGCCCTCGGTGACGACGTACTGGGCCTGGCCTTCCGGCCGCAGCCGCTTGTCCCGCTCGGCCAGGTACTTCGCTCTCAGCGCGTCGCGGTCGATCTCGGGGGTGGCCGTGGGCGGGCAGTTCTGCTGCATGGGGGTCCTCGGGCTTCTCGGGGTGGGGGTTCTAGTCGAGGTCGCGCGGAGAACCGGCGCCCATGTACTTCGCGAGGTTGTGGTGCAGGTTCGCCACCGCGCGTTCGCGGTAGGGGTTCGGCTTCGGCCCGGTGAAGCCGCGCGCCTTCATGCCCTTCTGCACCGCGGCCATGTTCGAGAAGTCCTGCGGCAGGACGGTGCGCCAGTCCGGATGGTCCGGCGGGGTGAGCACCCACTCGGTCTCCGGCTCCTCGCCCGGCGCGTACAGCTGGTAGACGGCCACCTCGAAGACGCATCTGTCGGGGTCGTATCCGTAGGGGCGGGCGCTGTAGCAGAGCATGTTGTTCTGGCCGTGACCGATCTGGAAGTTCGGGAAGATCTGCCAGGCCGTGCCGCTCGCCGCGACGGCCTCGGGGTCGACCGTCGGCCAGACGACGCCGCGCTCGGCGTCCTCGCGGCGGGCCGTCTCCAGCCAGTACTTGGCCACCTGGTCGGGCGGGGTGCCGTCCGGCAGCTCGGCGGCGAGCCGGTTGGCGACGCCGACCAGCGTCTCGGTGGTGTTGGTGTTGGCGTTCTCCCAGATGAAGTTCTGCATCTCCGCGGTCGAGACGCGCGCGTCAACGCCGCCGCCGATGCGGAGCTTGCCCTGGTTCTCCTCCAGGCCCTTGGGCGCCTCGAACCCGATGTTGCTGTGCCGGCCCTGGACCCGCGACCAGCCGAGGAAGCTGCCGAAGGGGATGAACTCCGGGTGGGTGTAAGGCACGTGGTAGGTCTCGTTGAACGCCTCCAGCGCGACCTTCCAGTTGCAGTCGAAGACGAGCCAGCGGCGCCAGCGGTAGCGGAAGCGCTCCAGCTCGAACGACTTCAGCAGGGTCGGCGCGGGCTCCAGGTAGGCGCGCAGCGGTTCGGCGTCCGGGTCCATCGTGATCCAGATCCAGCCGCCCCACGTGTCCACCCGGACCTCGCCGAGCTTGATCTTCTCGTCGGTGAGGGCGCCCTGCCAGTCCTCCCGCTCGGGGACGCGGGTGCAGCGGCCTTCGAGGTCGTAGCGCCAGCCGTGGAAGCCGCAGACGAACTGGCGGCCCCTGCCCCGTCCGTCGTGCGCGCCCTCGGGGGTGTCGACCAGGCGGCGGCCGCGGTGCGAGCAGACGTTGTAGTGGGCCTTGATCTCCTCGGGCGACGTGCGGACGACGATGATCGAGTCGTCCAGGATGTCGTAGGTGAGGAAGTCGCCCACCTCGGGCAGCTCCTCGACCCGGCCGACCTGCTGCCAGACCTTCGCCCACAGTCTGTCGCCCTCGGCGCGGGCCCACTCCTCGGAGATGTAGGCCTCGACGCCGATCGTGAGCGGCCGGGACAGGTCCTCGGTCTCGTCGGTGGTTTCGCTCATGCCTCCTCCTTCTCAGAAGCGGGTGATCTCGGTGCGGAACGCCTCGTCCTTGAGGAACAGCGAGGTGTTGTCGGCGGCCAGCCACGTCCACTTGAGGTTCAGGCCGCCGTCGACCAGCAGGGTCTGGCCGGTGACGTACGACGACAGGTCCGACAGCAGGAAGAGGATCGCCCCCGCCTGCTCCTCGGGCGTGCCGCGCCGGCCCATCGCGATCGCGCGGGCGTCGCGCTCGGGGTCGGCCTCCACATAGGTGAGCGACGCGGGGGTCGCGGTGACGCCGGGGGCGACCGCGTTCACCCGGATCTCGTCGGCGGCCAGCTCGACGGCCATCGTGCGGGTCGCCGCGACCAGCGCGGCCTTCGCGGTGCCGTAGCCGATGTGGAACGGCGCGGTGTTCATCCCGCTGATCGAGGAGACCGAGACGATCGAGCCCTTGCGGCCCGCCGCCTTGAGCTCGGCCGCGACGGCCTGGCTCATGAAGAACATCGTCTCCAGGTTCTGGCCCATCAGCGCCCGCCACGACGCGCGGGTGACCCTCGTGGAGGGCCGCCAGTCCGACGGGGCCGCGCCGCCCGCGACGTTGACGAGCCCGTACAGGTCGCCTTCGGCCTCACGGGCGGCGTCGAGCGCCGTCGCGATGCCCTCGTCGGTGGAGGCGTCGGCCGCGACGGGGACGACCTTGAGGCCCTCCTTCGCGAGGGGGGCGACGTGGGTGTCGAGGTTGTCCCGGGAGCGGCTGACCGCGATGACCGTCGCGCCGGCCTGCGCGACCATGCGGGTCACCGTCGTGCCGATGCCGCCGCCGCCCGCGCCGGAGACGATGACGACGCGGCCCTCCATGCCGAGGAAGTCGACTGCCATCGGGCTCAGGCCTCCTTGCGGAAGGCCAGGACGCTGCCTTCGGCGTCGCCCGAGACGTAGACGGTGCCGTCGGGGCCCGCCGCGATGCCGGCGAAGAGGCCCTGCGGGCCGCTGAAGGGCGGGAGGCCCTTGAGGGGCTTGACGTCGATGCCGGGAGGGGAGCCGACGGGCAGGTCGCGGGCGATCGTCGTGCGGTCCTTGCCGTCGAGGTCGGTCTCCAGCAGGGTCTTGGCGCCCGCGTCGACGACGAGGAGGCGCGAGCCGCGCACGAGGATGCCCTGCGGGGTCTCCAGGCCGTCGGCGACGGTGTCGACGCCCGATCCGGTGATCGCGACGACGCGTCCCGCGCCCGCCTCGGAGACCAGGAGCGTGCCGTCCGGGGTGTACACGACGCCGGTCGGCCGGTCGAGGCCGGACGCGAGGGTCGTCAGCACGCCGTTGCGCACCGAGACCACGCGGCCCGTGCCGAGTTCGGCGGCGACGACCGCGCCGTCGGGGGCGAGCGCGACGCCGTAGAGCTGGTCGAGCGGCTCGGTCTCCCCGGCGAGGATGTCGTGCTCGCCTTCGGCGGGCCGCCAGCGCGCTATCTGGCCGTTCGAGGTGGTGACGACGAACGCGCCGTTCCCGTCCGGGGTGACGCCGCGGATGTAGCCGGGCCAGCCCGGACTGAACAGCATGCCGAGCGTGCGCAGGCCCTCGGCGGTGCGCTCGTAGAAGTAGGTGCCGTCGGAGACGAACAGGGTGCCGTCCGGGCCGACGGTGAGGTCGAGGGGCCAGGTCAGTCCGCCGGGCAGGACGGTGCGGGTCGCGCCGCCGCCGAGGACCTCGGTGATGTGGCCGGTGAAGC
This sequence comes from Actinocorallia aurea, assembly GCF_054783995.1. Lineage (NCBI taxonomy): Bacteria > Bacillati > Actinomycetota > Actinomycetes > Streptosporangiales > Thermomonosporaceae > Actinocorallia > Actinocorallia aurea. The sequence goes on from NZ_BAAGPQ010000026.1 coordinate 110,278, forward strand.
CCGAGACGAACAGGCGGCCGTTGACGAACGTCAGGTTGTCCAGGCCGGGGGCGATCGTCGCCAGGACCGTCCGGTCGCCGCTGCGCGGGTCGATGCGGAGCACCTCGCCGGTGGCCACCTGGGTGGAGACGATGAAGCCGTCGGCGTCGAACTTCACCGCGTCCGGGACGCCCAGGTCGCCGGCGACGCGTTCGGGGGCGCCGCCGTCGGGGTCGATCCGCCAGATGTCGTTCGTGCCGAGCACCGGGTAGTACAGCTTGCCGTCCGGGCCGAACTCCATCGCGTTCGGCATCGGCAGGTCCTCCACGAGGACGCGCGGCGCGCCGCCGTTCGGGTCGAGCTCCAGGAGGCGGCCGCCGATGCGGCACTCGTCGATGAAGAGCCTGCCCCGGTGGAAGGTGATGCCGTTCGCGCCGGGCACGTCGTCGCGCAGGACGCGGGTGGTGCCGTCGGGGGAGCGGACACTGACGCGGCCGTCGTAGTACTCGGTGGCGTAGAGGTCGCCGGCGGCGTCGAAGGCCAGGTCGTCGGGGGCGACGATGTCGGAGCCCATCGCGCTGACGGTCTCGATCGCGCCCGTGTCGACGTCGAGCGCGCTGATCCGGCTGCCGGCCACCTGCGCGACGTAGACGCGGCCGTCCGGGCCGGTGCGCAGGCCGTTCGCGCCGAACAGCCGGCTCGGCGGGGTGATCCGCTCCAGGGTCCAGCCCTCGGCGGGGGTGATCGGGGCGGAACCGGTATGACGCGCGCTGTTCTGTGCCATGGCGACTTGCTCCCAGGAAGCATTAAGGAAATGCGGGGATGGCCGGGGAATTGTAATGAGAATTCTCTTTTTTAAGAGCGAGAATCAGGCTCTCCTGTGGTGAACGTAACACCCGATCCGAGGGTCGGGCAATAGCTCGTTCTCTGTTCCGTCGCGCGGGGTGGTGCACGCCGGGAGGGGGCGGTTTCCGGGGCCCGTCGAGGGCGGGTGGGGCTGGTCGGCGGAGGCGGCCTTGGCGGAGCCGGCCGATCGGCCGGTGCGGCGACGGCTGTCCCCACGCCACCCTTGCTATCACAATCATTATAAGGATTCAACAGATGGGTGCCAGGTCGGCATGGCCGCTCCGGGCGGTCGGCGGGACCGCGCTTGATCGATATATCACCAGTTCAAAAGGGGTATGTGGTCGTTGGAGGAGTGCCCGTCGCATTGCAGGAATCCGTGGCGGGATCCGTTCTGGACGGGCGGCAGTGATCGGGCCGCCGCGCGTCGAAACGGCCCGCGCGAGCCCTCGGGAGGTGTCTTCCAGGGGCGCGGGAGGCGGGAAGGGTTGCCTGGAGCCGGGGCCGGGCATCGTCAGGAGGTGGCCCGCGCCCGGCCGGGTTGACGCCCGCATCGCGGCGTGTAAAAATCCCGAATCGCCTGAGAATTATGTTCTCGATAATGAGATCGAAATGGTCATGAGCGCCAAGCAGTGATGCGTCGACGGCCCGCAAGCGGATCGCTGTGCGCCGTGAAGTCGGATGAACGTGAAGTCGGATGAAGAGGAATCCTCATGTACTCCGCTGTGCTGATCGAGAAGGACGAGGCGGGCCGGACGGTCTCCCTCGCCTCCCTGGACGAGGACCGCCTCCCCGAAGGGGACGTCACCGTGGACGTCGCGTACTCCACGCTCAACTACAAGGACGCCCTGGCCATCACCGGCGCGTCCCCGGTCGTCCGGAGGTTCCCGATGGTCCCCGGGATCGACTTCGCGGGCACCGTCACCGAGAGCGGGCATCCCGCCTACCGGCCGGGCGACTCCGTCGTGCTGAACGGCTGGGGCGTCGGCGAGACCCACCCGGGCGGGCTCGCCCAGCGCGCGCGGGTGAACGGCGACTGGCTGGTGCCCCTGCCCGCGGCCTTCACCGCCCGCCAGGCGATGGCGATCGGCACCGCCGGCTACACCGCGAGCCTCTGCGTGGACGCCCTGCTCGGCCACGGTGTCCGTGCCGACCAGGGCGAGGTGCTCGTCACCGGTGCGACCGGAGGCGTCGGCAGCGTCGCGATCGCCCTGCTGGCCAAGGCGGGCTTCGAGGTCGCCGCGGTGACGGGTAAGCCCTCGGAGGCCGACTACCTCCAGGCCCTCGGCGCGACCACGGTCCTCGACCGGGCCGCGTTCACCGACCCCGGCAAGCCGCTCCAGAAGGAGCGCTGGGCCGCCGTCGTCGACACCGCGGGCAGCCACATCCTCGCCAACGCCTGCGCGCAGACCCGCTACGGCGGCGCGGTCGCCGCCTGCGGCCTCGCCCAGGGCATGGACTTCCCCGCCAGCGTCGCCCCGTTCATCCTGCGCGGCGTCAGCCTCCTCGGCGTCGACAGCGTCATGGCGCCCAAGGACCGCAGGCTCACCGCGTGGGCCAGGCTCTCCCGCGATCTCGACGCCTCGGCCCTGGAGTCGATCGCCCACGAGATCCCCCTCGCCGAGGCCATCGACGCCTCCGCGGGCTTCCTCGACGGCAAGATCCGCGGCCGCCTCGTCGTAGACGTGAACCGCTAGGCGACGTGAACCGGTAGAAGGAGAACACCCGTGAGCGAGTCCCTCGAACTCGATCTTTCCGACGTCGACCACCGGGTCGGCAAGCCCGTCGGCGGCGGCCAGCTGTGGGAGCCGTGCAGCGCCTCCGACGTGCGGCGCTGGGCCATGGCCATGGACTACCCGAATCCGCTGCACTGGGACACCGAGTTCGCCCGGGAGTCTCGGTTCGGCGGCATCGTAGCGCCGCAGTCGATGGCCGTCGGCCTCGACTACGGGCACGGCGCGCAGCCCGCCTGCGTCGGCCACATCCCCGGCAGCCACCTCATCTTCGGCGGCGAGGAGTGGTGGTTCTACGGGCCGCGCGTGAAGGTCGGCGACCAGCTCTTCCAGGAGCGGCGCTTCCACGACTACAAGGTCGCCGAGACGAAGTTCGCCGGGCCGACCATGTTCTCGCGCGGCGACACCGTGCACACCAACCAGCGCGGCGACCTCGTCGCCCGGGAACGCTCGACGGCGATCCGCTACCTCTACGAGGAGGCGGTGAAGCGCGGCATGTACGACGACCAGGTCGGCGACATCCGGCGCTGGTCGGAGGCCGAACTCGACGACATCGCGAAGCTGCGCCACGCGTGGATCCTGTCCAACCGGCTCGGCGTCTCCCCGCGCTTCGACGAGGTCAAGGTCGGCGACACGCTTCCGCGCCGCGTCATCGGCCCGCACAGCATCGCCAGCTTCACCACCGAGTACCGCGCCTTCCTGTTCAACATCTGGGGCACCTTCCACTGGACGGCCCCGCCCGGCCTCGCCGACCCGTGGATCAACCAGGACCCCGGCTGGGGCCCCGGCTTCGGCTTCGACGAGGAGGGCGCCAGGATCGACCCGCGCAAGCGGGACGGCCTGTACGTCGGCCCGTCACGCGGGCACATCGACGCCGACAAAGCGGGCGACGTAGGCATGGCCCGCGCCTATGGCTACGGCGCGACCATGGGCGCCTGGTGCACCGACTACCTCGCCTACTGGGCCGGCCACGACGGCATGGTCCGCCACACCAAGGCCGACTTCCGCGCCCCCGCGTTCGAAGGCGACGTCACCTACTTCGACGCCGAGGTCGTCGCCAAGGACCCCGCTTCGGCGTGGGGCGTCCCCCTCGTCCAGGTGAAGCTCAAGCTCACCGACCAGAACGGCGCCGTCCTGGTGAGCTGCACCGCCGAAGTCGAACTGCCGCTCTGACCCCCCGACCCCCAGGAGCAGGTAGATGGAAACCGCCCCCGCCCTCTCGATCGTCTCAGGCCCGCCCCTCGACAGCGAACCCGGGCTCGGCGCGCTCACCCTGCCCGGATTCCTGCGGGAGGTGACCGACGCCTACGCCGAACGGGAAGCACTCGTCTTCCCGTCGGCGGACGGCACCGTCCGGTGGACCTACGCCGAGTTGTGGGAGCGCTCGGTCGAGGTGGCCCGCGCGCTCCGCGCGTCCGGCCTCGGCCAGGGCGCGCGCGTCGGCGTCCTCATGACCAACCGGCCCGAATGGCTCGCCGCGGTCTTCGGCACCTCCTTGGCCGGGGGCGTGGCGGTGACGCTCTCGACGTTCTCCACGGCGCCGGAGCTGGACCACCTGCTCCAGACGGCAGGGGTGTCGTTCCTGCTGTTCGAGCGGCAGGTGCAGAAGACGGACTTCGCGGCGGTCCTCACCGGCCTGGAACCCGCCATCGCCGAGGGGGGAGCGCTGCGCTCGACCCGGTACCCGTTCCTGCGCCACCTCGCCGTCGTCGGGGAGGTGGCGCCGGGCATCGAGACGTGGGCGGAGTTCCTCGCCCGAGGCGCCGACGTGCCCGGCGCGCTGATCGACGCGACGGCCGCGGCAGTTCGCCCGAGCGACACGGCGGTGGTGTTCTTCTCCTCGGGCACCACGAGCCTGCCGAAGGGCGTGCTCAGCGCGCACCGGGGCGTCACGGTTCAGCTGTGGCGGTTCCGCCGCCTGTTCGGCTTCGGCCCGGACGACGAGGTGCGCTGCTGGACCGCGAACGGCTTCTTCTGGTCGGGCAACTTCGGCCAGGCCCTCGGCTCGACCCTCGCCGCGGGCGGCACCCTGGTCCTGCAGCGCGTCTTCGTCGCCGACGAGGCCCTGGCGCTCATGGCCGCCGAGCAAGTCACCTTCCCCGTGGCCTGGCCGCACCAGTGGGCGCACCTCGAAAGCGCCGCCACCTGGGCGGACACCGACCTCTCCGCGCTGGTCTACGCCGACCGCTCCACCCCCGCAGCCAAGCACCCCACCGTCACGGCCGACTGGTCCGAGCCCGGCCGCGCCTACGGCAACACCGAGACCTTCACCATCTCGACCTGCTATCCGGCCGACACCCCCGACGAGGTGCACGCCGGAAGCAGCGGTGTCGTCCTGCCCGGGAACACGATCAAGGTCGTGGACCCGCTGACCGGCACCGTCGTCCCCCGGGGCGCCCACGGCGAGATCTGCGTCAAGGGCCCCACCCTCATGCTCGGCTACCTCGGCACCCCCCTCGACACGACCCTCGACGCGGAAGGCTTCTTCCCCACGGGTGACGGCGGCCACCTCGACGACGACGGCCGCCTGTACTGGAAGGGCCGCCTCACCGACCTCATCAAGACCGGCGGAGCCAACGTCTCCCCCCTGGAGGTCGACGAGGCCCTCGCCACCCACCCGTCCGTCAAGGTCGCCAAGACCGTAGGCGTCCCCCACGACACCTTGGGAGAGATCGTCGTGGCCTGCGTCATCCCCCAGGAAGGCGAAGACCCAGACCCGGAAGCCCTGCGCACCCACCTCCGCACCCTCCTGGCCCCCTACAAGGTCCCCCGCCACATCCTCTACTTCACCGACGCCGACTTCACCCTCACCGGCAGCGCCAAGATCAAGTCCACCGACCTCCGCACTCTCGCCACCACCCGCCTGATGGCCTGACCCCGCCTCGCCCCCGCCGGCCCGTGCACTGCGTGATGGGGACCGGGGGACTAGGCGTCGCGGTGGCGGGCGCCTTCGAGTTCGCGGAGGCGGTCTTCCACGAGGGCGACCATTTCGGGGTGGCCGGTGGAGATGTCGAAGGACTCCTCCATGAGGAGGAAGCGGGAGACGCTGGACATGAGGAGGATCAGGGCGAGGGGCGGGCGGGCGGCGGGGTCCATGCCCTGGTTCTGGAGGGCCTTCTCGGCGGCCTCGCCGTGCAGCCGGCGGAACTTCCGGGACGATTCGGCGATGACGCTCCTGATGCTCTTGCGGTGATTGGCCAGGGCGACGAATTCCATGGTCAGGGCCGTGTGGGAACGGTCCTGCATCAGTTCCCAGAGGGACCAGAGAGGTTGTTCCGAGGAAAGGGCTGCGACCTGTTTCCGATAGGTCGCCTCGGAGCCCCGTTGGAACAGTTCCGTGAAAAGGTCGTCCATGGCGCCGAAATGGTAGTAGACCATTCCCTGGTTCACTTCGGCGCGGGTCGCGACCTTCCGGACGGTGACCGCCGCATAGCCCTCCTCCCGCATGAGCGCCTCGGCGGCGTCCAGGATCGCCTCGCGGGTCCGCGCGCTCTCGGCGCTGCTCTTCCGGCCCTGTCTCATCGGGGTAGGCCTCCTCGCGGCGCGCTCTCGATCACTGGGGCGGCCCATTCTCCCATGCCCGCGGGCGGGCGGACCCGTCACCTGGGATGACGCCGGCCGGGCCGCCCGTGCGACCCCGGCGGAGCTCGACGCGCGTGCCGAATGCAGCCCCCTCGGGTGCCCAGAGGGGCCCTTGACAGCCCGATCCGGCTCCTCTACTACTGTTATTAGTCGATCGACTAATTGATCGGTGTCACGGCCTGGCAAGGCCGCTCGAAGCACTTCATGAGAACCATTATGCGCCTGGTGACGGTTTCGGCACAGGCAATTTCTTCGTGATTTCCCGAGCAAGGGGGCGAATCGATGGCAGGAACGGCGGCCCGCAGAACTGCCGTGGTGACCGGGGGCGCCTCGGGGATGGGGCTGTCGATCTGCCGGCGGCTCGCCGCGGAGGGCCACCGGGTGGCGATCTTCGACTGCGACGGGCAGGCCGCCGCCGCACTGGCCGGCGAACTGCGGGCCGCGGGCGGGCGGGCCCTCGCCTGCACGGTCGACGTGACCGAGCGGCCCGCCGTGGACGGGGCGTTCGCGAAGGTCAGGGCCGAGTTCGGCCCCGTCGAGATCCTCGTGACGAGCGCGGGCCTCGTCGCGTTCGCGCCGTTCACCGAGATCTCGCCGCAGGAGTGGCACCGCGTCGTCGAGGTGAACCTGACGGGCACCTTCCACTGCGTCCAGGCCGCGGTCCCCGACATGGTGCGCGCCCGCTGGGGCCGCATCGTGACGATCTCGTCCTCCAGCGCCCAACGCGGGTCGCCCCGCATGGTGCACTACACCGCGTCCAAGGGCGGGGTCATCGCGATGACGAAGGGCCTGGCGCGCGAGTACGCCGCCTCGGGCATCACCGTGAACAACATCCCGCCCTCGGGCATCGACACCCCGATGTCCCGCGGCGCGCAGGCCGCCGGCGACCTGCCGTCCAACGAGGCGATGGCCAGGGCGATCCCGCTCGGCCGCCTCGGCAGCGGGGACGATATCGCGGCCGCGTGCGCGTTCCTGTGCTCGGAGGAGGCCGGCTACATCACCGGCCAAGTCCTCGGCGTGAACGGCGGTGCGGTCATATGACGGCCGAGCCCCGCCTCGCCCCGCTGCCCGCCGACCGCTGGGACCAGCAGGCGCGGGACATGCTGCGCGGGCACGTCCGCCTCGCCGACCGCTACCTGTCCGGCGCGCCCGACGCCCCGCCCCTGCCCAACGTGCTCGGAGTCCTCGGCCACCATCTGAGCCTCGCCTCGGCCTGGCTGGCGTTCAACGCGGTGCTCCTGGAGGACCCCGCGCTCGATCCGCGCCACCGCGAGCTGATGGTCCTGCGCGTCGCCTGGCGCACGGGCTCCCGCTACGAGTGGCTGCAGCACGTCCGGATCGGCAGGGGCCTCGGCGTCACCGACGCGCAGGTCGCCGCGCTCTCCGCCGACGAAGTGGGCGACGGCTGGCCGCCGCTGGAGCGCCTGCTGCTCGCCGCGACCGACGAGCTGCTCGACCGCTGCGTCATCGACGACGCGACCTGGGCCGGACTCGCCGCCCGCCTCGACGTCCGCCAGCTCCTGGAGGTCCCGTTCGTCGTCGGCGCCTACCACTGCCTGGCGATGGTCTTCAACAGCGTCGCCCTGGAGCCGGACCCGGGCATGGACCCCGGCCCGGCGCACCCCGGAACGGAGGACTGACCGTGGCCCGTTGGCCGAAACCCCCCGAGGGAAGCTGGACCGAGCACCATCCCGAGCTCGGCACCGCCCCGATCTCGTTCGCGGACTCCGTGTCGCCGGAGTTCTTCGAGCTGGAACGCGAGGCGATCTTCAAGCGCGCTTGGTTGAACGTCGGACGGGTCGAGCAGCTTCCCCGCAAAGGCAGCTACTTCACCAAGGAGATCGAGGTCGCCAGGACCTCGGTGATCATCGTCCGCGGCGCCGACGAGGGGATCCGCGCCTTCCACAACATCTGCCGGCACCGCGGCAACAAGCTGGTGTGGCAGGAGTTCCCGCGCGAGGAGACCTCCGGCACCTGCCGCCAGTTCACCTGCAAGTACCACGGTTGGCGCTACAGCACCCAGGGCGAGCTGACGTTCGTCCAGCAGGAGGGCGAGTTCTTCGGACTCGACAAGGGCAGGACGGGCCTCGCCCCCGTGCACTGCGAGGTCTGGGCGGGCTTCGTCTTCATCAACCTCGCCGCCGAGCCCGCGCAATCGCTGACGGAGTTCCTCGGCCCGATGATCACCGCGCTGGACGGCTACCCGTTCGACCGGATGACCGAGCGGTACGTCTTCCACGGCGACAACCGCAGCAACTGGAAGCTGTTCGCCGACGCCTTCCAGGAGTACTACCACGTCCCCGCCCTGCACCCCCAGCAGATCCCGACGGCCGTGCGCACCGGCGCCGGCTTCGAGTGCGCGCACTACCAGATCGACGGCCCGCACCGGATGACGTCCACCGGAGGCGCCCGCCGCTGGACGCTCCCGCCGGAGTACATGTACCCGATCGAGCGGGTCACCCGCAGCGGCCTGGTCGGCCCGTGGGAGTCGCCCGACATCGGCGAGCCGCCGCCCGGCCTGAACCCCGGCCGGATCGACCCGTGGGGCATCGACAACTTCCAGGTCTTCCCGAACGTGGAGATCCTCATCTACCGCGGCTGGTACCTGCTCTACCGGTACTGGCCGACGTCGGCGAGCTCCCACCGCTTCGAGGGGATGCTCTGCTTCCAGCCCGCGACGAGCGTGCGCGAGCGGATCGAGCACGAGGTCGCCGCGGTGGTGTTCAAGGAGTTCGCGCTGCAGGACGCCGGCATGCTCACCGGCACCCAGACGGCCCTGGCCTCCGGGGTGTTCGACGGCTACCCCGTCGGCGACCAGGAGGTCCTGGTCCGGCACTTCCACAAGGTCGTCGCCGACTGGGTCGGGTCGTACCGGCGCGAGAAGGCCCCCGCAGTCCCGAAGGAGGCGTGACCGAGATGCTGCCCCCCGAGTTCGCCGCGTTGGAACCGTTCGCCGCCACCTGGTGCCTGGCGACCGAGGCCGAGCGGTACGCCCGCCGCCAGGCGAGCACGATGCCCGAGATGGAGGCGTTCTACGACGCCTTCTTCCCCCGCCTCGAAGAGGCCGTCGCCTACTGCGACAAGTTCCCCCTGGACGACCTGCCCGAGGACGCGCTGCGCCTGCTGCACCTCGTCTACTCGCTCGTCACGGTCGCCATGTCCGTCGAGATCTTCCAGCGGCCGAAGGCGACGGACGCCGCCGACGCCGAGCTGGACCGCGTCGAGGAGCCCGTGCCGTGATCACCGTGGAGAAGCTCGGAACCGGCGTCGGCGCGGAGGTGCGCGACGTGGATCGCGCGCGCCTCCTGTCCGACGCGTCCCTGCCCGGCGCGCTCATGGAGGCGCTGGAGGCCAACGGGGTCCTCGTCTTCCGCGACCTGCACCTCGATCCGGAGACCCAGGTCGCGTTCTGCCGCAGGCTCGGCGAGATCGACCTGTCGCCCGGCCACCACGACGTCGCCGGGATCTACCGGGTCAGTCTCGACACCGCCAAGAACTCCTCGGCCGCCTACCTGCGCGCCACGTTCGACTGGCACATCGACGGCTGCACCCCCGACGGCGACGCCTACCCGCAGAAGGCGACCGTGCTGACGGCTGAACAGGTCGCGGCGACGGGCGGGGAGACCGAGTTCGCGTCCGCCTACGCCGCCTACGACGCTCTGTCTTCGGAGGAGAAGGAGCGGGTCGCTTCCCTGCGCGTCGTGCACTCCCTGGAGGCGTCCCAGCGGCTCGTCACCCCCGACCCGAGCCTGGCGCAGCTCGCGCTCTGGCGGCGCCGCCCGGTCAAGGAGCACCCGCTGGTCTGGACGCACAAGACCGGCCGCCGCTCCCTCGTGCTCGGCGCGTCCACCGACCACGTCGTCGGCCTGCCGCCGCGCGAGAGCCGGGCCCTGCTCGACGGCCTCCTCGCCCGCTGCACCACGGCCGACCGGGTCTACCGGCACGAGTGGAGCGTCGGCGACACCGTCATCTGGGACAACCGCGGCGTCATCCATCGCGCCGCCCCTTACGACGCGGCGTCGCCCAGGGAGATGCTCCGCACCACGGTCCTGGGCGACGAGCCCATCCAGTGATCCCGTTCCCACCCCGAGGAAGGACCGTCGCATGGCCCGTTGGCCGAAGCCGCCCGAGGGCAGCTGGACCGAGCACTACCCCGAGCTGGGCACCGGACCGGTGTCCTACGAGGACTCCGTCTCGCCGGAGTTCTTCGAGCTGGAACGCGAGGCGATCTACAAGCGCGCCTGGCTGAACGTCGGACGCGTCGAGCAGCTTCCCCGCAAGGGCTCGTACTTCACCCGCGAGATCGAGGTCGCCAGAACGTCCGTGATCATCGTGCGGGGGACCGACGACGAGGTGCGCGCCTTCCACAACGTCTGCCGGCACCGCGGCAACAAGCTGGTGTGGAACGAGTTCCCGCGGGAGGAGACCTCCGGGACGTGCCGCCAGTTCACCTGCAAGTACCACGGCTGGCGCTACAGCACCCAGGGCGAGCTGACGTTCGTCCAGCAGGAGGGCGAGTTCTTCGGCCTGGACAAGAAGGACAACGGCCTCGCCCCCGTGCACTGCGCGGTGTGGTCGGGCTTCGTCTTCGTGAACCTCGCGGCCGAGCCCGAGCAGTCGCTCACGGAGTTCCTGGGCCCGATGATCACCGACCTGGACGGCTACCCGTTCGACCGGATGACCGAGCGCTGGCAGTACCGCTCGGAGGTCGGCGCCAACTGGAAGCTGTTCCTCGACGCGTTCCAGGAGTTCTACCACGCGCCGGTCCTGCACTCGAACCAGACGCCGGAGAAGTTCTCCGCCGCCGCGGCGCAGGCCGGGTTCGAGGCCCCGCACTACCGGCTGGAGGGCCCGCACCGGCTCGTCAGCACGTCGGGGATCGTCGCGTGGGAGCTGGCGCCCGACATGCGCAAGCCGACCGAGGACCTCACCCGCAGCGGCCTGTTCGGGCCGTGGGACAAGCCCGACCTCGGCGTCGAGAAGATGCCCGCCGGCCTCAACCCGGCGGGGTGCGACCCCTGGGGGCTGGACTCCTTCCAGCTCTGGCCGAACTTCACGATCCTCATCTGGTCCGGCGGCTGGTACCTGACGTACCAGTACTGGCCGACCTCCTACAACAGCCACACGTTCGAGGGGAATCTCTACTTCGTCCCGGCGAGGACCCCGCGCGAGCGTGTCGCGCACGAGATGGCCGCGGTGACGTTCAAGGAGTACGCGCTCCAGGACGCCAACACGCTGGAGGCGACCCAGATGATGCTGGAGTCCCGGGCCGTGCGCGAGTTCCACCTGAACGACCAGGAGATCCTCTGCCGCCACCTGCACAAGGTGACCGCTGACTGGATCAAGGACTACACCGACTCCACGGGCAAGACCGATAAGACCGACAAAGCCGACAAGGCCGAGCGCGTGGAGGCCCGATGACCGCCCTGCTTCCGGCCGGTTTCGCCGACCTTGAGCCCTTCGCGGCGGCCTGGGCGCTGCCGACCGAGGCCGAGCGCTACGCCAGGCGCCTCGCCGCCCCGATGACGGAGATCCAGGCGTTCTACGACGCGATCATCCCGCGCGCCGAAGCGGCCCTCGCGTACTGCGACCGGTACTCCCTCGACGACCTGCCCGACGACGTCCTGCACCTGATGCTGCTGCTGTACTCGATGGTCACCATCTCGTTCTGCGTGGAGGCCTGGAGCCAGCAGCGCGTCCCCGACACCGGCACCACCTCGCTCGACTGCCTCATCGAGCCCGTCCCGTGACCGTCGTCCTGCGCGCCGCGCGCTGGGCGGACGTCGCCGCCGGGGAGATCCGGTCCCCGGCGGCGGTCGTGGTCGACGACGGCCTCATCACGGCAGTCGGCCCGGCCGGGACGCCGGAAGGCGCGGAGGTCGTCGACCTCGGCGACATGACGCTGCTGCCGGGCCTCATGGACATGGAGATCAACCTGCTCATCGGCGGCCCCGACACCCCCGCCGGGCTGCCGAAGCCGATGCACGGCGTGCAGGACGACCCCGTCTACCGGACGCTGCGGGCGACGGCCAACGCCCGCACGACGCTGCTCGCCGGGTTCACCACGGTCCGCAACCTCGGGCTCATGGTGAAGACCGGCGGCTACCTCCTGGACGCCGACCTCGGCCGGGCCATCGACGAAGGGCTCGTGGAAGGGCCCCGCATCGTCCCGGCCGGGCACGCCATCACCCCGACCGGCGGGCACCTCGATCCGACCATGTTCCAGCGGCTCGCCCCCGGGATCATGCCGCTGAGCGTCGAGGAGGGCATCGCCAACGGGGTGCCGGAGGTGCGCAAGGCGGTCCGGTACCAGATCAAGCACGGGGCGGGCGTCATCAAGATCTCCGCCTCGGGCGGGGTGATGTCGCACGGGACCGTCGCGGGCGCCCAGCAGTACTCCGACGAGGAACTCGCCGCGATCGCCGACGAGGCGCACCGCGCCGGGATCAGGGTCGCCGCGCACGCGCACGGCGACGCCGGCATCCGGGCCTGCGTGCGGGCCGGCGTGGACTGCATCGAGCACGGCTCCCTCGCCTCGGAGGACACGCTGCGGATGATGCTCGACCACGGCACGTTCCTCGTCCCGACCAGCTACCTCTCCGAAGGACTCGACGTCTCCAAGGCGGCGCCCGCCCTACGGCGCAAGGCCGCCGAGGTCTTCCCGAGGGCGCGCAAGACCCTCGGCCGGGCCATCGAACTCGGCGTCCGCATCGCCTGCGGCACCGACGCGCCCGCGATCCCGCACGGGGCCAACGCCAAGGAGCTGTGGGCGCTCGTCGACCGCGGCATGACGCCCATGCAGGCGATCCGCGCCGCCACCGTCACCGCCGCCGAACTCATCGACTCGGGTGACCGGGGCAGGCTGGCGCCCGGCCTGCTCGCCGACGTCATCGCCGTGCCAGGCGACCCCTCCCGCGACATCACCCTCCTCCAGGACGTCCGGTTCGTCATGAAGGACGGCCGCATCCACAAACGCCCAGAAGCCTGCTGACCAGTACCTCCGAAAGGACACCGCCCATGGCCCGGGGACTCCTGTACGTCGCGACCCGCCCCGCCTCGCCCGAAGACGCCGCCGCCTACCACGAGTGGTACGAGAACACCCACCTCAAGGAGATGGCCGCGATCGAGGGAGTGACCCTCGCGCGCCGCTTCGCCCCGCTCGCCGAGGGCGACCCGTACGTCGCCCTCTACGACATCGAAGCCGACGACCTCGCCTCGATCCGGACGAGGCTGGCCGAAGCCGGGAAGGCAGGACTGCTGTCCGCGCCCGTCGGCGTGAGCACGGACCCGCCGCCCGTCCTGCGGTACTTCCGCGAGACCGCGTCGGTCACGTCCTGAGGGGGAGCGGTGCACGAGGACCGGCTGTTCATCGGCGGAGCGTGGGCAGCCTCCGACAGCGGGGAGACGATCGAGGTCGTCTCCCCGCACACCGAGGAGCCCATCGCCTCGGTCGCCGCGCCCGGCCGCGCGGACGTCGACCGGGCGGTGGCCGCGGCCCGGGCGGCGTTCGACGACGGGCCCTGGCCCCGGACGGCTCCGGCCGAGCGCGTCGCGGCGGTCCGGCGGTTCGCCGAGCTGCTGGAGCCGCGCCGCGAGGAGGTGGCCCGGCTCGTCAGCGCCGAGATGGGCGCGCCGATCACCTTCGCCCGCTCCGCGCACGCCACCCTGCCGTGGGCGATGACGCGGGCGTTCGCCGACATCGCCGAGGCGCTGCCGTGGGAGGAGACGCGGCGCGGCCACTTCGGCGGGGAGGTCCTCCTCCAGCGGACGCCCACCGGAGTGGTCGCCGCGGTCATCCCGTGGAACCTGCCGGTGCTGCTGACCGTCATGAAGCTCGTCCCGGCGCTGCTGGCGGGCTGCCCGGTGATCCTGAAGCCGTCGCCGGAGACGCCGCTCGACGCCTACCTGCTGGCGGAGCTCCTCGAAGAGGCCGGTCTTCCGCCGGGAGTGGTCAGCGTGCTGCCCGGGGACGGCGACCTCGGCGAGCACCTCATCACCCATCCGGGCGTCGACCGGGTCTCCTTCACCGGGTCGACCGCCGTCGGGGCCCGGGTCGCGGCGGTGTGCGGGGCGGCTCTGAAGCGGGTGAGCCTGGAGCTCGGCGGGAAGTCGGCGGCGGTCGTCCTGGACGACGCCGACCCCGAGGCCGTCGCGTCCGGGATCAGGGTGGCCGGGCTGATGAACAGCGGCCAGGCGTGCGTCGCGCAGACGCGGGTGCTCGTCCCCCGGACGCGGCACGCGGAGTACCTCGACGCGCTCGCCGCGATGGTCGAGAAGCTCGCCGTCGGCGACCCCGCCGATCCCGGGACCTACATCGGGCCGCTCGCCTCGCGGCGGCAGCGCGACCGCGTCCTGGAGTACCTCCGGCTCGGCGAGCGGGAGGGGGCACGGCTGGTCGTCGGCGGCGCGGACCGGCCGAAGGGCACGGACCGCGGCTGGTATGTCCGCCCGACGCTGTTCGCCGAGGTGGAGAGCGCGATGCGGGTCGCCCAGGAGGAGATCTTCGGCCCCGTCCTCACCGTCCTGGCCTACGACGACGAGGACGACGCCGTCCGCCTTGCCGACGACACCCGCTACGGCCTGTCCGGCTCCGTCTGGACCTCCTCCCCGGACCGCGGACTCGCCGTCGCCCGCCGCGTCCGGGCCGGCACCTTCGGCGTCAACCAGGCCTACGCGATGGACCCTGCGGCGCCCTTCGGCGGCGTCAAGCACAGCGGCCTGGGCCGCGAACTCGGCCGTGAGGGCATCGAATCCTTCCTCGACCTCAAGTCCATCTCCCAGGCCGCCCCCGTGCCCTGACCCGCCGCGTCGCTCATTCCCGGTCCCGCGCGGGCCGGGTCATCGCGCGCAGCCTGTCCAGTTGCGCCCAGTGCCGGGCGATCCGTTCCCGGCCGAGCGGGGTCAGCGCGAGGGTCGTGTTGGGCTTCTTGCGGACGAACCGCTTCTCGATCGTGACGAGGCCGGCCTGCTCCAGTCTGCTCAGGTGGCTGGACAGGTTCCCCTTGGTGAGCCGGGTCGCGCGCTGCAGGAAGGTGAAGTCGGCGTCCTGCACCGAGGACAGGACCGTCAGGATCGCCAGCCGGCCCGGCTCGTGGATCAGCCGGTCCAGGACCAGATCGTCGTCAGCCATGGTCCAGGCCCCCGGCCGGGCCGAACTCGCGCCGCAGCGCGGCGTGGTCGAAGATCCCGCTGACCGCGATCGCGACGCCGGTGAGCAGCAGCCCGAGGTTGATCCGCTGGTCGGCGCTCTGCCAGAACGGAAGGACGCCGGTCACGCCGAGCAGGGCGCAGATCGCCGTGTGGTGCGGCCGCAGTCCCATGCCGGCGGCGTAGTACGCCAGCAGGGCCAGCGCGAACGCGATCGCGGTGAGGCTGACCGGCAGGTCGAGGCTCCAGTCGAGCTGCACCGCGCCGACCACGAGCACGCCGACGGCGGTGCCGACGACCGCGGCGCGCTTCCGTGCCCGCGCGGACGGCGAGACCCGCCCGTAGTTGCGCAGGTAGAACCGGCTGACGGCCAGATAGGCCGCCGCGGCCAGGGCCACCCCGACCGGGAACACCCAGATGCGGCCCAGCGGCCCCCACTCCAGGTTCCCCAGCGCGGACAGGACGAACAGCACGCCGACCGGGATCGCGTACAACCCCCGCAGATACGAGTAGTTCGCCGCCGCGGACTCCAGGCTCCTGCGCTCCATCCGACACCCCCAAACTGGTTTGTGCCACAAACCTACCTCTCCGCGGCCCCACTGGGAGGGCCCAATCTCGTCATCGAGGGAATGGGACGTCCCCCGCCCCGCCGTCCTGCGCGCGTCCTCGTGCCTCCGGCGAATCTCGCCACCGTCACCGTCACGAGCTTCTCGGCCCCGCGCACGGCACGCTCCACCTTGCCGTCGCCGCCCCGCTCGGCCGAGGGCTCGCCGCGCGCCCCGGCGGCCCCCCGAACCCCGGCACGGGGCGGGCGTCGCGCGAAGACCGCGGCCCCGGGCGGCGGCCGGTGGCGCGGGGCGCCGCGCCGTGGTGGAATCGGCGAGGCCGTTCGCCGCGGTGCCTGCGGGCCCGCGCCGCGGGCGGGTCCGTCGGCCGCGACCGGGTCCGTGCGCGAGCCGGGCCGCTGCGAGGGACGGAGGTCGGCGATGGCGGGGACGGAGAAGGCGCGTCCGCTGGGATTCGGGGAGCGCTTGGCGGGCGCGGCGCTGGAGAAGGCGTGGGGGCTGCCCGCCCGGCGCTGCCGGGTGGGGGTGCGGCGCGGCGTCCGGGCGCCGATGCGCGACGGCGTGGAACTGGTGGCCGACCACTACCTTCCGGTGGGGCGGCCCGGTGCGGCGACGGTGCTGGTGCGCAGCCCGTACGGGCGCGGCGCGCCGTTCAGCGTGCTGAACGCGCAGCTGCTCGCCGAACGCGGATACCACGTGCTGCTGCAGAGCTGCCGGGGCACGTTCGGGTCGGGCGGGGTGTTCGACCCGATGCGCCGCGAGGCCGACGACGGTCAGGACACCGTCGTCTGGCTGCGCGCGCAGAGCTGGTTCGACGGGCGGCTGCTCACCTTCGGGGCGAGCTACCTGGGCTTCGTGCAGTGGGCGCTGATGGCCGACCCGCCGCCGGAGCTGATCGGCGCCGTCGTCCTGGTCGGCCCGCACGACTTCGCCCGGGCCGCGTGGCGGCACGGGGCCTTCGATCTGCACAACTTCCTGAGCTGGAGCGCCATGGTCGCCGGGCAGGAGGACCCGAACCGGCTGCGCCACGCGCTGCGCACCTTCGGCGGAGCCCGGCGGTGGCGCCGCGTCCTCGACGGCCTGCCCCTCGCGGAGAGCGCCCGCGCCCACCTCGGCGCGGGCGCGCCCTGGTTCGAGGGCTGGCTGGCCCACTCCGACCTCGCCGACCCGTTCTGGAAGCCGCTGCGGTTCCCCGAGGCGCTCGACAACGCCGACGTGCCGGTCCTGCTCGTCGGCGGGCAGCAGGACCTGTTCCTGGAGCAGACGCTGGAGCAGCACCGGGCCCTGCGCGCCCGAGGCGTCCCGACCCGGCTGGTCCTCGGCCCGTGGACGCACGAGCGGGCCGTGCACAGCGGGGTCGTGGCGGCCGAGGGGCTGAAGTGGCTCGATCGCTGCGCGGGGCCGACTCCGCCCGACGCCCACTCGGCGCGCGTCTGGATCGGCGGCGCGCGGAGCTGGCGCGAGGTCGGGGACTGGCCGCCGAAGGGCGGGGCGGAGCTCGGCTGGCACCTCGAACCCGAGGGGGTGCTGAGTCCTGAGGGGGTGCTGAGCCCGGAGTCCCGCGAGGGCGATGCCGCCGGGTTCCGCTACGACCCGGCCGATCCGACGCCGTCGGTGGGCGGGCCGGTGATGTTCCGCGGCGGCGGCTCCCGCGACAACCGCGAGCTCGAGGTGCGCGACGACGTCCTGGTCTTCACCGGGGAGCCCCTCGCCGAGCCGCTGGAGCTGCTCGGCGAGCTGACCGCCGAGATCGCCGTCCGGCGCGACAACCCGCACGCCGACCTGTTCGTGCGCCTGTGCGACGTCGACCCCGGCGGCACGTCCCGCAACGTCCGGGACGCCATCGTCCGCCTGACCGCCGAGGATCCACTGGACACCGTCGTCACGCTCGACCTGCCCGGCGTGGCGCACCGCTTCGGGGCCGGGCACCGCCTGCGCGTCCAGGTCTCCGGTGGCGCCCACCCGCGCTTCGCCCGCAACCCGGGCACCGGGGGGCCGGACGCGGCCCGCGAGCTGCTGCGTCCGACCGCCTACCGGATCGGCACCGCCTCGCGCCTGGTGCTGCGGGGCGGGGCGCGGGGTCAGGTCGTGTAGTCGGCGTTGATGCGGACGTAGCCGTCGCTCAGGTCGCAGCCCCAGACGCGGGCCCGGGCGTCGCCGGTGTGCAGGGAGACGTGGATGAGGACCTCGTCGGCGGACATGACCGCGGTGAGGGCGTCCAGGTCGGGGGCCGCGTCGGGGTAGACGGTGAGGGAGCCGAAGCGGATCTCGACGCGGTCGGGGTCGATGTCGGTCTCGTCCTTGTTCTTGCCGACGGCCATCGCGACGCGGCCCCAGTTCGGGTCGCTCCCGTGGACCGCGGTCTTCACCAGCGGCGAGTTCACGATCGCCTTCGCGACCTTGCGCGCCTGGTCCTCGTCGCGGGCCCGGTCGACGAGGACCTCGATGAGCTTGGTGGCCCCCTCGCCGTCCTTGGCGACCTGCTTGGTCAGGTCGAGCGCGACCGCGTGCAGCGCCTCCTCGAACTCCGCGAGGTCGACCGCGCCGGCCCTGCCGTTGGCGAGGATGACGGCGCTGTCGCTGGTGGAGGTGTCGGTGTCGACGCTGACGCAGTTGAACGTGCGGTCCATGACCCGGCGGAACATCGCGTCGAGGGCGGGCGCGGGGATGAGCGCGTCGGTGAAGTAGTAGGTGAGCAGTGTGGCCATGTCCGGCTCGATCATGCCGACGCCCTTGGCCACCCCGACGAGCGTCGCGCCGCCGACGCTCGCGCGCACCAGCTTCGGATGCGTGTCGGTCGTCATCATGGCCTCGGCCACCGCGTCGAAATCGGGCTCCGCCGTGAACTCGACGCCCTTGACGCCGGCCCGGATGACGTCCATCGGATACGGCCGCCCGATCACCCCCGTGGAGGAGATGACCACCTCCTCAGGTGCGCACCCGACCAGTTCCGCCGTCAGCGCGACCACTTCGGCCGCGTCCGCCCGGCCCTGCTCCCCGTTCGCCACGTTCGCGTTCTTCGAAACCGTCACGACCGCGCGCGCGGCCGCGTCGCCGAGATGTTCCCGGCTCACCGTCACACTGGGCCCCGCGAACCGCGACCGCGTGAACACCCCCGCAGCCGCGCAAGGCGCCTCGGACACCACGACCGAGAAGTCCCGGGTCTCGTCCTTGATCCCCAGCCCTGCCACGATGGTCCTGAACCCCAGCGGACTCAAGCGCTCCACGAAACCCCTCCTGCACACCGGTGGCACCCCTGAAACCAGAGGTCACCCCGATATTAGGCCCCGCCTTCCCGCCCGCCGGGGACGCGGTCCCCGCCCCGCACCGCCCGAATGCGGCGAGGGCGGGCGGTCGGGTGGCGCGGTCAGGGGGTTGCGGGGCCCGTCTCCGCCGGCCGCGATGCGTCGGCGCCGTAGGCCGACCAGCCGCCCACGTAGAGGCGGCCCCGGCCCAGGCCGAGGTGTTCGAGGGACAGGAGGTTGTGGCAGGCGGTGACGCCCGAGCCGCAGTAGGAGACGAGGTTCTCGGCGGTGGTGACGCCGGCGTCGGCGAAGCGGGCGCGGACGGCGTCGGGGGCGAGGAGCCGGCCCGCGGCGTCGAGGTTCTCGCGGCAGGGGGCGTTGCGCGCGCCGGGCACGTGGCCCGGACGGGGGTCGACGGGATCCGCGCCGCCCTCGAAGCGGTCGCGGTTGCGGGCGTCGACCACGACGACGCCGGGGCGGGTCAGCTCGTCGGCCTCGGCGAGGAGGTCGGCCGGCCAGGGGCGCACCGAGAACTGCGCGCGAGGGCGGCTCGGCTCGTGGGTGGTGAGGTCGCCGTCGTAGGAGGCCAGGCCGCCGTCGAGGATCGCGGCGCGGCGCCCGGTGGCGCGGAGCATCCAGACGAGACGGGCCGCGATGACGCCGCCCGCGTCGTCGTAGGCGATGACCGTGTCGTCGTCGCCGATCCCGAGTGCGGCCATGGCCTCGCTGAAGACCGCGGGGTCGGGCAGCGGATGGCGCCCGCCCTCGGCGGTGGCCGGTCCGGCGAGCCACCGGTCGAGGTCGACGAACACGGCCCCCGGCAGGTGCCCGCTCTCATAGGCGGCACGCCCGGACGATCCGTCGAGGTACCAGCGGGTGTCGGCGAGGACGGCGGGTCCGGGAAGCTCGCCGAGCGCCTCGATGCCGACGAAGGGGAGAAGATTCGCGCTCATGCCCCCACTCTAGGAACATGTCCACTATATGAGCAATTCTTTCCCACATCATGGACAGCTCCTGACCTCGGCGGCTGCCGGTGAGGCACGGTGCGGACCCGTGAACTCTCACCGGGCGAGCGCCGCGAAATCCCGGCCGGGCGGTCTGCGGGCGTCGGCCTCCGACCCTGGGTGAGCGTCCGGGCACGCTGCGGGATTTGGAGCATCCACAAAATTCTTGTACTACTTACCTCGTTTCTTATCTTTCTCTCCTTTTTGAGGTATCCGTGGGGCGGCACGCGCGGGGCAAGAGGCGTCCGTCCGGAATGCGGCCGGGGAACTGGGGCGGCTGGTTGCTGGTCGGCCCGACCAGTCTCATGGCGAACTCCTTCACCTGCCGGGAACCGGTCTCGGTGATCGTGTGCGCGTGGCTCGGCTGCGGCGTCCTGATCGCCTGCTGGAGCGCCGTCCGGCAGGTGGCCATCCGCCTCAGGGGTTCCGCCTGACGCTGTGTGCGGGCGCGGTGCCGGCCTGGAAGGTCCGCAGGGTCACGGCAGAGGTCTTGATCCCTTCTGGTGCCTGACTGACGGTCGGCCGCGGGGGAACGGTGGGAGGTATGGGGACTACGGCGCTGCTGGTGATCGACATGCTCAATCCGTACCGGCATGAGGACGCCGATCGGTTGCAGGAGGGCGTGGCGGGGATCGTGGGGCCGCTTTCGGGGCTGCTGGGGAGGGCCGTCAAGGCGGAGGACGCGCTGATCGTCTATGTGAACGACAATCTCGGGGACTTCTCGGCGACGCGGGACGAACTGGTGGAGCGGGCGCTGGCGGGGGAGCGGCCGGATCTCGTGGAGCCGATCGTGCCGTCGCCGGACTGCGCTTTCCTCACCAAGGTCCGGCACAGCGCGTTCTACGGGACGGCGCTGGAGTATCTGCTGGGCCGCACCGAGGTGGACGCGGTCCTGCTGACGGGGCAGGTCACCGAGCAGTGCATCCTGTACACCGCGCTCGACGCCTACATCCGGCATCTGCCGCTGTGCGTCGTCACGGACGGGGTCGCGGCGATCGAGCCGGAGCTGGGGGACGCGGCGCTGCGGATGATGCGGCGGAACATGCGGGCGGAGCTCGTCACCGCCGGCGAGTGCTTCGCCTGACGCCTCAGGGCAGGGCGTCGAGCTTGCGCCGCAGGATGGTGCGTTCGGCCTCGCCGTAGCACAGCTTCAGCGCGTGCTCGAACTCGGTGCGGGCCTCGCCCGGGCGGTCGAGGCGGACGAGGAGTTCGCCGCGCACGGACGGCACGAGGTGGGAGTGGGGGAGGTCCGCGGCGAGGGCGTCCACGAGGGGAAGCGCGGCGGCGGGGCCTTCGGCCATGGAGACGGCGACGGCCTTGTTGAGGTCGACGATCGGGGAGGGGGCCAGGTCGGCGAGGGCCGAGTAGAGGGCGACGACGCGGGCCCAGTCGGTCTGCGCGACGGAAGGGGCGACGGCGTGGCATTCGGCGATCGCGGCCTGGAGGCCGTAGGCACCGAGGCCCCGGCCCGCCCGCTGGGCGCGGGCCAGCGCCGCCCGGCCCCGGTCGATCGCGGAGCGGTCCCAGCGGCCGCGGTCCTGGTCCTCCAGGAGGACGGGCGCGCCGTCGGGGCCGGTGCGGGCGGGGAAGCGGGCCGCGGTCAGCTCCAGGAGGGCGAGCAGGCCGTGCGCCTCCGGCTCGTCGGGGACGAGCCGGGCGAGCACGCGGGCCAGGCGCTGCGCCTCGGCCGCGAGGTCGAGCCGGATCGGGGCCCGGCCCGAGCTGGCCGCCGCGCCCTCGGTGAAGATCACGTACAGGACGTTGAGGACGGAGCCGAGGCGCGCCGCGCGCTCCTCGGCCTCCGGCACGGCGAAGGGGACCCCGGCGAGGGCCTTCTTCGCCCGGGTGATCCGCGCCTGCACGGTCGCGGCAGGGACGAGGAAGGCGCGCGCGATCTCGTCGCTGGTCAGACCGCCCACGACCCGCAGGGTGAGCGCCACCCGCGATTCCCGCGACAGCACCGGATGGCACGCGGTGAACATCAGCGCGAGGACGTCGTCGTCGATCCGGTCCGGATCCCAGAGGTCCTCGTCCGCGGGCGCACCGGGGCCGCCCCCGGTGGCGGCGCCGCCCTCGCCCAGGTCGCGGGCGAGGGCGGCGTACCGCTCGTCGAGGGCGGCACGGCGGCGGAACCCGTCGATCGCGCGCCGCCGCCCGACGGTGAGCAGCCATCCGGCAGGGTTGCGCGGCACCCCGTCGCGGGGCCAGCTCACCAGCGCCTCGGCCAGCGCCTCCTGGGCGAGGTCCTCGGCGAGGGCGAAGTCGCCGGTGTAGCGGACGAGCGCGCCGACGATCCGCGCCGACTCGATCCGCCACACCGCGGCGACGGCCTCCCGGCCGGTGGGGTCCGCCATCGTCAGAGCTGCCCGGTCTCCTCGCGCCAGGCGCGCTCCTTCTGGATCCAGACGTTGTCCTGCGGGAACTCGTCGATCGTGGGGACGCGGCGGATCTCGGTCTTGAAGCCGACGCCGGAGATCGGCGCCCGCTTCGCCCACTCGACGGCCTCCTCCTTGGATGCCACGTTGACGATCCAGTACCCGCCGAAGAGCTCGTGCGTCTCGCCGTACGGGCCGTCGGTGACGATCGGCGGCTCGGCCGAGTAGTCGACGACGACGGTCTCGGCGGCGTCCTCCAGCCCCTCGGCGGCCACCAGGACTCCGGCCCGGATCATCTCGTCGTTGAAACGGCCCATCGTCTCCAGCATCTCGCCGAAGTCGACCTCGCCCATCTTCGCGATGCCCTCGTCGGTCGCGCGCATGATCAGCATGTACTTCACGGCTTCGTCTCCTCGTTCGTCCGGGCCTCTCTTCGGACCCTTCCACCCTAGGTCGAACGGGGAACCGGCCGGATCGACACGGGTCTCGAACGAATTCCGGAATCTTTTCCGGCTCCCCGGGCCGGCTCCCGGACCGCTTCGGCGGCGAGCCCGGAGCCGCGGGCTTTGTAGGGTGGGGTCATGCGTGCGCGGCCTATCTCCCCGGGGCATCTGGTGGAGGCGGTGTGCGAGCGGATCGCGGGCCTGCCGCGCGAGGCGCGGGTGCGGGTCGCGGTGGACGGGGCCGAGGCCGCCCGCCCCGGCGAACTCGCGGACGCCCTCGTGGAGCCCCTGCGCGCGATGGGCCGGGAGGCGTTCCGGGTCTCGGCGCGCGATTTCCTGCGCCCCGCGTCCCTGCGCTTCGAGGCGGGCCGCGAGGACCCGGACGCCTTCTACGACGACTGGCTCGACACCGGCGCCCTCGACCGCGAGGTCCTCGGTCCCCTGGAGCCGGGCGGCACGGCCAAGGTCCTGCGCACCCTCTGGGACGCCGAACGCGACCGTGCCACCCGCGCCCCCTACGTCGATCTACCGGAAGGCGCCGTTCTCCTCCTCGACGGCACGCTTCTCCTGGGCCGCTGGCTCCCCTTCGACCTGACGGTGCATCTCAGCCTCTCGCCTGCCGCCCTCGCCCGGCGCACCCCCGCCGCTCTCTCCTGGACCCTCCCCGCCTACGACCGCTACCGCTCCGAGACCGACCCCCTCACCGCGGCCGACCTCGCCGTCGTCGTCGACGACCCCCGCCACCCCGCCCTGGTCACCGACCCCGGCTGAGGCCCCGCCCGGCGCGCCGGCCGGGCGGGTCACGAAGCCGCGCTCGCCGTCACGCGGCCGGCCCGTCAACAGGCCGGGACGTTTCCGGTCGCCACGTTCCGCGGCCCGCTCCCGCGTTGGTTCCGGCCGAAGGCGGACAGATCGCCCGGGAGCGGAAGTCGAACGTATGACGTGACCGCGCCGTCGTAGTCGGGCGAGGTGCAAGCGGACTTCAAGAGAACGGCAAGGACCCGCCTGCATCCTCAAGGGGCACAGGTTCGAGGGCGCGCGGGGGCGCGGCCCGCAGGACCGCACACGGGCGGCGCGCGGAGCGCCAGACGAAGGGAACGACATGACGGGCAGCAGGCACGGCGGACGCGGCGAGCACGCCGTCGTGATCGGGGGGAGCATCGCGGGGCTGCTGGCCGCGCGGGTGCTCAGCGACGAGTTCACCAAGGTGACCGTCCTGGATCGCGACGAGTTCGGCGCGAGCGGCGCGCCCCGCAAGGGCGTCCCGCAGGGCCACCACTCGCACGGCCTCCTCGCGCGCGGCCGCGAGATCCTCGAGGAGTTCTTCCCCGGATTCACCGCCGAGCTGGTCGAGCGCGGCGCGGTCCTGTGCGACGCGCAGGACGACTGCGTCTGGTACAACGACGGGCACCGGATGCTCCCCGCACCGTCCGACCTGCAGGCCCTCGCGGTCAGCCGGCCGATGCTGGAGAACCGGGTGCGCGCCCGCGTCGCCGCGCTGCCGAACGTCGAGATCCTCTCCCGCCGCGAGGTCACCGGGCTGCTGCCGGGCGAGGACGGCGTAGGCGGGGTTCGGTTCGTCCCGGTCGGTGAGAGCACGGAGACCGCGATCGCGGCCGACCTCGTGGTCAACGCCTCCGGGCGCGGCAACCGGGGCGCGGTGTGGCTGCGCGAACTCGGCCACGAGGCCCCGGCCGAGGAGCGGGTGGACTCCGGGCTGGTCTACGTGACCCGCGAGTTCCGCGGCCACCCCGGCGACGCCGCCGCCACCGCGATCCTCTGCGCGCACTCCACCGCCACGCCGCGCGGCGGCTTCGCGATCCGGGCCGAGGACGACCGCTGGCTGATCACCGTGCTCGGCATGGGCAGCGACATCCCTTCGGCCGACCCCGAGGCCTACAACCGGTTCGCCGAGCGGCTGCCGGTCCGCGAGATCTCCCGGCTGGTCTCCCAGCTGGAGCCCCTCGGCCCGCCGCGGCTCATGCGCATCCCGACCAGCGTCCGCCGCCGCTACGAGCGGCTGCGCTCGTTCCCCGAGGGCTACGCCGTCATCGGCGACGCGCTGTGTCAGTTCAACCCGTCCTACGGGCAGGGCATGACGATCGCGGCGTGCGAGGCGGTCGCGCTCCGCGACGCGCTGCGCCCCGGGCTCAGGGGCCTCGCCCGCAGGTTCTTCCCGGCCGCCTCGAAGGTCATCGACGTGCCGTGGGACATGGCCGTCGGCGCCGACCTGCGCTTCGCCCACATCGAGGGCGACCGCACCCCGAAGGTCCGCGTTCTCAACGCCTACGTCGCCCGGGTCCACGTCGCGGCCCAGCACGACGCGGCGGTCGGCAACGCGTTCCTCCAGGTGAGCAATCTGGTGAAGCCCCCGCAGAGCCTGTTCTCCCCGCGCACCCTCTTCCGCGTCCTGCGCCGCGGCTCCTCCCGCACCACCCCGCCCCGACTCGCCGAGGTGGTCCCGCTGCGCGAGACCGTGTCGGCCGACGGCGCCGCCTGATCCGGCGTCGCCCGGGGCCGCCCCCGGGCGACGCCCTCATCGGGCGGGGACGCTGCCGTCGTGGTGGTCGTAGGGCGTGCCGGTCACGCCCGCGCGGCGGGCGAGCCTGCCCGCCGAGCGCACGGCGAGCCGCTGCCACGGGTCGCCTTCCGCGGCCCGGCGCACGCTGCGGGCCTCGGCTCCGGGGAGCAGGTCGCCGATGCGCCGCGCGGAGACGTTGAGCCGCGCGGCGGCCTCGGCGAGCCGCTGCCAGGGCTGGAGCCGTATCCCGGCCAGCGGCGAGTCCCGCAGAAGGGCCCGCACCAGGGACTCGCCCACGAGTGCGGAGATCAGGCCGAAGACCGGCTCCAGCGCCCTGATCTGGAGCCTTCGCCGCAGCGGGCGGCGGCTCAGCACGTGCGCGCAGGCGGCGTTGACTGTCTCGGCGGTCCAGCGGGTAGGGCCGCCCGCCGTGCGGATCATGTGGTGGGCCAGGTGCAGCCCGTCGACGGCGCGGCGCGGGACGAGCGCGTCGGCGACGCCCAGGAGATGGGCGATGTAGGCCCAGTACAGCATGACGTCGTCGAGGTCCTCGGTGGCCATCCGCCTGCCGCGGGAGTGGTCGAACAGCACGGGGAACAGGCCGAACGTGACCGCCGCGCCCATCGTCATGGCGTTGGAGATCGGGTCGCCGTGCCCGCCGAAGTGCTCCCGGCCCCGGACGCGGCGCAGCGCGAGCCGCGCCTGGGCGTGCATGAGCCGCACCCGGACGACGTCCTTGAAGACCGGCGAGTGGCGGCCCGCTCCGCCGGGCCGGGTCACCTGGTGGAACCAGGCCGCGGTCTCGAACTCCCGGCGCCGGAAGTCGGCGAGGAACCTGCGGGTCTGGCCCGTCGCGGAGGAGACCTCGGCGCCGACGAACGTGCCCATGGCGTCGCTGAAGAGCATGGTGAGCTTGCCGGCCAGCGAGGCGTTGATCCACAGGCGGCGACCCCGCTCGTACCGGGCCGCGTCGAACCAGTCCGGCGGGGCGTCGAGGTGGGCGAACAGCGCGACGAGTTCGGGCGGGGCGTCGGCGACCGCGTCGATCCCCTCGTCCAGGGCCTGCTCCAGCATGCGCCGGCCGCGGGCCATGCCGATCTCGGCGAAGGCCCCGACGACGGCGTCCATCAGCTCGTCGCCCTGCCAGCGGTGGTCGTCGAACAGCGCGGTGAGCGGCGTCGGCTCGGGGGAGGGGCCCAGCGGGATCCAGGGGGAGAACATCCGGCGGTGCTGCGGGGTCATCCAGAGCGCGGACGGCCGGGCCGCCTCGGGGCGGGGGCGCAGCGCACCGCCCGGCCGGTGGTGGTCGAAGGGGTGCTCGGTCGGCATCGGCGCTCCGGGGGGCGGGAGAAACGGCGGTCAGCGGGTGAGGCGGTAGTCGCGGGGGTTCAGGAAGCGGGTCCGGCGGCGGTAGGACGTCATGGAGCCGGGCCAGTTGTTGGTGTTGCGCCGGGTCGGGTCGAGGTACCAGCTGTCGCAGCCGCCCGCGTTCCACACGGTCCCGGCGAGCCGCCCCTGGGTCTCGGCGTCGAAGGCGTCCAGGACGTCCTCGCGCGCCTCCATCGTGTGGACGCCGTCGCGCAGCAGCTCGGCGGCCTGGACGATGTAGGCGATCTGGCTCTCCAGCATGTGCACGATCGAGCCAGATCCCACGTTGGTGTTCGGCCCGTACATGAGGAAGAAGTTGGGGAAGCCAGGGACGGCCAGGCCCAGGTGCGCCCGCGCCCCCGACTTCCACACCGCGGTCAGCTCCCGGCCGTGCAGGCCGGTGATGCGCATGGGGGCCACGAAGTCCTGCGCGCGGAACCCTGTGGCGAGGATGACGGCGTCCGCGGTGTGCCGCCGCCCGTCGGCGGTGCGCAGGCCGCCGGGTTCGATCGCGGTGATCGGCGAGTCGACGACGTGCACGTGCGGCCGGTTGAGCGCGGCGTAGTACTCGCTGGAGGTGAGGATGCGCTTGCACCCCGGCTCGTACGTCGGGGTGAGGCGGCGGCGCAGGTCGCGGTCGGCGACGGACCGCAGCGCGAACAGGCAGAGGGCGCGGATGTGCAGGGAGAGCGCGAACCGGTGCGCGCGTGCGACGAGCGCGGGGTTGAGCAGCAGTTCGAACCAGAGGAAGATCCCGAGGCGGGAGAGCTTCTGGAGGAGCGGCAGCCTGCGGTTGAGCGCCTTGCGCGCGGCAGGGTAGACCCGGTCGGGCTTGCGGCTGATCCAGTGGCTCTCCCGCTGGAAGATCGTGATCTTCGCCGCGCTCCCGGTGAGGAGGGGGACGAACTGGATGGCGCTGGCGCCGTTGCCGACGACGGCGACACGACCGGTGAGGTCGGCGCCGTGGTCCCAGCGGGCGGAGTGGAAGAGCGCGCCGCCGAAGTCGGCCATGCCGGGGATGGGCGGGACCGCGGGATTGGAGAGCTGGCCGCAGGCGCTGATGAGGAGGTCGAACCGGGCGAGACCGCCGTCTGCGGTGTGCACCGTCCAGCGGCCGGTGTCGGCGTCGAACACCGCGTCCGTGACCTCGGCCCTGAACCGGAAGTGCCGGGCCAGCCCGTAGGAGTCGGCGCAGTCTTCCAGGTAGGCGAGGATCTCCGGCTGCTCGGCGAAGCGGCGGCTCCAGTCGGGGTTCGGCGCGAACGAGTAGGAGTACAGATGCGAAGGGGCGTCGCAGGCGGCGCCGGGATAGGTGTTGTCCCGCCATACGCCCCCGGGTCCCGCGGCGCGCTCCAGGATGGTGAGGTCGGAGAAGCCCGCGCGCTTCAGCCCGATCGCCAGGCCGATGCCGCTGAAGCCGCTGCCGACTATCCCGATGGACAGCTCATGACGTCCCATGTGGTCCCCCACGACTGAGATAGATTTACCGACACTGGTGTCGGTTGTCGCGACGTTAACACACGAAGGAGAGCAGTGACAGAGTCCTCACCCCGGACCCGGATGCGCGCGACGGAGCGCCGCGCGCTCATCACGGCCGCGGCGCTGGAGAGCTTCGCGGTCAAGGGGTACGAAGCGACCTCGCTGGGAGACATCGCCAAGGCGGCGGGCGTCTCCCGCACGGTGATGTACGACCACTTCCCGTCCAAGCGGGTGCTGCTCCTGGCGGTCCTGCACGAGGAGAACGCCAAGCTCGTCGAGTTCGTGGCCTCCCGCATCACCGCCTCGGGCTCGCCGCGCGAGCGGATGCGGGCGACCGTCGACGCGTACTTCAGCTTCGCCGAGACCAGGCCCAGATCCCGGAAAGTGCTGTTCGACCTGGTCATCCAGGACGATCCGGAGATCACCACGGTGCACCAGGGCATCCGCGAGGCCCGGCTGCGGGCGGTGGCGGGGATGCTCGCCTCGGACATGCGCGCGATCGGCGTCGACCCCGACGAGCCGGCCGTCGAGGCGATGGTCGAGTTCATCATCAGCGGGCTCGACGGGGTGTCGCGGTGGTGGGAGCGCAAGCCGGACACGCCCAGGCAGTCGCTCGTGGAGGGCGTCATGTGGCTCGTCTGGGCGGGACTGGAGCCGCGTTCCTGAGGCCGGATGCGGACGCCGTCCCTGCGCTCGCGGGCCCTTGACGGCCGCGCCGCCGCCTTCTCATAGTGGGGGACCCCGGTAACCGACACCTCTGTCGGTTACCGCCACCCCCCAGCAGAGGAGCGACCATGGAGGACAGCACCACCTCCGGCGCGGACAAGGGCGCAACCACCCCGATCGGACGGCGCGGGTTCGTCACGGGCTCGCTGGCCGCCGCAGGCGCGGCGGGGCTGGCCTTCGGGGGCCCGTCCCCGGCCGCCGCGTCGTCCCGCGGCAGCCGCGCCGCGGCCCCCGGCAAGCGCGTCGCCGTCTTCGGCGGCGGCATGGGCGGCCTGACCGTCGCCCACGAGCTGGCCGAACGCGGCTTCCAGGTGACGGTCTACGAGCGCAAGGCCTGGGGCGGCAAGTGCCGCAGCATGCCGTTCGCCGGCACCGCCACCGGAGGCCGCCAGGACCTCCCGGCCGAGCACGGGTTCCGGTTCTTCCCCGGCTTCTACCAGAACCTGCCCGAGACGATGGCCCGGGTGCCGCGGCCCGGCGGCGGCACGCTCAAGGACAACTTCGTCGACGGCAAGGAGGTCTCGGCCTACTACGGCGGCACGAAGCTGGTGCTGCCCGCGCGCGGCAGCATCCTCGGCACCCTCAGCCCGGACTCCCTGCTCACGTTCCTGAACACCGCGGTGAAGGTGATCGGCAACGTCCCGGCCGGAGAGGTCGCCTTCTTCCTGGAGAAGATGATCGTGTTCGTCACCAGCGGGCCGCAGCGGCGGCTCAAGCAGTGGGAGAACATGAGCTTCGCCGACTTCGTGAAGGTCGAGGGCAAGTCCGCCCGCTACCAGGAGCTCCTGGTGGAGATGTTCACCAGCACCCTCGTCGCCGCCAAGCCCGACAAGGCCAACGCCCACACGATGGGCCTCATGGCCGAGGCCTGGGTGTACTCCACCCTCGGCCTCGGCGGCTACGGCGCCCCCGACCGCCTCCTCAACGCCCCCACCAACGAGGCGCTCATCGACCCGTGGATGGCGCACCTGCGCACCCTCGGCGTCACCTTCCAGAGCGGCAAGACCCTCACCGAGCTGAAGGTCGCGAACGGGCAGATCTCCGGGGCCGTCCTCAACGGAAGCGAGCCCGTCGACGCCGACCACTACGTCCTCGCCGTGCCGCTGGAGCGGGCCGTGCCGCTGCTGAACAACGACATCCTCGCCGTCGACCCGGGCCTGCGCTCGCTCCAGCAGCTGACCACGGACTGGATGAACGGCATCATGATCTACCTGAAGAAGCCCGTCGACCTCGGTGAGGGCCACGTCGCCTACGCCGGGCAGCCGTGGGCGCTCACGTCGATCAGCCAGGCCCAGTTCTGGGCGAAGGACTTCGCCCGGACCTACGGCGACGGCACCGCCAAGGACTGCCTGTCCATCGACCTGTCCGCCTGGGACCGCAAAGGCATCCTCTACAACAAGACCGCCAAGGAGTGCACGCCCACCCAGATCATCGAGGAGATCCTCGCCCAGCTCCGCAAGGCCATCCCCTGGGGCGGCCTGCGCCTGACCGACTCCAACGTCCACTCCTACTTCATCGACCCGGCCATCACCGGCCTGGCCACCTCCCAGGCCGCCAACGACGAGCCCCTGCTCATCAACAGCCCCAGCTCCTGGAACTTCAGGCCCGAGTCCGCCACGAAGCTCCCGAACCTCTTCCTGGCCGCCGACTACGTCCGCGCCGGCATCAACCTCGCCACCATGGAAGGCGCCAACGAGGCGGGCCGCAAGGCCGCCAACGCCATCATCGACGCCACCTCCTCCGGCGGGGCCAAGGCCACCCTCCAGGACCTCTGGCAGCCGCCCGCGTTCGACGTCTTCTTCAACCAGGACGACGCCCGCTACGCCCAGGGCAAGCCCAACGCCTTCGACATCCTCGACCCCTACAAGCCCTGACCCGGCGGCCGCGCGCGGCCCGACCGCACCGGGCCGCGCGCGGCGGGAGGCCCCATGCCCCTGCTGGACCACTCACTGGCCGCCCTGTCCACGTCCGTCTACTTCCTCGGCCTGCACTGCCTGAAGACGACGGCGGACGACATGCCCGTCCTGCGCGGAACGCACCCGCTCCGCCTCGCCGCCGCCCTCGCCGCGGACCCCCGCTGGACGGCCGGCGCGGTGATCCTGCTGACGGGAGCCGCGGCCCAGGTCACCGCCCTCTCCGGGCTTAGCCTCGCCGCGGCCTACCCGTCGCTGCTCTCCGGCCTCGTGGTCCTGCTCGTGCTCGCCCTGGCGGTCCGGGGCGAGCGCCTGACCCCTCGGGAGTGGTGCGCGGTGCCGCTCCTGGCCGTGTCCACCGGCCTCGTCGCCCTCGCGGCCGCCCACTCCCGGGGCGACGGGGCCGGTCCCTCCACCACCGCGGTCACCGTGATCGCGATCCCGTCCCTGCTGATCCCCGCGCTCGCGGTCCCCCTCGGCGACCTCTTCCGCAAGGGCGCCCACCGCCGCCCCCTGAACGGGGTGGCCCTCGCGATCAGCGTCGGCCTCCTCACCGGTACGGCCGAGTTGATGCTCAAGGGCATGGCCGACCGGTGGACCGACCCGGGGCGGCTGGTGTCGTCACCGCAGCCCTACCTCTTCCTCGCGGCGGCCGCTCTGGCCTTGGCCCAGCTCCAGATCGCCCTGCAACGCCGCCGCCTCGCCCTCGTCGGCCTCGTCGCCACCACCACGGCCAAGGCCCACCTGCTCACCGCCGCCCTGCTGACCGCCCGCCCGGACGGGCCGGCCCGCACGACCCTGATGGTCGCAGGACTCGCCTCGGCCGCGGCGGCCATCGGCGTGATGCCCCGCCACGAGCCCGCGCCCCCGCGCCGGGCGTCGTCAAGGTCAACAAGTACATCTAGCCGGCCCCCCGCTCCCGAAGCTGTCCCCAGCCCCAAAGTAGCTGTGGGTGATGGTGACGACTGTGCGTGTCTCGCAGAAATGACCAGCTTCTGTGAGACCTGGGGTGTGGAGCTGACGCCAGGATGTCGATTCCAAAGTCAGCCGCCTCGCGGGCCCATCAGACCCTCAAAATTTGCCTGCCAATACCGGCCCGAGATCGACAAGAAATCCGTCTTCTCCGACGGCATAAATCGTGTGGATTCTTAGAATTTCTTCGGTGCCCAGATCGCGGAGCATGGAGATGATCCCGCCTTGACGGGATGTCTGCGTACCGTCCTGGAAGACGATCAGGAAATCTTGTGCGACACCCTCAGTCGTAATTTTGGTTGGGTCGACGCCTTCGACTTCGCCCGTGTTCAAGGAATCGAAGAAAACGGGCTCCAGGTCGGGCTCCTTTGGGTACTTATCAAGGATTTCCAGGTAGGGGACGTCGTCGCCGTCCAACTTCAGCAGGACCAGGCTCCGCCGGGGGGGCCGGTAGGTCGCATAGAAGGTGTAGAACGAATGTGCTTCCCTGGCCTTGGCCAGGCACCAGTTCACGGCCCCGACCAGGGATCCTCCGGTGATCTGGTACTCGTCGGACGTGCGGTCCCAGTCTCCCTCGGAATCACGTCCCCAGAAATAAGACCTGAAGGACTCGATGCGGATGATGTCTGTCAATTTATCCACCCGTCCGTCGTCGCGCTCGAGCTAAACCGCGAGGGCCGCTCATGCCCCGGATTCGGGGCATGAGCGGCGCTGTCGTTATTCTAGGGCGCCTTTGCGTAGGCGCACTTGGGCTTGACAGTCTTAATACTGGTCCTCTGGGGGCTCGTGATCTGGAAGGTGCTGGACCCGTAATACGTGCCCGCAGCCGTGACCTTCTTGCTGAGCGGAGTGTAGAACGTCTTGGGACCGCCGTTCACCGGAACCTGCTGGCTCTGCTTGGAGCGGGCGACCGTAGTTGCCGGACCGGCCGCACAGTTTCCCTTGGAGCCGCCATAGACATAGGACAGGTTGCCAGTCACATAAACGCTGACGCTCGTTCGTCCCCAGCCGGTGCACGTCACGCGGTTCTTGTAGATGACGCCCTTGTACAGCTTGGACCAGTGCGGGCTCTCCACGGTCATCGTGCACTTCACAGCGTATGTCCCGCGGCCGGCATCGACGGACTCGGAGACCTCGGAGTCTTCGCCGGTGACGGGGTCGAGTACCTCGCCGTCCTCCTCCTCGGTGGGGGGAGTAGCCGAGTAGTCGCTGAGGTCGTACATGAAGTAGCCGCGTGTGGAGACCTGGAGGTGCACGGTGCCGCTGCTGCGGTTGTAGAACGTGACGTAGCCGTCGTCGTCGGCGATGGTCGTATCGAATCCGCTCGTCGACTCCTCAGCGTCCCAGTTGACGCTGGACAGTCCGGGGTCTTCTTCCCCTGCTGAAGAAACGGACAGCCATCCCTTTGCGGTGCCGCGCCGCACATTGATGTTCAGAGCGACGGCGGCGACTGCCGGGGCGATGACCGAGGACTCGATGGCCTTGAAGGTGATCGAGGCGTAGGGCTCTATCGCAGCGGTGTTTCCGCCCCCTGTGCCGATCCCCGCCAGGGTGTCGAGCATCAGGGGGGTGTTCTTCGCAGGCCGGTAGGTGGCGGCGTCACCGGTGTTCGCCCACGTGAAGTATCCGCGGACGGTCACAGACACGTGGACGGTGCCGGCGCTGTTGTTCTCGATGGTGAGCTTGCCGGTGCCCGACATCTGGGCGATGGTGAAGACGCTGTTGGTCTCGTCGGTGTTGAACGCCAGGACGCTCGAGCTTGCGGGGGCGTCGGAGGGGTGCAGTCCGAGGGTGCCGTCAGCGGTCTGTCCGGTCGCCAGGACGTTGAGCGCCACCGCGCCGGCCTCGGCGGCGGTCGAGGGGATGCCGACCCGGCCGTGAACGTCGAAGGTGAGTGCGCTGTTGGCCGCGATCGGTGTCGTGCGGCTCGGGACTCCGGTGCCGAAGCGAGTGTCGAAGACCGTGTCGGTCGGGAGCGGCTGGTAGGCGGTCTTGCCGCCGGCGGCCTGGGGGATGTCCCAGTACTGGCCGGCGCTGCCGTTGCAGTCCCAGATCTGCAGGAGGGTGCCGTTAACGGTGCCGTTGGCAGCGGCGTCGAAGCAGCGGCCGGAGCCGGGGTTGACGATGGTGCCGTCGCCGTAGTGGGGGACCCACTGCTGGGCGGGGCTGCCGTTGCAGGTGTAGAGCTGCAGCTTGGTGCCGTTGTTGAAGTCACCGGCGGTGATGTCGATGCACTTGCCGAAGATGCGCAGGGTGCCATCGGCGGCCAGGGTGATCTGCTGGGCGCCGTGGCCGGGGATGCAGTCGTACAGCTGGATGGCCGTGCCGTCCGCGGAGCTGTTCCCTGCGGCGTCGGCGCAGCGGCCGCCGTTGCGGCTGACGATCGTCCCTGTGACGACGCCGTCGGCGAAGTAGCCGTCCGTCGTCACCGAGACGGTGATCGGGCTGTTGCTGTGGTTGGCGATGTAGACCTTGCCCGACGCGCCGAGCCGGGTGTAGTCGGCGTTCGTCACAGGCTCGCCCGGATAGAAGCTCAGCGTCGAGAGGTTGGGCGCTGCCTGGTCGGTCGGGTAGACCTCGAGCCAGCCGAACTCGGTGATGTTGCGAACCGTGTAGGCCAGAGAGGCGGCGCTGACACCGGAAGCCGGGATCCCACCCTGCCCCAGGACCGGGACCTCGATCTTGCCGTTGGCGGGAACGGTCGTGTTCCCCAGAACTGGCGTCTCCCACAGCGGAGTGAACTGCCCCGTCGGGTTCTCGGCTGCTTCCGCTGGTGATGGAGAGATCGTCTCCACTGCGACGAAAGTGGCCACTGCGGTGATCGCAGCGACCACCAGCGCAAGCGTGCGCTGAAGGTATGGCACCTGACTACTCCACTGGACGGGTCTCGGCCGTCGTCAACGACCGGGAGAGGAGAACGATCGTGCTTTCAGGTGCGATCTCTCGTAAAGAAGACTTCACGGAACGTGCATGACTGAAACAGCAAACGAACGAATTGAACGTTGCAAATCGTACATGTGGGACTTAATAGGGACAATACGACCCCTTTATGTAACTATAAGGAAACGATAAGGTAAAGTTCGGATATCACTCACCTCGCACCCACCAGCCCTCTTTCGCACCAGTGTGCTGACCACGAACCGCAATCGCGATCACGCGCTTGGCTACTTTGGGTCTGGGGACAGCTTCGGGAGCGGAGGGCCTAGCCCAAGCGCGACATCTTCGGGGTCTTCACCGACCAGGCGCGCAACCAGATCGCGGACCGCAACGCGCTGGCCAACGAGACCGGCATGAAGCCGAACATGATCAAGAGCTTCTTCGGCTGGGGCGGCCTGCCCGACGCGAACTGGGCCCGCACCATCTGGAACGCCGGCGCCTTCCCGCAGGGCGCTCGCGCAGAACATCAAGAACGCGAACGTGCCGATCGTCTTCAGCCCGTTCCACGA